>CAMCYJ010000067.1 GCA_945883815.1 Akkermansia muciniphila | reverse complement strand
GATGGTGGCGGGGGCTGGGTTGGGGTTGAGGCCGGGGTTGGAGTTACGGGAGGTGTCGGAATAGGGGTCGGAATAGGGTCCGGGGGTGAGACTGTGGGCGCGCCTTGGGAAGGTAGGGTCGATCCTGTCCGCTCCAAAAGCGCCGTGGCCAAGCCCGTGAAGACACTGTCAGGATGACGGATGATGAGACGACGGAGGTTGAGGGCCAATTGCTCCGGTTGGTTCAAGCCGATGGGATCAAACGACAGGGCCCGGAGGAACCATTGCTCATCGGTCAGGGAGTCGCCCTCGGTCCAACGGAGGACGTTGGCGTAGTCTCCGGAGAAGAACGCGAACACGGTCCGTTCGGATAGCGGCAATGCCGCTGATTTCATGCGGATGTCTTCGGCATCCAAGGTATCGGGACTCCAACGAGTCGATGGGATGGACAGCAATGCTGATTTCTCGACGGCGTAGAGTGGTGTGGCCCGGGCGAACTGAGTGTCGGCCCCCACCCACAAGTAACGATCATCGACCGCGAGGGTGGTGACCGGAAAGCCCAAGGCGAACCAACCGACCCATTTCTGACTGCCTGGGTGGAAGAGCAGGATCCGGGAACGCATCGGATACACCGGGTCGGCCGTTGCCACCCAGAGGAACCCGTGGTCCATGGCCAATGCTCGGACTCCGCTCGGGATGCGGCTCAGGGGAGTGATGGCGTCGATAGGTCGGCCGGTTTCGCGGGAGGCCCGCGCCAGCCGTGCCCGCAGCTTCATGCGTTCTCGGATGCCATCGGTCACCCGTTCTCGGGCGGCCTCGACTGCGGCCAGGGTGGGTTGCATGCCGGTCGGGATGGGGATTCCGAGGCCGCCAGGAACCTGGACCGTGCCGCAGCGTTCACGGAATTGGGAAGTGCCGGTCTCGGCATGGAGAAATCCCAACCCGGCATCGCTGCCGATCCAGAACCCACCTTCGGCATCCGGACACACCGAAAAGATTCGGATGGGGTCGAGTTCGGGTGAGCGGGGTTTGAGGGCGGTGGGCAGCGTGTTCCAGCGCGGGGCATCGGCATGGCGCACGGCCACACGCCGTTCGGTGGCCGCCAGCAGCCACTCGCCCGAGCCGGCCAAAAAGCGCCAGGCGGAGGTGTCGCGGGTGTCCGGTGTGGGCGGGGATGCATCGATCCGAAAGAAGGTTCGCTCATCGGGCGACAATCGGAACAGCGCCCCGGAGTCGCCCAGGGCGAAGAAGCCTCGTCGAGTCTCGGCCACAGCCGGAGGCTGCGGGCTGATGATGCCTTGGGCAGAGCCGAACGGGTCGACGGCGAAGGTGGTGGCATCCATCCGTGCCAGGCCACCGTCGATCATGAGCCAGAGCTGCTTGCCGCGTGCCTGCAAGCCTGAGACTGCATGAACCTCCAGAACTCCGGTGGCAGGATCGATGCGGTTGTCTCCGGGCAGGAAGGTCCATAGACGACCCGCCGTCGGAGGTAGGTTGGTGTCGCCGAAGGGGTGGGCCGAGATCCACAAACGCTCTCCTGTCGTGGCCAGCGCATGGATGTAGCCCATCGGCTTGGCATCCGGGAACGCCACTGGAATGATCCGGACTTGCGGAATCGAGGGAATCCATTCCAACGGGCGCAGTGCGAAGACATCCCGGGGAACCCGGGTCGAGTTGGTGGGGGCTGCTCGGAGACCGGTGGCTCCGGCCGCCAAAAGCAGGATGAACAGGAGCAAGTTCATGTCAGGCTGAGGAGTCGGCCGGTGCGGGTGAGGGGATGGATGCGGCCCAGCTTCGGGCGTGATCTCCCAGGATTGCCGCAGCCGCGATGGCTGCGGTTTCTGCGCGGAGGATCAACGGACCCAACGAGACGGCTTCTGCCCCGAAGGTTCGGAACTCGTCCAGCTCTCTGGGGCTGAAATCGCCTTCGGGTCCGATGGCGATGGCCAGGCGACCGCGGGTCGTCGATCCCGAGTGGGACTGCAGCACCCGACCCAGAGCTGGAACTCCGGATTCGAGGGATGCGACTCCCAGCCAGGTTTTGTCGGCGGCCGTTTGCTGCGCCAACGCATCGGCCAAGGACATGGGGCCCAGCAGCTCCGGCAGCCAGGCGTTGCGCGACTGCTTGGCAGCTTCGATCAGAGTTTGGGTCCATACCGTTCGCTTGCGGGCCGCCTCGGAGGCCGGCACTCGTGCCACGCACCGTTCGGTGTCTAGCAAGACCAATTGCCCCACGCCCAATTCCACGGATTTCTCCAGAATTGTATCCAGGGCCTTGCCCTTCAGCAGCGACTGCAACAGGACCACGCCCGGAACGGGCCGGGGCTGAACCAGGCGTTGGATCACCCGCACCTCCACGGATTTACGACCCGAGCTGAGGATCTCGGCTTCGATCAGAGTCCCTTGGCCATCCAGGATTTCCACCCGGTCGCCCGGTTCCAGGCGCAGCACTTGGGACGCATGACGCGCTTCCGATTCGCATAGTGTGAACACCGACGCTGAACACCGGTCCGGGGAGGCGAAGAATCGGTGCATGGAAAAGGTAGAACGGTCCCCGGGGCGAAGGACGGGTGTCCATCGCCCCGGTTCGATCCTATTTGAAGAAGGCTCGAGCCTTCTCGAAAAAGCCTTTGGATTGCGGATTGACGTTCTCGTCGCACAGGGCGGCGAACTCTTCGAGTTTGGCGCGCTGCGCGGCATTGAGCCGCTGGGGAATCTCCACCCGTACGGTCACGAGCAAGTCTCCCTGGCCACCGCCCTGGAGATCTTTCACACCCCGCGCCTTGAGTCGAAATGTGCTGCCGGACTGCGTTCCTGAGGGAATGGCGATGCGCGCCTTGCCGGTGAGGGTAGGGATGTCAATCTCGCCCCCAAGGGCGGCTTGTACGAAGCGGATCGGCACTTCGCAGGTGAGGTCCCGGCCATTACGCCCGAAGATCTCGTGTTCCTGCACATGGATCATGACGTGCAGGTCGCCATTGGGCGCGCCTCGGACACCGGCAGCGCCGTTGCCGGAAGAACGCAATCGGACTCCGGTATCGACACCCGACGGAATGCGGATGCGCACCGAGGTCTTTTGGTTGACGCGACCTTCGCCGCTGCAGGCGCGACACGGGCGCTCGATGACCTTTCCGGCTCCGGAACACCGGGGGCAGGTCTGACGCATCATGATGATGCCGGCATTGCGGGTCACTTGGCCGCGACCGCCGCAGGTTTGGCAGGTGATCGTCTTGGAGCCCTTCTCAGCGCCGCTGCCACTGCACGGCTCACAGCGCATCGGCTTGGAGAAGCTGAGCTCCTTCTCGGTGCCATTGACGGCCTCTTCGAGGGTGATCTCCAGATCGTACCGGAGGTTCTCGCCCTGGGCGGGGCCTTCATCGTCTCCGCCGCCGCCGCCGAAGAATTGCTCAAAGATGCTGCCGCCACCACCCCCGCCGCCGCCGAAGACTTCCCGGAAAATATCGCCCGGGTCATGGAAACCGCCACCGCCACCGCCGCGGGCGCCTCCAGCCCCGGCCCGCATGCGCGGATCGAAGGCCGCATGGCCGTGCTGATCGTAGGCCGCGCGTTTCTGGGGGTCGTTCAGGACCTCATAGGCTTCGCCCAATTCCTTGAACTTTTCTTCGGCCTCCTTGTTGCCCGGATTTTTGTCCGGATGGTATTGAACGGCCAGTTTTCGGTAGGCCTTCTTCATCTGCTCCGGCGTGGCGTCGCGTTCCACACCGAGCACCTCGTAATAATCGCGCTTGTTCGAGGCTGCCATGGTTCAGGATTGGCTCGGAGTGTTGGCGGTGGCGGAGCCGGGTTTGCGGGCGACAACCACGGCTGCGGGCCGGAGAAGCCGATCCTTCATGCGGTAGCCCTTGCGATTTTGGGAAATCACCAAGCCCTCGGCGACCTCGGTGGTTTCCTGCTGGGAGAGCGCCTCGTGCAGCGCCGGGTCGAACGGCTTACCCACTGCATCGATTTCTTCGACGCCATAATCGGCGACCGTGTTGCGCAATTGACCCTGGATCATGGACACGCCGGCCTTGAGCGACTCGAGGTTGGTGTTGGGCAGGGCTGCGGCCTGCATGGCCATTTCGAAGGTGTCGAGGACCGGAAGCAATCGGCCGAGGACGGACTCGGTGGTGGCACGGCGCACCTCGTCCCGTTCGCGGGCAGCGCGTTTCTTGAAGTTCTCGAAATCCGCATACAGGCGGACATACCGCTCTTGCACTTCCGCAAGTTGGGCCTGCAGGGGATCCAAGCCGGATGCATCCGTGGCAGGGCCGTTGGCATTGGCAGTTTCACCCGGGTTGATGGGCGTTTCAGCAGACGGGGTCTCACTCATGGTTGCAATAGTCTCGAATCAGGTCCGGTATCGTAGAAGCAGTGACCTTCCCGGGCAATACCCGCAGGCTGGGTCGGAAATTTTCCCACACACACACTCCCGGTCGGAGCCTCGTCCGAGGTGTGGTAGCGCGGACGCATCAAATCAATCCGGTCGTTTCCGGGAATCCGCACATCCGGTTCAGGCTCTGGACCGCCTGACCGGAGGCTCCCTTCAGGATGTTGTCTTCGGCGCTCATGACGATGAGTCGGCCGGTCCGAGGGTCGAGCCGCCACGCAATCTCCACGACGTTGGTGCCCACCACATTCTTGGTGTCGGGCAAGGCTTTGCCTTCCAACAGGCGCACGAACGGCGCGTTCGAGTAGGCCTTGGCGTAGGAGGCAGAGATTCGCTCGCCCAAGGCCGTGACCTCTTCGGGGTTGGAGATGTGCTGGCTGGGGGCCAAATACAGTGTGGTCAGGATGCCGCGGTTGACGGGGATCAGGTGCGGTGTGAACTGGATCACGACGGGACTGCCCGCCACGGCCGAGAGTTGCTCTTCGATTTCCGAGAGGTGACGGTGCTTGGGAACTCCGTACGGCCGCACGCTTTCGTTGCACTCGCAGAACAGGTAGTCGACATCCGCCTTCCTGCCAGCGCCGCTCACACCGCTCAGCGAATCGGCGATGATGCCCGTCGGTCGGATCAACCCGTCCCGCAGGAGCGGGAGTGTCGGCAAGAGAATGCTGGTGGGATAGCAGCCCGGGGATGCCACCAAGCGGGCGTCGCGGATCGCCTCTCCGTGGATTTCCGGCAGGCCATACACCGACTGCGCCAGGAGTTCCGGTGCCGGGTGGTCGTGCGCGTAGAATTCCTTGTACACGGCCGCGCTCTTCAGACGGAAGTCAGCGCTCAGGTCGATCACCCGGCAGCCACTCCGCAACAGTGGGACGGCGAATTCTGCGGCCACACCATGGGGCAGTGCCAGGAAGACGATCTCCGCCTGTTGAGCCAGCGTGGCCGTGTCGGGATCGCTGAACTTCAATGAGCGGGCCACGGGGTTCATGGCGAACTTGGGAAACACCTGGGCGATGGTCTGTCCCGCGCTTTGTCGGGAGGTAACCGCCACGAGTTCGACCTGAGGATGGCGAAGCAGCAGGCGCACGAGTTCTTCGCCCGAGTAACCGGAGGCTCCAACGATGGCGACGCGAACGGATCTGGAATTGGAATTCATGGACAACGCAACCGGAGACCAACCTTACAGAACGCATCCGCAGCGGGCGAACAGGGATTTCACCGGACTCGGAATTGGTAGTTGGAAGCGCTCTGGGACCGCCGCTCCTATGGCCTTCGAAGGAAACAAAAAACCCCGTCGAAACCAAATCGGCGGGGTTTTTCGGGACGCGTCGAGCGCAAGCAGTGAGACCTCGAGTGCCTCTTTGCGGCTCCGACAGATCAGCGCTTGCTGAACTGGAAGCGCTTGCGGGCGCCGGGCTGACCGTACTTCTTGCGCTCCTTCATACGAGGATCGCGGGTCAGCAGGCCATCGGCCTTGAGCAAGGGACGCAGTGCGGCGTCAGCCTCGATGAGGGCGCGGGCGATGCCGTGACGGACCGCTCCGGCCTGACCGACAGGACCGCCGCCCACCACGTTGATGGAGACATCGTACTTGCCCGAGGTCGCGGTCGTCACGAAGGGCTGCTGGACAGCCATGCGCTGGGACTCAAGAGGGAAGTAAACCTCGAAGGTGCGACCATTGACCTGGATCTTGCCGCTACCGGCAGAAATGCGGACCCGGGCCACGGAAGTCTTGCGGCGGCCGGTGCCAAGGAATTCGTTGGAGTTCGACATGGTGGAGAGGAAAGGAAGATTAACCGACGTACTTCATGTCGCGCGGTTCCTGAGCGGAATGCGGATGATTGGAACCGGTGTACACTTTGAGCTTGGTCAGCAATTGGTCTCCCAAGCGATTTTTGGGGAGCATGCCCTTGACGGCGTGCATCACCAGACGCTCGGGATGTGCGGCACGAACCTGGGCCACGGAGCGATACTTCTCGCCACCCTTCCAACCGGAGTAGGACATGAACAGTTTGTCCGACTCTTTTGTCCCGCTCAGGACGACCTTCTCGGCGTTGATGACGACCACAAAGTCACCGGCATCGAGGTGGGGAGTGAACACAGGCTTGTCTTTGCCGCGCAGAGCGTCAGCAACTTGGACAGCGAGGCGGCCGAGAATGGCGCCGTTAGCGTCGATCACACGCCACGCACGGCGCTGCACGTCGACTTTGGGCAGATAGGTCTTCATCAAGTATCCGAAAGTTTCCGAAAAGGAGGGCGGTTTCTATCAAATGATCACACCACGTCAATCACTGAATTGGTTTTTGATTCTCGGACGCTCTCGTTTTTCACGCCTAAGATCGATCAGAACAGCGCTCCGATTCTCTCTGATTCGCTCCGATTGACCTGAAAATTACCCTGAAAGACTCTTGGTAACAACCGCCAACGGGGCCGCCATGGAGGATTCTTTGAGGGTTCTTTGAGCGGCCCATAAATTAAGACTGAACTTCGACGGATTTGAGGGTGCCTGGGGAAAGTCCGGATGGCAAATGAATGGAGCGTGGGCTTGACCCTAGAGGTCGGTGTGGTTGCATCGCTGCGCAATGAACAAGTTTCTGATCGTCCCTGCCCTGCTGATCGGCCTCGCGAGCTTCACCGGTTGCTACCGGACCCAGGAAGGTCACATGAAGGTGGGTATGCCTTTCGCCCTGGACTTCATCGAAAGTCGCTATGAGCGACCGGCTGCCCAATTGTTCGAGGCAGCCAAGGCCACACTGGTGTTCAACGGCACGCTGACTTCCGAGGATGTTGTCCGCAAGACCCTCTCGGCCAAGATCGAGAACCGGACCTTGTGGATTCGAGTCGAGGAGTTGGAGCCCAATGCCAGCCGCATCTTCGTGCAGGCCCGGCAGTCCAACGGCAAGGCAGACATCCTCTTGGCCAGCGAGCTCGACAAGCAGATCGCGCTGCGCCTCCGCTGATCGCGCTGGTTGTGATAGCAATGACTCGGGCCATTCCCGAGCGTCGTCATGACTGCGGAATCGCTGTCTTCGCGCATGCGATCTCCTGAGCAACTTCTTGCAGGCTTGGGGATCGCAGCGTTGGCGGGGTTGGGTTCTGGATTGGCCAGTGCGGTTTTCTTGGCCGCCCTCGATGCGGTCACCGCGACCCGCTGGCGTCACCCGTGGTTGTTGTTTTTGTTGCCGGTGGCGGGTCTCCTCATGGTCCGTGCCTACGCAACCTGGGGGCGAGGCTCCGAACGAGGCGTGAGTCTTCTTCTGGACGTCGCTCATCGGCGTGAGCCCCAGGTGCCCTGGACCATGGCACCATTGGTGTTCGGGGCCACCCTCTTGAGCCATTTGTGCGGTGGTTCCGTCGGTCGTGAAGGCACTGCTGTGCAAATGGGGGCGGCCTTGGCCCATGTTTGGGGAAGGCGATTGCGCTCCCTCGTTCCCGATCCTTCCGTGGCCGTGCTGGCGGGAATTGCCGGCGGATTTGGTGCCGTGTTTGGGACACCTTGGGCGGGGGCGTTGTATGCGATCGAATTGCCGGTTCTCGGCCGATTTCAGTGGCGCCGAGCGTTGCAGTGTTTGGTGGCATCGTGGCTGGGGCATGCCACCTGTCTGGCCCTGGGCGTGCAGCACACCCACTATCCGCTGGCCCAAGCGCTCTCGCTGCAACCCGCAGGGGGACTCTGGCAGTGCGCGCTGGCGGCATTGGTCTTCGGCCTGGCGGCCCGGTTGTTCGTGGGCTGCCTCCGAGGATGGAGTCTGCTCTTTGAGCGGTTGGTCATTCCTCGGTGGGCTCTGCCCGTGGTGTCAGCCCTCGTGATCCTCGCACTGACTCAGGTCCTGGGCACCGATGCCTACTTGGGAATCGGTGTCACCGGTCGATTGCCCGGGGATCCCTCGATCGTTCGTTGCTTTGAGCCGGGAGGTGTTACGGCATGGAGTTGGGGATGGAAGCTGCTCTTCACCACCGTGACCTTGGCCGGGGGATTCAAGGGCGGAGAAGTCACGCCGCTCTTCTTCGTGGGCGCAGCGCTGGGAAACACCCTTGCGATGTTAGCCGGTTGGCCCGTGCAGGAATTCGCTGCGATGGGTTTTGTGGCGGTCTTCGCCGCGGCCAGTCACACGCCGCTGGCGTGCGCGGTTCTGGGCTGGGAACTGTTCGGGCCCGAACTCCTCCTGCCTGCACTGCTGGCCTGCCTGGTCGCCAACGCCGTCGCGACCGGTACGGGCCTCTACGACGCGCGGACCCAGTCCGACCCGGGTTCCCAGTGACAGCCGCTGGGCCGGGGCAGGGTGTCCAGCGGGAGCCTTGGGAAAGTCCGCCCTACAGGTCGTGCAGCTCGAACTCGTGGAGTTTGCGGTGCAGCGTTCTGCGGCTCACTCCCAGCTTCTGGGCCGCCTCGGTTCGGTTGCCGTTGCATTCCTTCAGCGCGTGGATGATCAGCTGCTTCTCGGCCTCCCGCAGGGAGAGCCGGCCCGGCGCCAGACTCGCCTGAGGAACCGGAGAGGTGGATGCGGCCTCGATGAGGGGTTCACGCACGGATGCGGGTAGATCCCGTGGTTGGATCTGATCGCCGCGGCACAGGACCACCGCGTGTTCGATCGAGGCCCGCAGTTCGCGGACGTTTCCTGGCCAGCGGTATCGAAGCATCAGATCCATCGCCTCGGTGCTGAAGGCGGTGATCTTCTTGTCGTTCTCACGGGCGAATTCCTTCAGGAAGGAGCTGATCAGGAGCGGGATGTCGGCGACCCGTTCGCGCAACGGGGGCAGGTGAATGGGCACCACCGCGATCCGGAAATAAAGGTCTTCGCGGAAAGTGCCGGCCCGGACCAGGGTCTTGAGATCCTTGTTCGTGGCGGAGAGAAAACGTACATCAGCGCTCTGGGTCTTGCCGGACCCCAGGCGCTCGTAGGTGCGTTCGCCGATCAGACGCAACAATTTCACCTGAGTGGTGGCGTCGATCTCTCCGATTTCGTCGAGGAACAAAGTACCTCCCTGGGCCTGTTCCACCCGACCGATGCGACGCTCGTTGGCTCCGGTGAAGGCACCCTTTTCATGGCCGAAGAGTTCTGCCTCGAGCAGTGTTGCTGGCAGGGCGGCGCAGTTGACGGTGACCAAGGGGCCTCGAGCTCGGCGACTGAGTTGGTGGATGGCCTTGGCGACGAGTTCCTTGCCGGTGCCGCTCTCCCCGGTGATGAGAACCGTGGCGGTGGAGGGACCAATTTGCTGGATTTGTTCGAATACTTCCCGGATGGACGGGGTTTCGCCGATGAAGTTCTCCATGCCGAAGCGTTGATCGAGCCGCTGATGGAGTTGCTCGTTCTCCGTTTCGAGTCGGTTGCGTCGGAGAGCCCGTTGAATGCGCAACTCCAGTTCATCGATTTGCAGGCGTCCTTTGCTGATGTAGTCGTCGGCACCCTGCTTCATGGCCTCGACGGCCAGGTCTTCGGAACCGTAGGCGGTCATCAAGATGCACACCGGAGGTTTCGGCAATGCCTTGGCTTTGCGGATCAGAGCCAGCCCATCGTCTCCGGCCATGCGGAGGTCGGTCAGCAGCACATCCACGGGTTCCTTTTCGAGCAACTGCCAAGCCCCTGCCGCATCTGGGGCCGCGTAGACGTCAAATTTGTCCTCCAGCGCCGTTCGCAGCCCATCGCGGGTCGACTTCTCATCATCCACAATCAGCAAAGTTGGAGTCACACGGCAGACAATAGATACCCCCCGCGATCCGGTCTCCAATTTTATGGTCACCCTCCCTCTCGGGCGCACCGGCCGGCTCCAGCCGATCCGGGGTCTGGTGAGGCGGTCGGAATAAAAAACTGTCGTGCAGCGGCTGCCCATCTATCCAAAGCAAATTGGTCTCGACTGACCCGGCAGTGTTTGCCGGATCGGAGTCCAAAAAATCAATAAAGCCCCGTAAATACGGGTCAAAAACAACTTGGAGCGATACCTGCTTTCGCTGAGTCCTGAAACGGACGCGATGACGAAAACAAAGGACAGTTGGTTGGTTCGGCTAAGCCAGATGGACCTCTGGTTGGTGGTGGGCGTGTTTGGCACGGTGCTGCTGCTCATTCTGCCAGTGCCGCCGTTTCTGTTGGATCTGCTCTTGGCGGTCAGCATCGCTTCATCGCTGCTGATTTTGCTGGTCATCCTCTACACCGACGATCCATCGGAGTTCACCGGGTTTCCATCGCTGCTGCTCTTCGTGACCCTGTTCCGGTTGGCCCTCAATGTGGCGACCACCCGGCTGATCCTCATTTCCGGCGATGCCGGTCATATCATCGAGGCCTTCGGCAACTTTGTCGTCGGTGGCAATTACGTGGTGGGCATCGTCATCTTCGCCATCCTGGTGATCATCAACTTCGTGGTCATCACCAAGGGTGCTGGCCGCATCGCTGAGGTGGCCGCTCGTTTCACCTTGGACGCCATGCCGGGCAAGCAGATGGCCATCGATGCCGAGTTGGGGGCCGGGATCATCAACGAACAGCAGGCAAGGGCCCGCCGGCGCAAGGTGGAGCAGGAGGCCGACTTCTACGGAGCCATGGATGGTGCCTCGAAGTTTGTTCGAGGTGACGCTGTGGCGGCCGTGATCATCACCGTGGTGAATGTCGTGGGTGGTTTCGCCATCGGCATGGCGCAGCGGGGCATGAGTTTCACCGAGGCCCTCTCCCGCTACACGCTGCTGTCCATTGGTGACGGCCTGGTTTCGCAAATTCCGGCCCTGATCACCTCCATGGCGGCGGGACTTCTGGTGACCCGGGCAGCGTCTAAGAATAACTTTGGCGAAGAATTGGGCCGTCAGCTCACGTCGTACCCACGGGCCTTGACCATCCTCTCAGGCATGTTGGCTTTCCTGGCGCTGGTCCCAGGGTTGCCGATGCTCCCGTTCCTGGTGCTCGCGGTCCTCACCTGGTTCATTGGCAACAACATCAAGAACCGGCCTGTGACTGCTGCGGATGCTGCTCGCAAGGCCGACGGCAAGACCGCTAAACCGGGTGAATCTGCAGCCGCCGTGGCACCGGGAGCCGCGGGAGCCGCTGCACCGGCCGCGGACAAGCTGGAGAACCTCTTGGGTGTGGATGCCATGCTCATTGAGCTGGGATTCGGACTGGTCTCCTTGGCTGACAGTCGCAAGGGGGGCGACTTGCTGGAGCGCGTCACCGGTGTGCGTCGGCAGTTCGCCCAAGAAATGGGCTTGCTCATCCCGCCCATCAAGCTTCGCGATAATCTTCAGATCGGGGCCAACGAATACCGGTTCTTGCTCAAGGGAAACGCGGTGGCCACGGGTAACCTCATGCCGGGGTATTCTCTGGCCATGAACGCCACCAACAGTCGGGTGACGCTCAAGGGGATCCCGACGACCGAGCCGGTGTTCCAATTGCCTGCGACCTGGATTACGGAAGTTGAGCGCAAGACGGCCGAGATTGCCGGGTACACCGTGGTCGATGCATCGAGTGTGCTCATCACCCACTTGACCGAAGTGGTGAAGCACCAGAGCCACGAGATCCTCTCACGGCAGGATGTGCAGCAATTGCTGGATCATCTCAAGACCACGCATCCGACGGTGGTCAATGAATTGATCCCGGCTCAACTCAATGTGGGCCAGGTCCAGCGCATCCTTCAAAACCTGCTGGCCGAAGGCATTTCCATCCGCAACCTGGCGAGCATTTTGGAGAAGGTGAGTGACTTTGCCGGGGTCACCAAGAACCCGGATGAGCTCAGCGAACACGCGCGGCGCGCCCTGGGTCCGCAGATAGTGAAGCCTTACCAGGACGACCGGGGAGTGCTCAAGGCCATCACTCTGGATCCGCGTCTGGAACAGGAGATCGCCAAGGGTGTGAGGCAGTCGCAGACGGAGATCGCCTTGCTTCTGGAACCTCGCTTGGCTCGTCACCTGGTGGAAACTCTCTCGAAGATGATCCAGGGGTTGCTGGCATCGGGTCAGGCTCCTGTGGTGCTGTGCGGACCGCACATTCGATTGGCGTTCCGGAGATTCTTTGAAGCGACCTTTAGCGACCTGACCGTATTGAGCTACTCGGAGGTGCCCAGCCGGGTGGACATCCAGAGTGCCGGGACGCTGGTTGTTCCCGAAGGCTGAAGCGGATCCGAAGCCAGGCGGTCGGAAATGACGTCTGGGTTTGGATGAAGCCGGCTAAGGCTTTGATTCAAGCTGGCAAGAAAAAGAGGGACCGTGTCGCCACGGTCCCTCAACACACGCAGACTGCAGGAGAAATCAGAACCAGCGCGAAACCGAGAGGGTCACCAGGTAGTCGGCGAAGGCGGCGTCGCCCCGAGTTCCTTTCTGGAGATTCCAGTAGCTTCGCTCCCGTTGTGCTTCCAGACGCCAGGGAACCGTGATCGCCACATTCCACTTGCCCGGCATCCAGTTGATGCCGGGTTCAATGGCGATGGAGTAGCCGGGACGGCGGAATCCTTCCTCATTCCCCGCGTTGCCGTTGAGATCCTCCACGGGAATGCCCTCCATGCGACCTCCTAGGGAGAGCGAGAGGTTGTGTTTCTCGCTGACCACCTTGGTGAAGCCGGCGCGGACCAGGTACTGGTCGGTGATGGACATCCCGTTGTCGATGTTCGTGCCCGCAATTCTGGGGCCGGCGTCGCTCCGTGCGGTGGGGCTCTTCACGCCATTCACATTTTGCGGATTGAACAGGTAATACGCCTGAGCGTAGGCGAAGAAGCCCTTGGTCAACTCGCGGTATCCATTGAGTTCCCACGACACGCCCCACCCGCCGTCACCCGGCTGGATCGACTGGTCGACGTTGCGGCGGACGGGTTGGATATTGACGCCTGCGGTGGGGTCCTGGTCCTGGAAGAAGAGGTCGTCGGCCTGATAGTCGCCACTGGGAGCCTTGCCACCGAGGCTGACCTGAAGGTTGCCCTTGGGTTGGGTTTTAGGGTCCCAGAGCCAATAGCCGACCACGGCTCGGACGTCACCGATGCCCGTGGCGCTGGTGTCGCGCCGGACACCGCTGTGTTCATACGGCGCTGAACGGATGTGATGCACCCACGGCAGGACCAGTGACGCCGACAAACGCGGGCTGAACTGATAGGTCACGCTGGTGTCGATGAACTGGGAATAGTTGATGACTTCGGTGCCTTGTTGGAAGCGATCCAGTCCGGCGGCATTGCGGGATTCATTGCCACCAATGAAGTGACGGTCTGACTTGAAGAATCGGTAGCCGACGGAGGCGAGCCATGGGCCGTGTTCGGCGGCGTCCTCTCCCATGCCCGCGTGGTTCATGGTGCACATACCACCGCCGCGGACAGCAACGCAGCCTTGGGCTTGGGCTTGTTCGGGCAAAATAGCTTGCAGGCACAAGGCGGCAGAAGCCAGAGCGGTGGCGGATTGGGCAATGGAGGGTGATCGGTTCATTGGGTCTGACTGTATGCAGGTTCTTCATTCAAACCCTACCATTGGGGCCGAATGCGGGTGATCTGGGGCGAACTGCTGGTTTTGAGGGGCAGGCTAGACCTGGTGGCAGGCCACGCGCCGGCCGTCGCCCAGATTCCGCAGGACAGGTGCCTCGATGCGACATCGGGGCTGCACCATCGGACAGCGGGGATGGAATGGGCAGCCCGTGGGGGGCGACAGCGGGGAGGGAGGTTCGCCCGAAAGCACGATGCGCCGTCGCTTGGAGGCGGGATCGACTGTCGGGATCGCCGATACCAGGGCCTGCGTGTAGGGGTGAAGAGGCCGCTGGCAGAGGACCGAGGCGGGCGCCTCCTCCAGGACTTGGCCGAGGTACATCACCAGAATCCGGTGGGCCAGATGCTCGACCACGGCCAGGTCATGCGAAATGAACAAGTAGGCCAAGCCACGCTGTTTTTGGAGGTCTTGCAGGAGGTTGACGACCTGGGCCTGAACGCTGACATCCAGGGCGCTCACCGGTTCGTCGCACACGATGAGGTGGGGTTCCACGGCAAGGGCCCGGGCTATGCCGATGCGTTGCCGCTGCCCACCGCTGAACTCATGCGGAAATCGGTCGACCAGCCGAGGATCCAAACCCACCGACTCCAGCAACTCGCTGATCCGTCGGTCACGAGTGGTCGAATCCTTCACGAGACGATGGATCTCGAGCGGTTCCCCCACGATTTGTCCCACAGTGAAGCGCGGGTTCAGGGAACTGAAGGGGTCTTGAAAGATCATCTGAAATTGGCGCCGGTGCTCGCGCAGCGCTCGCCCCTCGAGACGGGTGATGTCGGTGCCGCCATAGCGGATGGTTCCGGCGGTGACTGGCCCCAGGCGGAGGACCGCACGGCCCAAGGTCGTCTTGCCGCAACCGCTCTCACCGAGGAGTCCGATGGTTTCGCCGGCTCCCAGAGTGAAGCTCACGTCCTCGACAGCGCGTACCCAGGCTTCCGGCTTGGATAAGGAACTCCGCTGCACTGGAAAGTGAACCCGGAGATTCTCGACGCAGAGCAGTGGGGTAGGGCTCATGGAAAGATCAGGCATCGGCGTAGGGGCACCGCACTGCGTGGTCGATGCTGCCGGGATTCCAATCGATGGGCCGGAGAGAACACTCGGAGCGAGCCATCGGGCAGCGTGGGGCAAAACGGCAGCCCACCGGCCAGTCGCCGGGCCTGGGCACGGTTCCGGGGATGCTTTCCAGCCGTCTGCCCGCCCGCCCTAGCTCCGGCACCGATTTCAACAAGGCCCGGGTGTAGGGGTGGCGCGGGCGCTGGAGCACGTCACGTGTTTGGCCTTCTTCCACGATTTGCCCGGCGTACATCACGCCGACCCGGTCGGCGATGTCGCCCACCAGACCCAGGTTGTGGGTGATGAGCAAGATGGACATGCCGAGTTGTTGCTGGAGGTCCCGAAGCAGTTCGATGATTTGGGCCTGAACGGTGACGTCCAAGGCAGTGGTGGGTTCGTCGGCGATGAGTAATTTCGGTTGAGGAGCCAGAGCCATGGCGATCATCACGCGCTGCTGCATCCCGCCGGAGAGTTGATGGGGATAATCCTTCAGCCGCGTCTCAGGTGCGGGAATGCCCACTTGCCTCAGAAGTCGGATGACTTCCGCGTCATTGGCGAAATGGGGTCGGTGACGGGTCAGCGCTTCGCGGATCTGGGTGCCGATCCGCATCACCGGATTCAAGGAAGCTCCGGGTTCCTGAAAGACATAGCCCACATGGCCTCCGCGGATCCGTTGCAATTCGCGCGGGTTCATGCTCAGCACATCGTGACCCTCCAGCAGGATTTGGCCCTGGGGATGACTGGCCGGTGGAGTTGCCAACAATCGAGCGATGCTCAGAGCCGTCACGCTCTTGCCACAGCCGCTTTCACCCACCAGGCTATAGGTCTTTCCGGCATCCAGCGACAGGGAGACCTCGTCGACGACCCGGTGGGCACCGAAGTCGATGCGGAGATTGCGGATCTCAAGCAAGGGCATGGGAGGGACAGGTGATTGGCGGAACCCCACGAAAGGAGCCCTTTGGAGTCACGGTTTCGGTGCGGACTTGCCGAGGGTTTCTCGGGTTTTCTCAGCCAGCTTTCGACCCTGTTCCTCGGCTTTTGCAGCGGCCTGGGTCGCGAGTTCCGAGGCTTCTTTGAAGGTCAGTTCGGCCTGGGCACGGGCCGCCGTGGCGCCAGCCTGGGCTTGGGTCTTGATTTGTTGGAAGGCGTTCGTGCTGGCTGCCTTGAGTCGCTGGGCGGTTTCGCTGTGGGCGGCGGCTTCGGTGATGCGGTGGGTCTCTTCTGCGGCGCGCTTGGCCAACGACTCGGCGACGTGGGTCGCATCGTGGGCGGTTTCGCGGGCTGCTGCTGCGGCTGATTTCGCCCCCTGCTGGATCCGTTCCCCCGCTTCCTGGAGCACCTTGCGAGTTTCTGCGGCTGTGGGCGGTGGCGATTCCGGAGAACACCCGATGACCAGCAATCCTGAGAGCAATGCAAGCGGCAGCCAGGGCTGCTGTCGGTGGACGGGCCCGGCCCATCTGGGAAAGTTCCTCGGATCCATGTCTGAATGTTGCGGAGGAACCGATCTGGAACAACACCCGGTTGGGGCTTTGAATGAAAGGGGGCTTTGGTGATCGCGGGAGCGGTCCGGGAGCGTTGGGCAAGATGGATAAGCAAGAACGATTCAATTGGATCGGTCGTGCTGGCGAAACCTTCTTCCGCATAAGTCATCGACACAGCATCCTTGCCGCTTTCCCGGCACATCCTCTAGCGTCGCCATCATGTCCACTCCGTTGAGCCGCCGTCGGTTTCTGGTCGCTTCTGCATCCCTCGGTGCGTTGGGAATGAGCCCGCTCCGCGCGGTCGAGCCGTTTGTGCGCTCCTCGAGGTCGCGCTTGCGGTTGTCGTTGGCAGCCTACTCGTTCGGAGATCAGTTCAAGGTGGGCAAGGACGGCACCTCGGCCCGTATGGACATGAAGCGGTTCTTGGACTTTTGCGCGGATCACGCCTGCGGCGGAGCAGAGCTGACCAGTTATTATTTTCCGGAAAAGGTCACCGATGAGTATCTGCGGGACGTGCGTCGCCATGCTCATTTGCGCGGAGTCACCATTAGCGGCACCGCCGTGGGCAACGACTTCTGTCATCCCCTCGGCGAGAAGCGCAACGCCGAGATCGCCTCGGTGAAGGAATGGATTCGCAAGGCCGCCATTTTGGGCGCTCCGCATATCCGCGTGTTCACCGGCGGTGCCCACGGAACCTCGGAGGCCGAGGCGGCCAAACTCGCCATTGCTGCTTTGGAAGAATGCGGTGAGGAAGCGGGTAAGGTGGGTATTTTTCTGGGGGTCGAAAACCACGGCGGCATTGTCCGTCGTGCCGAATCCTTGGTGGAAATCATTCAAGCCGTCCGCAGTCCCTGGGTGGGAATCAATCTGGACACGGGCAATTTCTATTCTGCCGATCCCTATCGCGAGTTGGCGTTGTGCGCGCCGTGGGCGGTGAACGTTCAGTTCAAAGGAAAGGTCCATGTGGGCGGCAAGTCCGCTGTGGAGAAGGCCGATTATGCCCGCACGTTCAAGATCCTGCGGGATGCCCACTACCAAGGATTTGTCGCATTGGAGTACGAATTCAAGGAGGACCCTTTTGTCCGTGTCCCTCTGATTCTGGAAGAGATGCGCCCGCTCTTGGATTGAGCGTCCTGAAAGGGGCTAACAAAGCGCTTGGGTGCCGGGGTGTTCGGGGTTCTTGTCCCGCTCTTCGGTTGGGCCGCCCAATTCTTTACCCTCGCCTTGGATGGGGTTTGCATGATCCTCCAATCCTATTCGTCGATGAAGCTATCGCTGACCTTGTCGCAAGTCTCCCTGGTGCTGGGCCTGGGTTGTTTTCTGGGACACCTCTGGCCCGTGTTCCGGCCGGCCTCCTGTGCCGCCTGGATGCGGGGGTTCCATCGCAATACGGCCGTGGGGGTAGTTTTGATGCTCTTGGGAAGCGTGTGGTTTGAACAGAACTTGCAGAACTCGGAGATATCGGACTTCGCCGCGTTCCGGCCGTTCTTGCTGGGGGGAGTCATCGCCATCGGAGTGGCCAGTTGTTTTGTTGTCCGGGATTACCTGGCCGTGCGGGGATTGGCCATCGTGATGTGTCTTGTAGCGGATCTGGTCTTGGATGCCCAACGGTGGCACCCGAGCCCTTGGAGATATCTGGTGACGCTTTGGATGTACGGGTGGGTGAGTCTGGCCATCTGGGTAGCTGTTTCGCCCTGGCGGGTGAGAGATTGGCTGGCTTGGTGCGCGCAATCGGAGGGGCGAGTGCGTCTGTTGGGTATTTCCGGTGTCGTCTGGGGAGCCCTGATCTCCGCATTGGCGGTCACGGTCTATCGTTGATGGATCTTAGCCGGCTTGGCCGATTCAGGGATGCTCCCTCGGACACGGTTCCAAGGTAAAACGGCTCCCTCCTGCGATCTTTCTGAGCCATCGCTCAGAGCCCTTTCCCTGAAGACAATTCCGGGCTTTAGTCAGCTCGGTGCCGCTACCCTACAAAATCGCTACGCTCCTCTATTGTTTCGACGAGCGGGACAACATTCTCCTGCTGCGTCGTGCTCAGGAGCCCAACCGGGGGCTTTTCAGTCCACCCGGTGGCAAGCTGAAGACCGACATCGGGGAATCACCCTACGCCTGTGCGTGTCGTGAGGCCCTGGAAGAGACGGGGGTGTCCCTCACGCCGGCCGACCTGCACTTGACCGGCCTCATCAGCGAGTATGGCTATCAAGGTCAGACCCATTGGCTGATGTTTCTTTTCGAGGTGAGGCCGCGCCTGCAACAAGTTCCGCCGCCGCATCGTGAAGGAGATTTCGGATTCTACAGTCGAGCAGAATTGGCTTTGTTGGATTTGCCTGAAACCGACCGGGAACAAATCTGGCCCCTCTTTTGGAGTCATCGCGGAGGGTTCTTCGCGGCCCACGCCCACTGTCACGAAGCGGGGG
The DNA here is from genome assembly GCA_945883815.1 of Akkermansia muciniphila. Taxonomy (GTDB): domain Bacteria; phylum Verrucomicrobiota; class Verrucomicrobiia; order Limisphaerales; family UBA9464; genus SXXZ01. Next base: position 733 of record CAMCYJ010000067.1, on the reverse strand, counting down.
GCTCCACCTGGACCCTGGAGCAGAGCAGCCCCCAGCGTCGCGCCTGATCATGGAGCCACTATCTCAACCGGATATCCCGGACCCCGAGGTCGATCGCGTTTTCATGGGTGAGGCCCTGCGCCAGGCGGTCAAGGCTTACGACGCCCAAGAAGTACCCGTCGGCGCGGTGATTGTTCGCGGGCACCGCGTCATTGCGCGCGCCTGGAACCAAGTCGAACTCCTGAAGGACGCCACCGCGCACGCGGAAATGCTGGCTCTGACCATGGCCCAGGAAGCCGTCGGCGATTGGCGTCTGACCGACTGCACGCTCTACGTCACCAAAGAACCGTGCCCCATGTGCGCTGGGGCCATCGTCCATTGCCGACTGGCGCGCGTTGTCTTCGGCGCTCCCGATGCCAAGGGAGGCGCTGCAGGGGGAGCCATGAATCTCCTGCACTTTCCCACCCTCAATCATCGCAGCGCGATCACGCCGGGGGTCCGCGAAGAGGAATGCCGGCACATCCTCAAGAGCTTCTTCCTCGAACAACGCAACCGGAAGGATCGCCCGGTCACGCCCTCGGATTCATGAAGATGGTCCGGCAGCGGTTCGTGGCGATCTTGGGGGCTTGGATCCTCTGCTGCAGCCTCGAGGTGCCGGTTGCCCGCGCTATCATCGTGTTTGGTTCCGGTGATCCGTCACGCAATACAGAGCCCCCCTCCGGGGCCCTGGAGGCCAGTGGTTGGCGTTGGCAGG
>CAMCYJ010000066.1 GCA_945883815.1 Akkermansia muciniphila | reverse complement strand
ACCGGCGAACTCTCGGCCGAGCAGCAAGTCAAACTGCGCAACGAAGTCTTGGTGGCCCGCGCCGGAGCCCGGGAGCCCGCAGTGGACCTGACCCAAGACATCCAAACCCTCCTCAAAGAGCGCCTCAAAGACCCCGCCGCCGCCGCCTTGGATCCGGCCTTTGTTCGAAAGCAGGTCGAAGAAATGATCAAGGCCCGGCAGCAAGTTGTGCCGCCCGGGATGCTCCGCCGTTGGGAAGTCCCTCTTGGGGCCGACGCCAAGCAGCGCCTCGCCGGCCGCCCCCTCTTCATCCGCGTCAAGTTCTTCACCACCCAGTACAACTCCGAGGGCACCCTCTACCCCGCCTATTGGGAAATCGGCCCGCCCGACGGCCGCCGCCTGCGCCTCGAAAACTCCTTGCCGGCCGAATCATTCGTCGAGTTTGGCCTCGACCCGAGGGCCACCGCCGAGCTGATCAACGCCCAGGGCGTGCTGGCCGTGGACTTCCAGAACTGGACCCAGCAGCCCCTGCTCTTCCCGCTGGATGAAGGCATGGAGGTCCTCTTCCACGAGGGCGGGTTCGCTCTGAACTACGCCCGTGGTCTGATGATCATCGCCTTTTGGTTGGGCTTGCTCACGGCTGTCGGCCTGGCCTGCTCCAGCTTCCTCTCCTTCCCCGTGGCCGCCTTCTGCTCCATTGCCCTGCTCGTGCTGGGGCTCTCGAGCAACACTCTCAAGCAAGTGGTCGATCAGGGCGGCATTGTGGGGGTCAACAGCGAGAACGGGATGGTCACCGAAAACACCCTGGTCAACCAAGTCAGCGTCGCCGTGTACGGGTCGGCCAAGCAGCTCATCGACCAGGTCAGCGGCTACTCCCCCATTTCGAGCCTGAGCACCGGCCGCAGCATCACGTGGCTGGAGCTCATCCGCGCCTTCGTCGTCATTAACGTCCTGGTTGGCGGCGGCATATCGATCGTCGGCATCGTGGTGCTCACCCGCCGGGAACTCGCAGCCCCCACCAAGTTCTGATGACTCTCCGAAAGGCCATCCTCTCCGTCGTCATCATCGCGGCGTTCATCGCTTCCCACTTCATCCAGGGAATCCTGAACCGCGACCGCGAAACCTTCGGCCTCACGCGCACGGCCATCATCAGCAATGCTCCGCCGATCTTGGCCTTCACCACGGTGGCCTTGGGCGGTTTCCGCGGCCTCATTGCCAATACGCTGTGGATTCGCACCACTGAGCTGCAAGAAGACGGCAAGTATTTCGAGGCCGTGCAGTTGGCCGACTGGATCACCAAGCTCCAGCCCCATTTCACCAGCGTCTGGGTGCACCAAGCCTGGAACATGGCCTACAACATCTCGGTCAAGTTCCCCAACCCGGAAGACCGTTGGCTATGGGTGCAGCGGGCCATCGAACTGCTGCGCGACGAGGGCATGCGCTACAACCCGCATGAGGTGCTGATGTACCGTGAACTGGGCTGGATCTTCCAACACAAGATGGGCGCGTATCTGGACGACGCCCACATGACTTACAAAGCCCGGTGGGCCCGGCAGATCGAAGACGTGATCCCCGGTGGCCGACCCGACTACGCGACCCTGCTCAAGCCCGACACCGCGGCCGCCAGCAACCGGGTGGCGATCATGGTCAACAAGTTCAAGTTGGTGCCCGCCATCATGAAGGAGGTCGACGACAAGTACGGCCCGCTCGAGTGGCGCCTGCCCGAGTCACACGCCGTGTATTGGGGCTACCGCGGCCTCAGCGAATCCAAGAAGGAGGCCGATCGGGCTCCCCTGCGGCGGGTGGTGTTCCAGTCCATGCTCACTGCCTTCCAGCGCGGGCGGCTGTACACCAACATCGCCACCCGTTCCATAGAACTCGGGCCCAACCTCAACATCGTGGCCAAGACCAGCAAGGCCTACGAAGACATGATGGCCGGCGACGAGAAAATGGCCGACCACTTCGCCAAGGGTCACAAGAACTTCCTGCGCGACGCCGTGTACTTCCTCTACACCGCCAACCGCGAAAAGGAAGCCGCCCAATGGTGGGCCTACTGCCAGAAGAAGTACGCCGACCAGCTCGGAGATCAGGCCGGCATGAGCCTGGAGACCTTTGCCATCGCCAAGGTTTCTGAAGACGCCAACGAAACCTCCACCGACCGCATCAAGGCCATCATCACGGGCCTCCTGGCGCAGGGATTCTTCAGCCTCGGCAATGGTGATGACGACCGGGGCGAATCGATGATCCGCCTGGCGACCAAGGTCCATGCCAACTTCGAAGCACGCACGCCCAACAAGAGCATGCGTCAACGCTTGGCCATCGCCTCACTCAACGACTACAAGCTCGAAGTCTTGCGCGACATGTTGGCCCCGGCCGACGACGTGAACCCGCAGTTCCAAAATGCACTGCGCACCCGCCTGAACTTGCCTGCCGACTTCGGTCGCCCCCCCGGCACCAACGCCCCTGCCGCTCCTATAGCTCCGATGGCCCCAGCGGCCCCGGCAAACCCAGCAGCGCCGCCCCAGCGCTGAAGCGCTCCGCCGCAACCACGCAAACGGCCGCAGTCGAATTGCCCCAACGGGGCAACGCATACCAGCCCAGAGCAACGCCCTGGGTCCATATCGCCGATCCAATTGAATCGTTCCGGCTTAGATCATCATTCGACCGATCGGCGGAGTCGCTCCAACTGCACAAGAATTTCCGGTGCCTCTTTCAACTCAACCAGAGGCTTGAGTTCCCTGAGGATATGGTCCCAATCCAGACGGTCACCTTGACGGACCAGAACATTTTCGATGTCCATCCAGTCTTTGGACCGACCGGCAAAAGCCTTCAAAACCACAAGATCGTCAGCTTGGCACACTTGGAGGGAAATACCGGGCAAAAACTCCCGCAACATCGCTCTCCGACACAACGATTCCTCAAACGGAAACCCAGCCAGTGCCACATCAATGGGAATGCCTTCCGACGTTTTCAGGAGGAGCACCCGACGTTCTTCGGCAAACTCGGCAGCGTCTGGAATTCGTGGAGTAAACCTCGAAAGAAACGCCTGGATCACCGGGGCCTCGTTCCCGAAACCGCAGAAGAGCGTGAGGTCCACGTCTTCGGTGACGCGAGGTTCACCCCAGCACTGAACCGCCACCCCTCCGATGAACGCGAAAGGAAAACCTCGTTCACGACAAAGTTCTTGGGCAGCGATAGCCGCGTTTATCCATGCAAAGCCGGTCTGCATTTGAGGAAGAACGCTTGCTGGGCCACCAGCCCAGATGACAACCGGGGACGTCCCATGTGGCGGGCCGATTCGAATGCTCCGGCCAATCGTTGCAACGACTCCACGGTGTCGGTTTTACGGAGCGCCTCACGACGCAACTGATCCATGATCGCACCGGTTTCGGCCCAGGATCGAACCCACTGTTTGCCGAGCCTGATCTGCTCGGGAGTCCAGTTGGACAGTGGGTTGGGTTCACTCATTCCATGAAACTCTAGGGTTCTGATGCGTGAAATCCAAGCTCTCGATCCGATCGTCGATCCGGATCAGACGATTCGACTCCTTGCGCCCCCGCCGCCCCGGCAGTGCCCCAGGCTCCTGCGGCCCCGGCCAACCCAGCGGCGCCCAATCGCTAAAGCCCACCCCCGCAGCTGCGCCTCCGGCCACAGGCCACCTATGCGGCATTCCTTCAGAACGCCATCCATTCCCATCCCAATACCCGGGGTTTCACCCCGGGCTGGTCTGCCGTGCCCCGTTGGGGCACCCCAATGAATCATCGACGGACTCATCTCGGGTGGGTGGGGCATGCCAATGAACCTTCGACGGCCTTGTCCCGACTCGGCAAGGCAACCACCCAGGAACGTCGACGGCTGAGCAGTGACGATTAACCCCTATCCCCACCGCGAAGCCAGGGGGTGAAGGCGGGCATGGGTTCACCCAAGAGGGCGGCCAACCTCGAACCATCCAACGTGGTGTCCGGCGCACGCGGGGCACCCGAATAGCCCGCCAACGAACCGGCCCGCATCGGCATCGCCAGACCGGGCTCGGAACGGCGGAGATCCTCGGCCACGAGTTGTCCGATGTCATACCGCGACAACCGCTCCGAGCCCGCGAGGTGGAACACGCCACCCTGCCCCGAATCCAACAACGCCCACAGCCGCCGCGCCGTCTCCACTGCCGCGATCGGGCACCGGAACTCATCCACGAACAAATCCACGACCCGGCCCGCTCGCCACGCGGCGGCCAACTCCTCATTGAACGCCCCAGGCCCCGACGGCGAGCGACCGAAGTTCAACGACGTCCGCACGATCGCATGCCGCGGATTGCGACGCACCCATGCCTCGGCCTCCACCTTGGTCTCGGCATACACACTCAAGGGATTCACCGCGTCGTCTTCGCGGTAACCGCCCTTCGACCCATCGCGCCGGCCATCGAAGACCAGGTCCGTCGACAGAAACACCATCGGCAAGTCCGCCGCCAGTTCCGCCAGCCTGCGCGTCACCTCCACATTCTGGAGCCGCGCCCCGGCCGGATCGGCCTGACACGCCGGACTCCGACTGCGCGCCGCACAATGAATCACGCCGCTCGGGCGCTCATGGGCAAACAACCGCTCCACCGCCGGGAAGTCCGTCAAATCGACTTCCGCACGCACCAACGGACGGACTTGATCTGAGAACCCCGCCGCACGCGCTACCTCGACGCAGGCATGGCCGATGAGCCCGCCCGCCCCCGTCACCCACACTCGTCCTGGAATCGCTTCAGACATCGCACAACTTCACGGCCGCCCGGATCGCCTCCAAGTTGCCCGTCTTGGTCGCCGCCCGCGGGATGAACTCCTGACCCACGAACCCACGATAACCAACCTCCAGCAGCACCTTCATGATCGCGGGGTAATTCAACTCCTGATCGGCCGCATCCAAATCACAACGCCCCGGGTTGCCCGCTGTGTGCACGTGGCCGATCCACGGCGCGTGCTGGCGGATTCGCCGGCTCACATCGCCGTGCATGATCTGCACGTGGTAAATGTCGAAGAGCACCTTCACCCGCTCCGACGACACCGCCTTCACGATGTCCACGCTCATATCGATGTCGTCGCAGAAGTAATCCGGGTGCCCCTTCATCGGCACATCCACGCGCGAGTTCAGCATCTCCAGGCACACCGTCACCCCGCGCTTCTCGGCATGGCCGGCCAGCGTCTTCAGACCCTCGATCATGTTGCGCACGCCGTCCTCACGACGGATGCCGCGCGCGAAGCCCGAGAACGTGATGATGTTGGGTGACCCGAAGGCCGAGGCCTCATCGATGGCCTTCAGGCAGGCGGCCGTGCACTCGGCATGTTCCTCGCGGTGGGCGAACCCCTTGCTGAACCCATGTCGCCCGAAGATCGCGCTGGTCAGTCCATGTCGGCTCAGCATCGGGAAGTGCTCGGGCCCCACGAGTTCCAAGGCCTTCAAACCCAGGACGACCGCCTCACGCGCCAGTTCCTCAGGCGTCAGCGGCGCGAAATTCCACGAGCACAGACTTTGCTGGATGCGCCCCTTCAACTTCGCCGGTGCCATCGCTGTCGCTGTTGACGATGCGTCGGCCAGCGCCGAACCGGCCAGACCCGCCGTCGAAACCACGCCGGTGCCGATCGTTCCCGCGGCGCCCACCACGCCCACGGCTCCCTGCATAAATTCCCGCCGCCCCATAACTCCCGAGTTCATGCCCCGCATTCAACGCCGACCAAGCCTCCGCGGAAACCTCGAAAACCTCCATCTCCCGGACAAACACACTCGACGGCCAACACCACAGGGCCAGCACCACCGGGCTCAGCAACACGCGGCCAACACCACGGGCCTCAGTACCACGGGCCTCAGTACCACGGGCCTCAGCACCACGGGCCTCAGCAACACGCGGCCAGCAATTCGCGCACGGACCACTCAGACGGACCGCTCGGAGATCGGTCCCTACCTCAGAAGTCATCGGGCCACAGCCCAGGTTCCGGCCACAAACTCAGCCTCACCCACGCACTTCCGAGGTAGGGCGATTTCTCCGAAAGCGCCGCTCCGACGACCAAGACAAAAAAGGGCCACTCCCCCGGACAAACACACTCGACGGCCAACACCACAGGGCCAATACCATAGGGCCTCAATACCACAGGGCCTCAATACCACGGGCTCAGCACCACGCGGCCAGCAATTCGCGCACGGACCACTCAGACGGACCGCTCGGAGATCGGTCCCTACCCAACACTGCAATCGCAGCCACACACCGAGCCAACTCACACCGGATCGTGCAACCGCACACCCAGGGCTCCATCGACCGCCAGCGTTGCCCCTGTCAAAAAGCCGGCATCCTCCGAAGCCAGCCACACGGCCGCACGCGCCACCTCGTCGGGTTGCCCAATACGCCCTGCCGGGTGGAAGCGATCCAACTCCACGCGCGACTCCGCTCGCCCAGCAAATCCCGCCTCGAGCATCGGCGTTGAAATGGCCGCGGGCGCAATGGCATTGACCCGCACACGGCCCCCGAGATCCACCGCCAAGGCTCGCGTCAATCCGGCCAGCGCGGCCTTGCTCGTGGCATAGGCCACAAAACCCGGCTTCGTCTGCGTGGCGTGGATGCTGGTGATTTGCACCACCGATCCCCGCGACGCCTCCAACGGGCCCAAGAAGCTTTGAACCAATAAAAACGGCGCGCTCACATTCACTGCCAACGTCGCTGCCCATTCCGACGGCACCACCTCGGCGGTCGCCCCGCAATGTTGCACGGCCGCATTGTTCACGAGCGCCACCAGCGGCGTGCCGGCCAGAGCCTCCACCACTCGCTCCCGAAACTCATTCCGCACCCGTTCATCGGCGACATACGAGGCGAGGCAACACGGCACCGACACCGTGCCCTCCGGCGCCGTTCGCTCCGGGGCATCCGTCGCCACCACCCGCCATCCCGCCGACAAGAAATAGGCACACAACGCCCGGCCGATGCCGCCCGAAGCCCCCGTGATCAACACGCCCTTCACGCACTCAACGCCCTTCATGGATTGACCGAAATCTTCCGCCGCCGCTTCGCCAACTGCAACCACGCCGATTCCCAGCGGGCCAGCGCCCAAGCCATCACCCCCAACCCCACCAACGTCACTGCCAGCACGCTCCACCCGGCCGTGTCATGCACGGCATCCAAGGCCTCTGTGCCGTGCCGGTGAGCCGTGAGCGACAAGTACAACGACCTCCCGATGTTGCCCACCACCGCCCACCCCACCGCTCCCCCCACCAGCAACCAGCGCAACCCCGCCCGACGCAGCGACTGATCGCCAATGAAGAGCGCCATCATCAGCGATGACTGGAGACTCCGGATACCGCTGCACGCCTCATCGACACCCACGCGGCAATTCGGCAATTGGATCACGCTGCCCTGCTGTTGCGCCGGGATGCCCAGGAGGTTGAGCAACTCCACATTTACAAAGGTCACCAATCCCTTCAGGCCGAGAACAATGGGGTTCCAGAAAATGCCCGGCATGGGCACGGCGATCAGGGCGAACAAGATGGGGAAGCGGAAATGGCGCAGCGTTTGTGGACCCCACTGCTGGAGAATCGAAGTGCGAATGAAGCACAGCGTGCCCAGACTCAAGGCCGTGGCTGAAGCGGGAGAGCGGGCCAGCGCATGGCGATAGAGTTCGGCCACCAGCACCAGCGGAAACCCCACCAGCAACCATCCCGAGGCACGCCAGGTCGTCACCGGGGTGTCGCCTCGGGGGCGGCCATCCCACCGATCCCACACCAGGAAAGCCACCAGAACCACCACCAGATAGCCGAAGCGATACTCCTCTTGAGCGCGCCACTGGAATTGCAGGCTGTAAATCCACCAACCCACGAACACCGCCAGCGGCAGGCAGCCCATCAGCGAATTCTTCCGCCCGGGAGACACCGTCGCTGTCGAATCCACGATCGTGTCCTCAGCCTTCATCGATATCTTGATGAAACCCAACACCTCCATTTGCTTCAATGCGCGATTAAAGCGACACAACACCTATTGAGCTCAATGACAGGACAATACTCCGGCGCCATGAATCAAAACCGCTGACTCGCTCGGCTTGAAAAACCGCACCGGCTTCAGTCCAGAAATCCGCTTTGGAAACGGCAAAGCACGTCCCGAGGTTCAATGCCGCAAAGGTTTCAATTGCCAAGTCCGGGTCTCCAACGATATGTTCTTTCACTCAGTCGCACGACTATGCCGGCGTGGCGAAATGGCAGACGCGATAGACTCAAAATCTGTTGCCCGGAAGGGTGTGGGGGTTCGAGTCCCTCCGCCGGTACCACTTTAAAAAACCGCGAGAAATCGCGGTTTTTTCGTATCCAGGCCCCCTGCCTGGTCAAACCAGCCCCCCTCCCCGGCCGAAAGTAACAGCGAAAGCAACAACATGTCCGGCGATGTCCGGCGATGTCCACCGACCCCCAGCGAAGTCGAGGCAGCCGGGAACTCAGGGATGTGTGGTACCGGACGATCCTTGAGACGACTCAATGCAGCACGTCATCTCAACCTGCGAAATTATTGCCAATATTGATACCATGTCGGAGGACGTTGCCGACGACGCCTCGTGGCGGGCTCACTTCGGAGACCCACCAAACGAGTGATCTTCGGTTCGTCGAATTCAGCGGATACCACGGTGGTCGATGGCAAAATCATATTGCCACTCTCTTGGCTGAAATGTGGGCAAACAAAACCGGCAGGCCCAGGAAGGCGAGAAACGCCGCCCGGAAAACCCCCTCTAAGCAGATAAAGGCGAACGGGGCAAAAGAAAGAGTTCCAACCAACAATCCTGGACTCATTTGGCTAGGGCGCCCTGCGGCAACTGAGGAGCGAAGCAGACAACCGATCCGCCATCCAATCACTGGAGCGATGAGAATCAGAAGAATTGGGAAAAATCCGAACATGACCTTTGTTGCCGGCTGACGGCAGAGGAGACACAATGCGTCTTTATCGTTCAAGGGCCGGCCCTCTTTCAACAAACGGAATTTGTCGAGATGCCCCAAGCATCAGTTCACGGCATGCCTGCCGATCGACCACCGGTCTCGGCCGGCAGAGACCGGCCTTGAAGCAAGACCTATTCGTTCCAAGCGCCCTCGTCCAAACGGATCTTGGGAAACCCGGCCACATGCTAGGGGTGGAAAAACAGCAGACTCCCCTGACGCGACGGGCCGCAATAGCAGATGATGTCCTTGTCTGGAGTGATACCCGCCGCCTCGAGGGCCGCCTTTGTCTGGTTGAACGGTTTGAACTTGTGGGTGTTGTCCTTCTTCATCAGCCGAGCCCAGTGGAAGCTGATGACACCCGGGATGTGGCCCTTCCGCAGCCACACATCATCTTCGCCCCGGAACTCATTCAACGGACGGGCATCGATGTGCGGGCCTTGAATAGCTTGAGCTCCGATGCATAGGCGGGAGGCCGTTCCAGCAAGACGCGCCCAGGAGATAGGAATTATAGAAGTGATAACCCAGGTCGAGCAGCCCATGGAACCAACATCACTGGCCGAGTCCCGGCCTGTGCCTTCAACCTCCAAGAATGCTCAACTGATCAAAAACTGTGAGTGCGACAGCGGTTTTACGGAACCGATTTTGCGGGGGCAGCCATTCCCGAGACCAGGCGCGTCCTCCTAAAGCAGCGGAGCAGGCACTGTTGGCTGACCCTGCACTGCACGGACCTCGAACCTGGAAGCACAGGTAACCGGGAAAACACTCCTACCGGCCGGCTTCGAGGCGGATGTAGTGGAAGAGGTATTGCTGGGCGTAGCCCGAATACGGACCGAAATAGCTCTCGCTGAAGGATTCCAAACGGGCCGAGCTCACCCGACGGGCACGGGGGAAATACAATTGGCTCAGCGCTCGCCGGACCCAGACATCGATGGGAAAAGCATCCTGCCGGCCGTAGGCGAAGAGCAGCACGCAGTCGGCGATCTTGCGGCCCACCCCGTGAATCTCCATCAACGCCTCCCGAGCGGCCGGAGTGTCCAAACGCGCCAGCGCCTCCAAATCCAAGCGTCCCTCCACCACCCGACGAGCCGCATCCAAAACGTACGGAGCGCGGAACCCCAATTTGCAATCCCGCAGCGCTCCTTCACCGGCCGAGGCAATCGTTGCAGCCGTCGGAAACGCCCGATTCAAAACGGCACCAGACGGCACCGCGACCTCATGACCCCAACGCTCACTCAAGAGCGCCACGATTTGCCGAATTTGGACGATTTGCTTGGTCGACGAACAAATGAAGCTCGCCAGGCATTCCCACGGTTCCTGACGCAGCAACCGAAGCCCACGACACCGGGCCACGGCCGAACGCAGCGGGGCATCGTCCGGAAAGGAAGCCAGGATCGGTTCCAGCACTTCGCCGGCCGCCAGATGATGCCGCAGCCAGGGAGCCTCCGACGGCCCATCCATCCAAGACACCGTCAGACCGCCGGGTGCAGCCTCCACGCGGGCCCATCGGTCTCCGATCACCGACTCCCACCCCGCCCCAGAACGGATCCAGCGGAACGCCTGGCCGCATTCCAGGGTCGACTGCAAATCATAGTCGGCCACCGGCCAGAATTGGACCACGAGACGGGATGGATCCGGCGATGGGTTCACCGTTGATTCCGGCACGCGTACAGGTGGAGGCGATGAAAAAGACGCCCTCGGACTTCCACATCACGAACTCCGAGATCCGTGACGCTTTCAAACCGCGTCGCCCACGAAGCATTCAAACCCGTGCGCCCTTCGGGATGAACGTACAGGACCGTCAACCCCGGCCGACCGGAATACCGGTATTCCGGCCAGAACCAGAGTTGATTGATCGGCCGTTCGGACTCCACAACGGTCACCGTCGGAGTCTTGGCCACCACGGGTGCCGGACCATCCATGTAGAAGCTCAGTTCACCCGCCCAACCGTAATGGTCGGTCACCACCATCACGGGGCGACCTTCTTTCAGGAGTTGGTCCCGCTCGGTGCGCACCACCGCGGCCGCCTCCCGATAGCCCCGCACACGCACCAATGGCTCGATGGCGACCGGCAGCGAGTGCCCGGTGAGCTTCAGGATGAGGTTGGTTTCATGCAGCAACACCACCAGCGGCAACCCCACACCCACGCCCCATCGAAGGAGCCTGAGACCGGTTCGAGTCCCGGCCCGATGCCGACCTTCCCACCACAACACCGCGAACACGGCCAAGGGCGCAAAGGTCGTGGCCACCCAGTTGGGCTGGACTCGGGACCGAAGCGTGTAGGCCAAATAAAAGAGGAAAACCGGCAGTCCAAAACACAGCACATACCGCAAGGCCAGCGAACGGGTTTCATCCTTTGGCGCCTCCGTTGGCAGCGAGTTACGTCGCAGTCGCCAGAAACCCACGAGCGCCAGAACCACCCCCACCAAGAACACCGGATTCATGAGCCCAAAGGTGGCCGCGATGAATTCGGGCAGGAACTGCGGGCGAAAGGTCCACGGTTGGTCCAAGCTGCCCCGCTGCTGGAGGTGGGTCACGGTGATCCAACCGTTGCGACTATTCCAAAAAATCACCGGCAAGATCGCCGCGGCGTTCATGGCCAAGGCCAACCAAGGCCCCGGACGTCGCAGATGCCTCCGCGCCGGCGGATGGATCCAGAAAAACGCAGCGAAACCGGCAATGAGGAAGGGCGAAAAGTACTTGCTCAGGAAAGTGCCCATCAGCCCCACCCCGACGACCGCCCACCAACCCGTACAATCCCTCTCGAGAGCCTTCCAACCGGCGACCATGGCCAAGGTCCAAAAGGCCACGGTCAGGGCATCCACGGTCAGGATGATGGATCCGACGGACAGCAACGGCATGGAGGTCAGCACGGCCACCAGGAAGAAACCCGTGCGCCATCCCGCCAACCGCGCCACAAACCCGGACAATCCCCAGGCGGTCGCTGCCGACAGCACCGGAGCGAGGAATCGCACTCCCAATTCGCGGTCGCCCCACAAATGGGTCCCAATCCACTGCGCATAGGCAATGAACGGTGGTTTGCTGTAATAGGATAGATCCGGGTGCTTCGACCAAAGCCACTGGTACGCCTCGTCTTCCGACAATTCGATGACGGCCGAGGCCAGATATCCCAAGCGGGCGGCCAAAAGCCCGCCGATGGCCATCCAGGTCAGGCGTCGCCAATGGCCGTCGAGTTCTGCCGCGGCGGCGCCCGAGGCGTTGGCTGACGGGTCGACCGCTGCACCGTGTGAAACCCCAACCGATTCCACGCGCAGCAACGACGGAACGCGGTTGTGCCAGAGCGGGAACCATCGAGTCCCCACGATTTGCCACGCCGCCTCGTAGAACCTCGGCAAACACCACCCATAGAAGGCGCCCCAAGCCCAACCTGCTAAAACGTCGCTCGGGTAGTGAACGCCCACATACATCCGGGAAATCCCGACGCCCGCTGCCAACGGGAACATCACCTTCCGAGAGCGCGGATAATAGGCCGCAGCCACCATGGCCGCCCCGGCCCAAATCGCGGCATGACCGCTGGGCATGGATCCGTTCAACCCTTTCCCGGCCAGCATTCGGGTCTCCGGATGTGTCGCATAAGGACGTGGTCGACCCACCGTCCGCTTGAGAATGCCCGTCCCCGTCTCGCCCACGGCCAAGGTGGCGGCGAGCATCAAGGCGCAAAAAATCCCGCGACGCCCACCCTTCCAAAACAGCGCCAAGGCCAGAACAGCCAAACCCGGCTTGAACAACGGGTTGCCGCTCAAGATCGGCATCAAGACATCGAACACAGGGTTGACCACCCCGCGGTTGAACCACTGGAAGAGGGCATAATCCCCACTGGCGAACAGTTCCATCACTGCTCAGACCATGCCGGTTCAGCTGCGGGATGGCCAGAGACTTGACCGTCCCGGGGAGCGGCCGCAGCGTCCATCGACGTCATGCCCCCCAAGGCTCCCATCGTGAAGCTGCCCCTGCCCCCCGCCGACCCGGCGGAACGGGCCCGTCGCCGGCGCGCGGCCGCGGCGGCACGGTCCAGAACCATCGATCAGTGGCGCGGGCGGGGCTTCACCAGCGCCGAGACCGCCTGGAGTTCACCGGCCAAATCCATCGAGGCGATTCTTCCTGGCGTTTTGAGCCACCTGCGTCTGGAGCAACGGTTGGACGAAGCCAAAATCCAAACCATCTGGGCTCAAACCCTGGACCCCACCCTGGTGGCCCATGCGCAGCCGGCGGGCTTTGCCAAAGGCACCTTGTTCGTCAACGTGGACAGCAGCGTCTGGCTCAACGAAATCGTCCGTTATCGACGGCATGAGATCCTTGAGCGGCTTCAGACCGCCCTCGGCAAAACCGTCGTCCAGAAGATTTCCTTCCGGGTGGGTTGATTGTCCCTCCGCTCGCGCGCCTCGGGCCTGCAGTTCTGCTGAAACTGACCCAGAGGGTTGACTGTCTCCCAGTTTGCATTGAACGCACCGAAAGCTCCGCCCTCACCGGCAACCAACCGAAGCGGTCTGGCCTTCCGCCGTTTCCGGCCCGTGCTCTGGAGCGCGTTGGCTGCCGCCACGGTCATTCTGTTGGTCGGTGTTTGGAGCCAGAACGCCGTCCAACGCACCATCGAGGGCCGACTGCGCAGTGAACTCGGCACCGCGATCGAGGCCAACGTCACCGCGCTCTCGGTTTGGATCCAGGGGCAAATACGGACAGCAAGCCTGCTGGCCGCCGACCCGTCGATCCGTGAACCGGCTCAAGCGCTGCTGGAGCGTTCCCGCACCAATCCCCCGGCGGCCGGCCTCGGCTCTGGTCCCCGCCCCGGCAGATTCCAACCTCCCGATACCGATCCGGTAATGGCGGCGCTGATCCGCACCCTTGATGAGCGCCTGCTGCTGACCGGTTACCCCGGAGCAATCCTGGTGGCTCCAGAGGGCAGCGTGGTGGCGGCATTTGGTCGGCTTCGCGTGCGGCCCGGCAGCATGGTTCCCACCGATCATCTGGAGCTTTTCAACCGCGTATTCACCAATGGGCATCCCGCCTTGGTCACCCCTTTCAAGCCGGTGCGCCCAAGGGGACGCGGCCTGGACACTCCTCCGGGCGGCCGCCGACCGGATGACGCCGGCCCGTTCCGAGCTCTGACAAACGGCCCGGGGCCTCGGGACGGCGCAGGAAGAACCAATCGCTCCAATGACCGATGGGCCGACCGGGGCCCGGACCGTCGTCTGGGTCCGGCTCCGAACGGCCCTCCGCGGGGCGAACTCCAAGTGATGCAAATCCTCGTCCCCGTTCGCGACACCCAGGGAGACATCCGCGGGGTCTTGGCGGTGACCTTGCGGCCCGAAGACGAGTTCACGCGGGTACTCTCCGTGGCCCGCCCGGGATCCAGCGGCGAGACATTCGCATTCGATCACGAAGGCCGGTTGCTGTCGCAGAGCCGCTTCGACGACCAACTCCGACAACTAGGAATACTCACCAACGCGCCGGAGACCAGCTCTGCGCTGAACCTCGTGCTGCGGGATCCCGGTGGCGATCTGACCTTGGGTTTCAACTGGCCCCAGACCCGTCGGGCTCAGGCTCCATTGATGGCGCTGGTATCCCGCGCGCTGACCGAGAGCAATGGGGTCCAGGTGCTGCCCGAACGCGACTATCGAGGGGTGCCCGTCGTGGGGGCCTGGCATTGGATCGATGAGCACCAGTTCGGTGTGGTCACCAAGATCGACGCCACCGAGGCCTTCCAACCGCTGCGTGTGCTGCGATGGATCTTTCGGATCCTCATCCTGCTGATCCTGTTGGCCGCTGTGTTGGGACTGGTCGCCGTCCACCTCAGCTCCATCTGGCGCCGCCGCTTCGATGAGGCGCAACTGAGTGCCCGCCAGCTGGGCCAGTACACGTTGATCACCAAGATCGGCGAAGGGGCCATGGGTTCGGTGTACCGGGCCCGACACGCCCTGCTCCGCCGAGAGACGGCCGTGAAGCTCCTGCTGCCGGACCGAGCCGACGACGATCTCATCCGGCAATTCGAACACGAGGTGCAACTGACCTGCCGGTTGACGCACCCCAACACCATCCAGATCTTCGACTACGGCTACACGGCCGACGGGATCTTCTATTACGCCATGGAGCTGCTCGAGGGGCTCACCCTTCAGGATCTGATCGACCATCACGGTCCACAGCCCGAGGCCCGGGTCATTCACCTGCTCCGGCAGGCGGCCGAATCCCTGCGCGAGGCCCATGGGATCGGTCTGATCCATCGGGACATCAAGCCCGGAAATCTCTTCCTCTGCGAACGCGGCGGCATGCCCGACACGCTGAAGGTCCTCGATTTCGGATTGGTCCGTGAGACCTCGACCCATTCGGATGTTCCGGAAAAGACCAGGGAAAACGGCAAGGCCGCCTCCCGGTTCCTGGGCACCCCACTCTACATGGCCCCGGAAACCATCCGCCATCCAGGGCACGGCGACATTGCCAGCGACATTTACGCCTTGTCGGCGGTGGCCTACGTGTTGGTGACAGGCCGTGCGCTGTTCTCCGCCCCGACAGTGGAAGAGGTCTGGAAACACCACTTGGACACCCCAGTCCCAAGCCCGCGCCACAACGGGGCTCCGGATCTCAGCGACAGCCTCGAACAACTCATCCTCGACGGACTGTCCAAGGATCCATCCCAACGCCCGGCCGACATGGGAGTGTTCTTGGAACGATTGGCCGGGAGTGCGCTGGCCGGAGACTGGACACCGGATCGACGTCGGGCCTGGTGGAGTGAATTCCATCCGAACCCGATCTCCGGGCAACCGCGAGCCTCACGACGCACCGAAGCCACGATCCGCATCGACCTCAGTCTTCGGACAGACACCGGAGCCAATGCCGAGGCATCCATCGACCGTGAGAGTCTCCCTCGGGAGCCCGCAGATTAGCCTCCCAATGCGGTTACCTGCTCGCCCTCTTACGAGGCGAGGCCGGCGGTCGGGTGCCCGGCTGGTATCGATGCAGATTCCGCGAGAATCCGCGCAAAGAACCGCAGACTGCGTTCCACATTCTGCTCCCAGTAGTCCCAGGTGTGGCCACCCGGAAACTCCTCGTACTCATGGGTGACTTGGGCTTGATCCAAAGCCACATGCAAGTCCCGGTTGTAGCCAATGAGGAAATCATCCACCCCGCAGTCGAATCGAACCGGTGGCAACGACGCGCGGTTGCGGATCAAGGCTTCCAGGGCGGTCGAGTCTTCCACCGTGGATTCACCCACCGGCAAGGGCTCCGCGAGGAACGGGGACAAGGTCTTCAGCGAAGTCGCTGCCGAGTGGGCTGAAATGCCTCGGAAAACCTCGGGATGCCGAGCCCCCAACCGAAGTGCCCCGAAGCCGCCCATCGATAAGCCGGAGATGAATCGCGGCGAAGCCTCGGTCACTTCGGGCACCGCCTCGCGCGCCACCAGCGGCACTTCATCCACGATCCAACGCTCGTAGTTCCCAGAGATCAGGGGCACGTAGGCCGTGCCATCGCCACGCAATCCATCCGAGGGCATGGCCAAGGCCATGGGCGGAATCTCGCCCGCTTCGATCAACCGCCGCGCCGTTTGATGCACCCGCCCCTTCAGAGCCCAGGCCCAATGGCTTCCATACACCCCGTGCAACAAGATGACCAACGGCAGGGCTGCCGGCTTGGGCGTCGATGGAGCCCACAGCGTGACATCGGCCCGACCGCCCAACAGCGTGCTATGCACGGTCGCAAATCGCAGGCCGCCGAATTCGGCCAAGGAGGGTGAGAGTTCGACAGTCCGGAACGGGCGCATTCCAAAGACTAGGGGCAAGATTCAGGGCCTCGTCAATCTGAGCCCACAAACGAACCTGGAGCACGCTGCCCACCCCGCTTGCGCTGCAGAACCGAGCAAGCCACACTGAAACTGAACCGATGGATCCGCTTCCGAACCATCCCCCCCTTCCCGCACACCCACCGATGCCCAAACCCGTAGGGCATGGTCGACGGAAGGTGCCCCGGTCATTCCGGGATCTGACTCCGGGAGACCATTTCAATCCACGGACCTTTTTCCGAGAAATGGTCTGGCATGCCCTGAAAACAGAGCCCATCGGCTCAGTCAAGATCCCCAACTTTCCCCACCTGAAGGACGATCAACTGGCCCTGACATGGATCGGGCATGCCTCGTTCCTGGTGCAGTTCGAAGGGCTCAACGCGATCATCGATCCCAACTTCGCCAATTGGCTCTTCCTGCTGAAGCGCCTCAAGCGCCCGGGTCTCCGCGTGAAGGATCTGCCGCCCATCGACCTGGTCCTGCTCACCCACGCCCACTTCGACCATTTCCACAAACCCACCCTGCGCAAGATCCCCTCACCCAAGATCGCCGTCATGCCGTGGGGTTGTGCCCCCCTCGCACAGCGCCTCGGTTTTGGACGCATCGTCGAATTGAAGTGGTGGGAAAGCTTCGGCCATGACGACTGGAAAGTGACCTTGGTTCCGGCCGAGCATTGGGGTGCCCGAACCTTGGCCGACAAGCATCGTGGCTGGGGCGGGTTCGTCTTGGAGCACCGGGGACGCACGATCTACCACGCCGGAGATTCCGCCTATTTTCCGGGATTCCGCGAGATCGGCCAGCGGCTCAAACCCGAACTGGCCTTGCTGCCCATCGGAGCCTATCACCCGGAATCCTTCCGCAAGGTGCACATGGGGCCCGACCAGGCCGTTCAGGCCTTCCGCGATCTCCAGTCCGAGTGGTTGGTGCCCATGCACCACGGCACGTTCAAACTCTCGTTTGAATCGCTCGACGAACCGGCCCGCTGGATGGAATCGCTCACCCGCGAGCACCGTCTCGAGCACCGCGTGCGCATGATGGAAGAAGGCGTCCCGGAGCGTTTCTAGCCCAACTTTGGCAACTGGGCTGTCACCGGATTGGCGCTGCGGATCAGCGCACCGAATTCCGCCGATTCCGCCACAGCCACCCAAGGAGACCTGCGCCCGCGAGGAACAAGCTCACGGCGCGGGGCTCCGGGATGATCCCCCGGGGCGTCCCGCGGAGCTCCCACTCCATCAACCGGCCCGTGCCACCGGCCTCCACGTCGGCGATGAAGAGGGCCCACGACCCGTTCGGGTTCATATTCCCCAAGGGTTCCAGCGACGTGGTCCGGGCAGACGTGTCCAGGCTGACGAGCGGATTGACCCTGCGACCGTCGGGCTGCCAGGTGCCGGTGAGCGGCCCGTCAGTCGCCCCTCCCAGAGCCACCTGATAGCGATGGATGTCCCAGGTCGCCGTATCGGAAAAGGTGACGTTGAAGCCGGAGTCGCTGTAGCCGCTCGGCAGGCCCGCGCCGCGCCCGACCCGGTTGAGCAGCACGACCAGTTCCGACTGTGAGCCGTCCGGCGTCTCGTGCCGAAGGTAGGCGTAATAGTCGCCATTGAAGGCCCCGAACCCGGTGCCCTCCACCACCAGACGCACCGTCAAGTCGTAGACCACACCCGCCGCGAGTCCGGAGACAGTCTGGCTCCGTGCCACACCGGAGGGATCCAGATCGGGAATGGCCAATTGGAGTGACTTCTCCCCGAGAACGAACCCCGAGGTCGATTGCGCCTGCAGGCCGGGACCGGTCAGGGCCAGGACAGCGATGGAAGCCAGGCCGAGTAGGTATTTGGGTCTCATGGTCGGAATAGTCACAGGGTCACGGGAGCTCCTCGACCCGGTAGAACCGGGTGGTCCCCAGAGCGTCCAAATCACGGACCTCAAGACGCCCCTGGTCGTCAGACCATGCGGTGCCGATGGGTTTCCAATCCTCACCGGAACCAATCCGGTTCGAAGCTGAGATCACGTAGCGCAGGCCGGGGATCACCGAGAACCTCAGCTCGACGCCGACGGAGAGCGGTATCACCCGGATCAGGCTGTTGGCCGGGCCGATGCGCCACGTCTCACCGATCATGTGGACCTGGGCAGAAGCACTCACGCTGCCGTTGTGGGCGATGTAGGTGAACGAATCGATCACATCGTCCGCCAGGCCGGGCGGCGGGGTGTAGATGATCCAGCCCCGCTCGAGGATCAGGTTCCCCCCTCGACTGGAGCGCGAGTCGACTTGTTTGACCGAGAGCGGGCCAATGCGGGTTACATCGTTGGTGAGGAGTAAGGCTACCGGGATCTTCATCGGTTTGCCGGGCACCCTGGGCATGGTGTCGTCCACCGCGATGACCTGGGTCTGCACCCACACCTCCAAGGTCCGACTCCGCGGGCTGACATTGCGGGCCGAATCAATCGCCGAGGACTCCAAGAGATAGCGACCGTCCGGCAAGTCACGGCTCGGGCGCAGCGCCCATTGGCCGGATTCGTCGGCACGGACCACACCAATTTCCTCGGTGCCTGAGTACACATGGACCATCGACAGGGGCTCGGCCGTTCCGGCCAGCGGAGGCCTCGGGTTC
The DNA here is from genome assembly GCA_945883815.1 of Akkermansia muciniphila. GTDB lineage: Bacteria > Verrucomicrobiota > Verrucomicrobiia > Limisphaerales > UBA9464 > SXXZ01. Next base: position 605 of record CAMCYJ010000066.1, on the reverse strand, counting down.
GAAACACCGCCGGACTTGGTGGTCCAGAGGGGGGCGTTGGGCGGCATCACGTCGCGAGTGGCGATGAAGACAGGGTCGACCAGCACGCCGTTGGCCGTCCAGTCGTCGTCGCCGCGCTCGCCGTCGCGATACACCAACCGCAACAAGTTGGGCTGACCATCACCATCGGTGTCGATGAACTGGCCGCCGGTCCTACCATCCCAATTGAACTCGTAGAACGACGGCTCCGCATCGGTCGGACTCCGCCTTCCGAACTTGTAGACCACATCGGAAGTGTTGGGCTGGTAGAGAACCAAGATCAACACGACAGCGCCGTTCGACTGCGGCGTGGACGAGTGCACCTTGAACTGGATGAGCGGCGAGATGTCCACGAGTTCTGCGGGAACCTCACCGAGTCCGGAGGCCTGCCGGACGGTCAACTCGTTGATCCGGGCCGACAAATCGATCTTCACCCCCAGCGCATCGACGCCAAGATCGTTCGGCTGGTAGTCTCCGACCATCAACGCGACGAAGTCATTGGTCGGGGCGAGCGCGCCCAGGCCGAAACTCCGCAACGGGAAGGTGGCAACCGCATTTTCGTAGGCGTCATCAATCCCATCCCGATT
>CAMCYJ010000065.1 GCA_945883815.1 Akkermansia muciniphila | reverse complement strand
GGCTCGCCTCTTTGGGGGCTCTCGTCCGACTCAAGGAGCCTGGGTCAGGGTCTTGCGGCGGTGCACGGCATCTCCACCGCAGACGTACAGGTAGGCATTTCCCGGCCCGGCGAAGACGCAGCTGTAGACGCCCTTGTCGGGGCGGGGCTTGGCGATGACGCCTCCGAGGCGACCGATCCAGTCGAACATCTGGACGCCGGCGTGCGAGGTCACATAGAGGCGGCCGAGGGCGTCCACGGTCGAACCATCACCACCGCTGTCCTTCTTGCCCGAGGGTACCACCAAAGTCATGGAACGCTCACCAGCGCTCAGGCTGCCATCAGCCGCTATGGCGAAGCTCCAGACATTCGTGCCGCCGTATTCCGAGACGTAGAGGAAATCCTGCTTGGGCGACAGAGCGATGCCGTTGGGCGAGGTGATGCCGCCGGCGACGGTGCGGGGGCGCGAGAGGGACTTGGCTGCGATGGGCACGGCCTGGACTTGGCCTGCGCCCGTGTCGGTGAAGTAGATCCATCCTGCCTTGGAGACGATGAGGTCGTTGGGCTTCACGCCGGTTGCCACGTCGCGGATGGCCTGGGTGGCAGGGTCGATGGCCACGATCTTGGGCGACTCCCCTTGGGTGGCGGCGTAGAACTGGCCGTCGGGTCCGAATTTCAGGCCGCTGATCTTGGGGCCGTTCGTGAGCCACGGTTCGGCCTTGGTGGCGCCCACGGCCACGCGGTAGATCATGCCTTTGGGTAAATCGGAGAAGTAGAAATTGCCCTGGGCATCACCACAGGCCCCGTCGGTGAAGCCGAACTGGTCGCCGACCAATTCCCAGGGGGAATCGGTGCCGCCGCCGGCCAAGACTTTGTTGAGGGCTTCGTCGCCGTTCCAGTTGTTGGTGCTCGGAGTGGGGGGGCGCATCGTGGGACGCCACAGCCACCGCAGGGAGTCGGGCAAGATGACGCCGCCGTGTTTGCCGTTGTGCGCGCCGTCGCCCATGACGAACTGCGTGTCATAGCCGGCGAAGGTGAGCGCGCTGGCCATGGTGCGGTTGGCCAAGGGCCAGTCGCCGTGGAGGTTGTTGAGGTCGTTGACGCCGTCTTGCAGGAAGACTCGCAGCGGCTTGCGCTCGGTCTTGCGGATGAGCGCCGGGTAGGCGTGGCCGCCCCGGATGTTGGTGAAGCTGCCGATTTGCGAGAGCACCTTGCGGAATTGATCCGGACGTTCCCAAGCGACCGTGAACGCACAGATGGCGCCGGAGCTCATGCCGGCGATGCCGCGCATCTCGGGGTCGTCGCTGATGCGGACCTTGTATTGGTTCGTGGCGAACGGGATCACCTCGTCGATGAGGAAGCGGGCGTAGTCGCTGCTGAGCGAATCGTATTCGAAGGAGCGGTTGTTGCGGTCGCCCCATCCATTGGCCCCCGGCGCCCCGGGTCCGCGGTGGCCGGGATTGAGGAACAGGGCGATGGTGACGGGCATTTCTCCGCGGGCGATCAAGTTGTCCAGCACGATGGGCACCCGTTGGGAGCCGCTTTCGCGGACGTATTCGTGCCCGTCCTGGAACACCATGAGGGCGGCGGGCTTGGTGCCGTCGTACTGGGCCGGGATGTAGATCCAACCTTGGCGCGAGGTTCCGGGGAATACTTTCGACTCGTTGAACTCAAAGGTCTCGACCCGCCCTTTGAGGACGCCCGGGGCGCGGTTCGTGGAATCGGCTCCGAGGGTGTAGTTGTCCGCGGCCTGTGCGGTGGTTGCGCCCAGAGACAGGAGAGCTGCGACCAGCAAAAGGGATTTCATGGGTGGGATTCTCCGGAACCAACCGTCACGGAGTCAAACCCGCATGTGCCCCGCAGGACCCGGCCATCGCACGCAGGGAGGCTGGGGGTAGGATGAGCTTTCGCGCGTTGCGCGAGGGGAGAGGTTGGATCGCTTCCAATGCGGACTCCGGCCTGATCCTGCTCCGCTGCGGTTTGCTTCGGCTCGACCTTGCTCTGCTCGGGCGAGCGGAGTCAGCGGCCCCTGGGGATCACTGGGATTCCGGTCACTTCAGGTGGGTGTTGAACCAATCGGCGAACTGGATGAGATCTTTTTCCATGCCGGGCCAGCCATGGTCTTTGCCGGGGAGTCGGATGAGCTTGAAGGTGGCTCCGGACTCGCGGGCCTTTTTCTCGAAGATCTCTGCCTGGTAGATGGGCACGAGGCCGTCGGCTTCGCCGTGGACGATCAAGGTGGCGGCCATGTCTTTGGAGACGAAGTGGATGGGCGAGATCAGGCGGCCGTATTCGAGTCGGCTTTCCAGCGTGTCGGAACGGCTGCCAAAGGCTCCGTAGAATTGGCGCCCAACCTTGCCCACACCGACTTGGGTGTCACCAGGTGCCCCCCAGTTCTCGAAATCAGTGGGCGGGAAGAAGCAAGCCACGGCCTGCACACGACTGCTTTCGCGATCCACCGGATCCTGGGCTTTCGGATCGCCGTCGCGGCCCTGGGTTCCCAAGGTGAGCGACAAATGGCCTCCGGCGCTGGAACCGGTGATGCCGAGGCGGTCGGGTCGAACGGAATAATCAGCCGCATGGTGGCGGATCCAACGGACGGCCCGATGCATGTCTTCCGCGATCTCGAGGACGGTGAAGCGTGGTTGGGAACCGTGCACGACGGCGAAGACGGTGTAGCCTTCGTCGAGCAGGGCCTTGCAGTAGGCGGGGTTGATGCCGTTGTGGTCAGAATAGAATCCACCGCTGATCACCCAGATGACGCCGATGCCGTTGGTCTTGGACGGTTGCAGCACATCCAGAGTCAGTGCCGTGCCGAACTTGCGGCCGTAGATTACCTCGGTCCGGCGCAGGCCGGAGTCGTTGGCGGCCTGCAGGGAGGTCCCGATGAGGCTGTAAAGGCAACAGAGAAAGAATAGACTTAAACGCATCATGGCAAGGATCCGGTTGTCGGGCGGGGCGGGGGTGTCTTGCAAGTCAAACTCGCAGTGATAGCGACCGAATCGGTATACTCAGCGGTTCGAACCCTTGCGTCCAACGGGTGGGTGCCGGTGTTCGGATTCTAGTTTAGGCAACGAGAATTAGAGTTCTCAGTCTTCCCCCAAGGACTCATACGACATTCATGGAGGGACAATCACGGGGCAGTCTTTCCGGTTCCGCTATTGGTCGAATTGCCAGCACCGCCGTGTCGACGTTCGTTGCCGCGGCGCTCCATCTTCTTGCGGTGTTCTTCGAGCAACCGCTTCTGATCTCCATCCAGAAGAGGCAACACCTGCTGGTGCATCCGCTCGAACGAACCCTTCATCCGACCTTCGTTCTCCTGATGGATGCCGGAGACCTCTGTTTCGACGGTCTTCAGGATGGGTTTAATCTTGGCGACCTGCTCCTCACTCAGGTGGAAATCGGTGGTCCAGCGTTTGAGAATCCGCTCGGACATCGCCCCGGTTTCGCGTGGAGGCCGCGGAGCCGGCTTGGACGGAAAAGCTCGAGCACCAAAGACGCCAGCGACCGCGCCCGCGACGAACGTGGCGGCCAGATAACCGATGATCGCGTTGCGGCTCAGGGGACTCATTGCAGGGCAAGATATGTTTCCGGCTCGGGCACCGCAAAGGCCTCATCGACCGAACTGTTGGTCGGATTGCTCATCGAAAGCAGGATGGCGCACAACGCGGCGCAACCGGCGAAGGCCACGCCCCATCGCAACACGGCGAGCAGGTCAATGCCTTCGGCTTCGGAACGAGCCCGCCGCACGGCTGCCAAGACCCGATGTTCGAGCATAGGGTCCAGCGTGCCGGCGGACGCAGCGGGTTGATGAGTTGTCGCGGCGGACTTCAGCAGACGATCCAACGGATGGGTTTTCATTGGCGAACTTCCTCCATCAATTCTGAAAGGTGTTTCTTCATCTTAGCGCGCGCACGAAAGGCCCGCACTTTCACGAGGGCTCCACTCCAACCGGTGATTTGACGGACCTCTTCGACCGATTTCTGCTCGAGGTGGAGCAGGGTGATCACCAATCGGTCTTCCGGGTTGAGCCGCGCCAGCATCTTTTCGACGAGTTCCCGCGAAGCCAATCCGTCTTCAGGTGAGAGGTCATCGTCGGTGGACGCCAGGTTCTGCACCACTTGTTCCTCGTCCTCGCTGAGATCGGACATCCGCCATTCGGGCCGGATCTTTTCGTGGGCGATCTGGTTGAGGCAGGTGTTGACCGCCACACGGGAGACCCAGTGCTCGAAGGGCACGGCTCCGCGGTATTGATCGATTCGGGTGAACACCTTGACGTACACGGCTTGAATGAGGTCTTCCTCGCTGGTTCTTCGGGGGAGGTGTGACCTCACGATTTTGACGATCAACCCATGCAGGTGTTGCATGAGGACGCGAGCCGCATCCTCATTGCCCGCCCGCACGCGTTCCACGCAGGCGGACACATCCAGCACCGGTTCGTCCATGCTCAAATCGGAGAGCACCCCTCACATGTCCAAAGCGACCGTGTCGGATCGCATTCGGTTACAGTGACGTCCCGATCCGAAGACTGCACGGGCTCTTTTGGGCCTTTATTCCCGGGTGGCAGGCTGGTTTTCTGGGCCTTGTGAAGACCGTCGACCTCAGTTCCCTGGTTGTGCAGTGTCAGGCTTGGATGACTCCGGAGCGTTTTCGGGACTACGACCGGGCGCGCAATGGCTTGCAGGTCGAAAACCGGGGTCCGGTGCGCAAGATCGCCGCTGCGGTGGATTGCTCGCTGGCCACCGTGCGCTTGGCGGCCGCCTCTGGGGCGAATTTGATGGTGGTTCATCACGGCCTGTTCTGGACGGAAACCCGCCCTTGGACGGGCCCTCGCATGGACCTCATCCGAGCCTTGCTCGAGGCTGACATGGCTGTCTATTCCATGCATTTGCCGCTCGATGCCCATAAAACCCTCGGAAACGCCGCCGTTTTGGCCCGTTTGGTGGGGTTGCGGCGTTTGAAGCCGTTCTTCCGGCATGAAGGCGAATGCATTGGCTGGCAGGGCGAGACGACGTTGAGCCGCGAGGCCTTGGGGCGTCGGTTGGGCGAAATCCTCGGACGGGATCCGATTCTGCTGGCCGGAGGGAGTTCCGAGTGTCGCCGGGTGGGGATTTGCACCGGAGGAGCCGGGGCCGAACTCCAGCAGGCCGCCGCCGAGGGGGTGGACACGTTCATCACGGGCGAAGGCCCGCACTGGACGCATGCCTTGGCTGAGCAAACCGGCATCAACGTGTTCTATGGGGGTCACTACGCCACCGAGACCTTCGGAGTCCGCGCCTTGGCGGAGAAGTTGGCCGGCCAGTTTGGATTGCCCTGGGAATTCATCCATCATCCCAGCGGTTTGTGAGCGGGTTCCCGGGGAGAGCCGGAGCAGGGGCGAGGATCGGGGTCTTGGAAAACAGGGCCTTGGAGATCGGTTCAACGCTTGTTGCCGGCGATCTTGACCCGCAGTGAAAGCGCAGTGAAAGCGCAGTAAATCGAGAGAGTGCGCATTGCCGTGCGCCCACAATAAAAAACCCCTCCCGTTTCGGGGAGGGGTTGAAAGAACGTACTCTAGACCCGCCGATCACGAGGATCGGTCGATCAGAACTTGTAGACGACGCTGGCGGTGATGCTCAGGTCGTTCTTCTGACCGTTGAAGGGGCCGGTGCCGCCGTCCACCGCGCGGTCCCAGCGGAATTCGCCGCGGGTCAACACGTTGGCCCAGAGGGCGTAGTCCAGGGTGAAGGTCTCACCGATGATCTTGTCTTCGGTGCGGCCCGGCAGGAAGGCGCCGTAACCAGAGGTGGCGTACTCGAAGCGGTTGTTGGCCTTGAGCTTCTCGGTGATCTGGTAGCCGGTGTAGAACGCGTAAGCGTTGGCGTAGCTGTTGCCCATGCCGCCGTTGAACAGCAAGTCGGCGCTGGCGCCGAGGGTCAGTTCCTTGATCGGGGTGGCGAGGGAAACGCCGACGTACAGGAGGGTCGGGTCGTTCTTGGAGCCATTGGCGTCACCGTTGACGGCGCCGACATAGAGGGAGCTGCCCGAGAGCCAACCAGTGCTCTCCGGGGCCTTCACGACCACGGAGCCCATGTACACGCGGGCAGACTCAGCGAGCATTCCGCGGAAGCTGCTGCCGGCCTGGCCGGAAGCGAAACCGGCGGCGGTCAAGCTGCCACCGTTCAGACCGAAGCCGCTGTCGCCATTGGCCACGCCACCGGACACGCCGATGATGTCGTTGACCTGATAGCTGGCCAAGATGCCGGTGTGTCCGAACGGCTCGAGGTTGTTGAAGCCGAGGCTACGAGAGAAGTTCGGGTTGGCGTAGGAGTCGGTCACTTCGTAGCCAACGATCGGGTCGAACTGGCCGATCTTGAAGTCGATGCCGTTGCCGATCGGGGCGCGCAGGGCCGCGTAGGCCTGCTTGATGGCCACACCGGAGGTCAGGGCGCCGGGCATCACGTTGGCGTCAGGGCCAAACATGGTCTCGAACTTGTAGCCAGCGCTCCAAGTGCCTTCGTCGATGGGCTTCTCGAGCTGCAGCTTGATGGTGTTCACGTTGAACCCATCCTGACGGTCCGCGCCGGTGTTCGCGAAGCGATTGGCGACCTGGCTGCCGGAACCGAAGTTCCAGATGGCGGAGGTGTCGACGTAACCGCTGAGGGTGGTCGAGCTGAGGGCCGTGTTGACCGGGTGAGACTCATCAGCCTGCACCGCGGAAGCGAGGCTCACCACGCCGGTGGCGGCCAAAGCGACTGTCCACTTGTTAAACTTCATGTTGTTTCCTGAGTTCTGCGTTGTGTTTGACTGCAATAACCAATGTACGAGTCGGAGACACAGTCCCCGACCCCCGCCGAAATGGCGGAAATCACGGGCGGGACACTAGGAACCGATAGAGATCGGTGACAACACTTTTTTTGCTATTTGAAACAATCCCAACAGTTCTCGTTGGGGACTATTTAATTACAAATCCTGGATCACACGACGCAACTCGGAGGCAATTTGGTTCTGGCGCTCGGGGGACATGACTGGAGATCCGTCCATCTCGGTTACATAGAATGTGTCAATGGCCGCCCCTTTCTCGGTAACGATCTTGGCAAGGACGATGTTGAGTCCGAGTTCGCTGAGACCCTGGGATAGGGCGAAGAGCAAACCCACCCGGTCTTCGGTTTCAAGGTCGATGATGGTGGTTCCATTGGGGGCCGGGCCTTCAAACCGGATGTTGGGCTCCATGTGCTCCCCCGCCAGGGCCTGATGCAGGGGGCGTGTTTGGGCGGCGATCTTCCGGACGACCGGGCGGAGGTCCACCCCCTTGGCCAAGACATCCCGGATGAGCTTCTCGAAGCGTTCCCGCACCGAGGGATCGGGTGCGGCACCGGTGCGGGCGTCGGTGACATAGAAGCTGTCGATCACCACGCCGTCGGAACGGGTGAAGATTTGCGCGGAGAAAATGTTCAGCCCTGCCGCGGTGAGCGCCCCTGTGAATTTTGTGAATAACCCGGGCCGGTCCCAGGTGCAGAAGTGGACCCGAGTCCAACCGCGATCCTTGTCCTCGTTCCAAAGCACGGCCGGCTCCAGGGCCCGGTCTTCCTGGGTGAGTTGGAGGTGGATGAATTGGTGGACGAGGGTTAGATCCCGGGCGATCTGCCGCGGTGAGTGGATCTGAAAGTATCGGGGCGGAAGACCCTCGAAATGGGCCGCGAACTCCTCCTCTGAGAAGGTCTTGGGCAGAAGGGTCTGGACTTGTTCGCGCAGCAGTTGCCGCTGCCGGATCTCCGCCTCGATGAATTCGGTGGTACCCTGGAGGGCCCGCGTCGTCTTCTTGTGCAGGGTCAGGAGCAGGGAGTCCTTGAAGCTGTTCCAGAGACTGTCGCTCGTGCCCATCGAATCGGCAAAGGTGTGCAGGGTGAGCAGGTCGAGATTCTCCGTTCCTTGAACCTGAGCGGCGAAGGTTTGGATGACTTCCGGATCGTCGAGGTCCCGTCGCTGCGAGGTTTGCACCATGGTGAGGTGGTGCTCGATGATGAGGGATAGGGTGTGCGCGGTGGTGCCGTCGAGCCGGAAACGCTTGGAGACCTTCAGGGCCAGCTCGGCCCCCACCAGTTCATGGCGTCGGCCTGGAAAGGCCTTGCCGCAATCGTGGAGCAGCAGCGCCAGATACAGGACAAACGGGCGTTCCACATGGTGAAACATGTCCGTGTAGCCGGAGAAGGGACGGGTTTCGGCACCCCAGACCTGATCGAGCTTGGCGACGCAGGTCAGCGTGTGCTCGTCCACGGCGTACTGATGATAGAACTCGTGCTGGACGAGGTTGGTCATCTTGTCGAACTCGGGCAGGAATCGGCCGAGCAACCCCACCTCGTGCATGGCCCGGACATAGGGAGCCACATTGCCGCGCTGGTTAAGGATTTCGAGGAAGGTGGCCTGGTAGTGCGAATTGGCCTTGAACGAGCGATCTACCAGTGACACCTGCTGCCTGAGCAACTGGGCCAGGTCGGGGTGGATTTGGAGTCCGCGTTTTTGGGCCTCCAGGAAGGCTCGGAGAATACGACCTCGATCCTGACGCAAGATGCCCCGATCCACCATGTGGAGTTGCCCGTCCACGATCCGAAACCCGTCGAACTGCTCCACCGGGGCTGAGGCGCCGCGTTTGGCCTTCCCGGTCTTGGTTTTGCCGGCTTTGGTTTTGCCGGGGCTGGGCACCAAGGCCAGTCGCTGTTCCAAGGTGCGGGTGGTGATGTAAAGATTGCGAGCGTGGGTGTAGTATTCCCGCATGAAGGCCTCGGTGCGGGCTCGGGGTGAACGGTCCGTGAATCCCAAACCCAGTGCGACAGCCGGCTTCACGGTCGGGGTGAGTGTTTCGGCAGCCCGGCCCGCGACGTGGTGCAGCTCATTGCGGGTGCGCAGCAGGAAGTCGTAGGCCGCCACCATTTGCTTGCGCTCGGAGGCGCTGAGGAACTCGGCCTTTTGGAGGTCCATCAATGAACGGGTGCCGTGCTTGAAGTAAGCCATCCAGAGGAGGTTCTGGAAGTCTCGGAGCCCACCGACGCCATTCTTGACGTTGGGCTCCTGCAGCGCCGGCGAATTGCCGTGCTTGGCCCGGCGAGTCGCCTGATCGGCCAGTCGCAGGGCGATGTATTCGTCCTCGTGGCCGCGGACGCAGTGTTTCTGCACCGCGCGCTGGAGTTGCTCGAAGAGGGGTTCGTCGCCGGTCACCCGGCGAGCCTCAATGAGTGCGCTCTTGGCCTGCATGTCTTCATTGGCCAAGCGAACGCAATCGTCGACCGTGCGCACGGCGTGACCCACCTTGAGACCGATGTCCCAGAGGGTGTACAGCAGCCCGCCGGTCCACTCGGAGAGGATCTTCAATTCCGGCCCCTCCGGGCTCAGGCCGTCAGCGTGAAGGAACATCAGGTCGATGTCGCTGAATGGATTGAGCTCTCCGCGCCCATAGCCTCCGAAGGCCACCAGAGAAACCTTGGGTGCTTTACCCTTGGGCGCGGGGAAGACGCTTTGAATGGACACCCACAGGTGCCGGACGAGCACATCCATCATTGCGGATCGGGCGCGGCAGACTTCCAGTCCACTGGCTCCGCCCCGATGCAGGAGATGAAGCCGGTGGCTCTCGACCTTCAGAAAACGCTTGTAGCGGGGCAGCTCGTCGGCCGGTTTGCTCAAGGGCGGCAGGACGAGCAGCTTGCGGGCGCTCTCTTCGATCTTCGCAATCAGGGAATTCATCGACCTGCCAACCGTGATCCGATTGGCTAGACCGGGCAAGGATGTCGCTGGATCGGCGAAGCGCCCGCCATCGGCTCACGCCTTGTCAGGTTGGGTAGGCTCCGCCACAGTCGCGTCCCGAGATCATGTCGCCGCTTCCCTACGAAATCGCCCTGGCCCTCCGCTACCTGCGGCCCAAGCGGACCTTTGTCTCCATCATCACCTTGATTTGCGTGCTGGGGGTTACGTTGGGAGTGGCGGTGCTGATGATCGTAATCGCCGTGATGACCGGCTTCGGCGAGCAATTGCGGGAGCGCATCCTCGGCTTCAATGCCCATCTGCATGTGCAGGCCTTCGAAAAGCCGCTGGCCGACTGGCGTACGGTCGCTGCGACGATCTCCTCCAACACCTCGGTCCGGGCGGTGGCTCCGTATGTGCTCACTCAGGTGCTCATGGAGACCCAGCCGGTGACAGGCAATCCCCGCCCGTTCGCACCGGTCCTGCGCGGGGTGGATCCCGTCCTCGAACCGCGCGTCTCGGAGGTTCCGGCCGGAATGATTTCCGGAAAGTTCGATGTCGGACCCAACAAGGTTCTCATCGGCGTGTCGTTGGCCGAAGCCTTGGGACTCAAGGTGGGAGATTCGTTGGCCGTTTATTCACTGCCGGCCCTGAAGCGGATGCATGAGGCCTGGGAGGCCGGTCGCAAGGAGGTGGATCCGCCTCAGAAATTCCACATCGCTGGAGTCTTCGATGCCGGCCTGTATCAGTTGGAAATGTCCTCCATGCTGACCGGCCTCGGTGACGCTCAGGACCTGCACGGCATCGAAGACAACGTCACAGGCATCACCATCATGCTGCATCAGCCCGACATGCCCACGACGACCCGGGTGCATCAGCAACTGACCGAGGCGTTGGGCAGCGATTTCCAGGTCGTCTCGTGGATGCAGGAACATCGTCAGCTCCTGGGGGCGTTGGTGGTGGAGAAGAACATGATGTTCTACCTGCTGTTCTTCATCGTGATCGTGGCGGCCTTCGGCATCATGAGCGCGCTCATCACCTTTGTGGTCCAGAAGACCCGGGAAATTGGGATGCTCAAGGCCCTCGGTGCCACCCCGTCCCAAGTGGCGTTGGTGTTCCTTTCGCAGAGCCTCGTGGTGGGTGTGGTGGGGGTGATCAGCGGTTTCGCCTTGGGTTGGACCGGGGTCCGCTTCCGCAACGACTTCCTGCACTTCATGAACCAGACCTTCAACTTGGACCTGTTTCCGCCGGAGCTTTACCAGTTCCGCGAGCTGCCGGCCCGGATCGTCACCTCCGACGTGCTGATCATCTGCGGAGGATCGCTGGTCATTTGCCTGCTGGCTGGCGTGATACCCGCCTTGCGCGCCGCCTGGCTTCAACCTGTGCAAGCCCTTCGCCATGAGTGAGCCGCTCATCCAAGCCCAATCCATCCACAAGGGATATTCCCTCGGCCGCCGCAAACTCGAGGTGCTCCGCGGTGTGGATTTGTGCGTGGAGTCGGGAGAGTTCATCGCGCTGAAGGGTTCCTCGGGTGCCGGCAAGAGCACGCTGTTGCACCTGATGGGCGGGCTCGATCATCCGGATGCGGGAACGATCCGGGTGCGTGGGGTTTCGCTCCAGTCGCTGGGGCCGGCCGAATTGGCGCGGTTCCGCAATCGGGATGTGGGTTTGATCTTCCAGGCCTTCCACCTCATGCCGGAGTTCGATGCGCGCGAGAATGTGGTGCTTCCGGGGCGGATGGCTCGGCGACCGTTGGCCGAGGTGCAGGTCGAGGCCGACGTCTTGCTGAATCGGGTGGGATTGGCCGATCGGTCGGATCACCGACCTGGTGAGTTGTCCGGAGGAGAACAACAACGGGTGGCCATCGCTCGGGCCCTCATCAACAACCCCACCCTCATTCTGGCCGATGAGCCGACGGGGAATCTCGATTCGAAGACCGGTGAGGAGATCGTGCAGTTGCTCCTGCAAATTCGGCGGGAGCGGGGAGTGACCCTGGTGGTGGCCACGCACGATTCCCGGTTGGCCGACCGTGCCGACCGGGTGGTGCAGTTGGTGGACGGACTAATCGTTGACTAATGGTCGACTGATCGTGCCCGAATCAACGGGTTTTCAGCGGGTTTGCGACAATTCCAAGATGCGCTGGAACACCGCCGGCTCCAGGGACATAACGCTCAATCGAGACTGCTTGATGAGCGGCATGTCCTTCGTGACGGGGTCGGTTTTCAGCGTGGCCAGGTCCACCGGCACCTTCAATGGCTTGCGCGGTGCCAGGTCCACCACCGACCAATCGCCTTCGGTCGCGGTCGGGTCCGGATAGGCTTCACGGACGACTTCGGCGATGCCGACAACTTGCTTGCCGGTGACGCTGTGGTAGTAGAGCACCGCATCTCCCGTTTTCATGGCGCGCAAGTGGTTGCGGGCCTGGAAGTTGCGCACACCGGTCCAGGTGGTCTTTTTGTCGGCCACCAATTGAGACCACGGGTAGGCTTCGGGTTCCTGTTTCACCAACCAGTAGCGCATCGCCATGCCCAGAGACTGCCCCGCCTCGTGGCATCGGCAAGCCTCCCGGTGTGGCATGGGTTGTTACAGTTTACAGATGTTTCTTGTCCGCGCTTGCCTTTAGGGATAGGCGGTTCATACCGATTGGCACCGGACCCCCATGACTCCTTCCTACGAAGACCTGGCGTCGATGATCGACCACTCCTTGCTGCACCCCACGCTCACTGACGCCGACTTGCAGGCCGGGTGCGCGCTGGCGGCCCGCTACCGCGTGGCTTCGGTTTGCATCAAGCCCTACGCAGTGGCGCAGGCGGTTGAATGGTTGGAGGGCACCGGTGTTGCGGTGGGCACCGTGGTGGGATTCCCCCATGGCAGTTCTACTCCCGAGTCCAAATGGCGGGAGACCGATTTGGCCTGTGCCGATGGCGCCACGGAAATCGACATGGTGATCAACATCGGCAAGGCGCTCGGTGGTGATTTGGAATTCGTGGAGGCGGAAATCCGGGGCGTTTGTGAGATCGCCCACCGTCACGGGGCCCGCGTGAAGGTCATTCTGGAGAACGATTACCTCGGCGGGGGCGGGGCCGGACTCAGTGGCGATGGACTCAAGCGAACCCTTTGCCAACTCTGTGAGAACGCGGGTGCCAATTGGGTCAAGACCTCCACAGGCTTTGGCTTCGTGAAGCAACCCGGCGGTGGCTACAACTATGAGGGAGCCACCGAGCACGACCTGGCCCTGATGCGCGCGGCGGTTTCCGAGCACGTTCAAGTCAAGGCCGCGGGCGGCGTTCGCGATCTCGATGGATTGCTGCGAGTCCGCGCCTTGGGGGCCTCGCGGTGCGGAGCCACGGCCACGGCCGCGATGCTCGATGAGTACCAGCGCCGTGTGGCGGCCGGGACCTTGGTGGCGCCGGCTGCATCCAGCTTGGGTGGCGGCGGGTATTGAACCGGTCTGGTCCGTAGGCCGGTTCACGGGTAGGGAATTGCTTTTGACGCCATCCGGTCAAAGGCTGTCGGAAATCCTTTACTGCCCCCAATCTGTGAAACCGATGGCCTTCCGAAAGGGCGAGAATGGCTTCACCCTCATCGAATTGCTGGTCGTGGTGGCCATCATTGCCGTGCTGGCGTCCTTGCTGTTGCCGGCTTTGGCGGCAGCCCGGGCCAAGTCGATGCGCGTGGCTTGTTTGTCTCAATTGCACCAATTGGGCCTCGGGTTCGCTTTGTACCTCGGTGATCAACAGGACCATTTGCCCGACCGCCGTGACTTGAAGTTGTCGCTGGGCTATCGGCCTTGGACAGACTGGCCTCCCTCAGATCCCCGCGCGGGTTGGACCTTCGAAGCCCTCGCCCGGTCGGGAGGCGGGGCCGGCATGTGCCCCGCTTTGCGCAATCCACCGCTCGGCCAGGCGATTCAGGTGCTTCAGACGGTTTCGAGCAATGGCATCCGTCAAAGCACCGGGTTCTGGCTTTGGCGCTTTGATCGGGCAGATGCCGTGGTGCCTTTGGACAATTTTTGGAACAAGACCCCAGAATCGGCGCTGGAGGACTTTAGGGCCTCGCTGCTCAACTCCACCACACAACCACCCGATGGTCTCTCCGGGGTGGAGTTGGCCGTGGATCCGTATTTTCCGCGGACGATTCCCTCGGTGTCTGCGGCCTTGTCGGGCCAGTCCGCGCACCGGGGTGGCCGCAACCGGCTCATGCTCGATGGCAGTGCGGCGTGGTTCCGGGACAATCGACTCAATTGATTTCGCATGAAGCAACAGCAACGAGGATGGATGACATGGGGCTGGGCGGCGGTGCTGGCCCTCCGCGCTGCGGGGGCTTCGCCGGGCACCGTGGACTGGCCCGTGTACTTGGGCGACGCGGGTAGCAGCCACCATTCGCGCCTGGAGCAAATCCAGACCAAGAATGTCGGGCAGTTGGAGGTTGCCTGGACCTATCGCGGTGGGTGGTCGGATGCGCAGAACCGTTCGCAGATCCAATGCAATCCATTGGTGATCGATGGCGTGGTCTATGGCACGACAGCCGACCTGAAACTCTTCGCGCTCGACGCGACCACCGGGGTGCAGAAATGGCGCTTCGACCCCGCTGCGTGCGAAGGCATCACCAAGAGTGGGGTCAATCGCGGCCTGGCCTATTGGGCTGACGGCTCCGACCGGCGCATCCTTTACGCCAACGACCACTTCCTGCACGCCATCGATGTGGTGACCGGGCGACGCATTCCTGGTTTTGGTCAGGAGGGTTCCATCGACCTGAAACAGGAACTCGGGCGCGAAGCTTCGGGCTTGTCCCTTCAGGCGACGACACCCGGGGTCGTGTTCAAGGACCTCCTCATCATGGGCATGCGCCTGGGCGAAGGCCCGGCCCCGGCGGCTCCGGGTCCGGTACGGGCCTTCAACATTCGCACCGGAAAACTGGCGTGGCGTTTCAACACCATTCCCCAGCCTGGCGAGGCGGGCCACGAGACATGGCCTCCCGAGGCGTACCGTTATGTCGGCGGTGCCAATGTGTGGACGGGCTTCGCGCTCGATGAAGCCCGGGGGATCGTGTTCTGCCCGACCGGCTCGGCAGCCTTCGATTTCTGGGGCGGCAACCGTTTGGGCCAGAACTTGTATGCCAATTGCTTGTTGGCACTGGATGCCCAGACCGGCAAGCGGCTCTGGCATTTTCAGTTTGTTCATCACGATCTCTGGGACCGCGACCTGCCGGCACCCCCCAATTTGGTGACCGTGACCCATCAGGGGAAGCGGATCGATGCGGTGGCTCAGGTGACCAAGTCGGGGAATGTTTTCGTATTCGACCGCCAGACCGGCCGACCGCTCTTTCCGATCGAGGAAATGCCGGTGCCCAGCTCCGACTTGTCCGGCGAATCGGCCTGGCCCACCCAACCGGTACCCCTGCGTCCGCCGCCCTTTTCGCGGCAACTCTTCACCCACGACGAAATCACCGATATTTCGCCCGAGTCGCACCGGCAGGTCTTGGAACGGTTTTCCCGGATCCGTCCGCATGCGCCCTTCCAACCGCCCAGCCGCGAGGGATCGATCGTGTTCCCCGGATTTGATGGGGGTGCGGAATGGGGCGGTGCGGCGGTGGATCCCGACGGGATGCTCTACGTCAATGGCAACGAAATGCCGTGGATTTTGACCATGGTGGAGACCCGTCGGAAGGAGGGAGAATCGGCGGCTTCCGGCGCGGCGCTCTATCAGCAGATTTGCGCGGTGTGCCACGGTTCAGAGCGGCAGGGCAATCCGGGCCAGAACGTTCCGTCGTTGGTGGGGGCCGAGAAACGCCTTCAAGTTGCGGATCTCCACAAGTTGCTCCAGACGGGCAAAGGAGTGATGCCCTCTTTTGATTTCCTGACCGAGGGGCAGCGCTCGCGTCTGGTGGCTTTCGTGCGGGGTGAGGCCGAACCGGCAGCGACCGAGGAGCCCTCCGCAGCCGCCGATCGATCTGGATCAGCTGGTGCCGATGCCCTGGGGCTCATCCCGTATTCCATGACCGGCTACAACCGTTGGCTCGACAGCAATGGCTATCCCGCCGTCAAGCCGCCGTGGGGAACCCTCAACGCCATCGACCTCAATACCGGCTCCATCCGGTGGAAGGTGCCGCTGGGTGAGTTCAAGGAATTGACTGCGCAAGGAGTGCCGCCCACCGGCACCGAAAACTACGGCGGCCCTTTGGTGACGGCCGGCGGACTGGTGTTCATCGCGGCCAGCCGGGATGCGCACCTGCGGGCCTTTGACCGCAAGAGCGGCCGTGAACTCTGGAAGGCGCCCTTGCCGGCCGGCGGCTACGCCACACCGGCGACCTACTCGGTCGGTGGCCGGCAATATGTGGTGATCGCCTGTGGCGGCGGCAAGATGGGCACGCCCAGCGGCGATGCCTATGTGGCCTTCGCCTTGCCGATGCGTCGCTGAGCGATCGATCTCGGTGGCACGATGCCGCGGCTCAATCGTTGGGCGGTTACGGACTGGGCTCCCAACGATTGGCGTAAGGTTTCGCGCACCACGGCGTGGCGTAGCTTTCGGCTGCACGAGAAGATGTCCACGGCCGCATAGCCGTGTTCGGGCCAGGTGTGGATGGTCACATGGCTCTCGGCGATGACTACCACGCCGCTCACCCCCCAGGGACTGAACTCGTGGAAGACGGGTTTCACGATCGTCCCATTGGCGGCGGTGACGGCGGCCAGCATCCGCTCCCGAATGGTCCGCACCCGGCTCAATACCTCGACATCGCAACCGTGGAATTCCAGCAAGGTGTGCTGGCACAGGGCCTTCGGCGACGGACGGCTTTTCGGGTGGATCGGGGCAATGGGGTTCATGTCAGGCCGTGGTCTGAAGCTGCTGGTAGACCGCATCGGCGGCGCGGAGGCCCCGGATGTAGGCTTCTTCGAAAAGGGAGATACCGGACATGTCGGAGTGGGCAAAGTGCACCACGCCGTCGCGGTGGTTCATGGCGCTGAGGCGGTGGCCCCACAGGAATCCCGGTGACGGCGCGATCATCCCGTGGCCCCAGACTTGGACATCCAAGCGTTCGATTCGGCGTCGGAGATCCGGGTGGGCCACCGAGAGGTCGGCGAGTGTGAGATCGCTCCAATGCGCCCAGTCGGCCTTCAGCGCCTCGCCTCGGGCCGTCGAAGGGTCCGCATGGTCCAACGGTCGGTAATAAGTCAGCACGGTCCCGTTCGGACGCGGGTGCAAGCTTTGATGGCCCGCATGCACGTAGCCGAGCCCAGGCGATCCATCGATGACGTTGTCCCAGCACAGCGGCATGCCGTGCGAATCAGGCCGGGAATGCAGGGTTAAATTGGCCACCATCCAAGGTGGGTATTGGGCTGCAGAATCGGGCGGAAGGCCGCGGAGCCTCCGGTACACAAACCGCGGCGTGGCCACGATGAGTGCCCGGCATTCGATGCGCAGGGAGCGTCCGAGGGTTGCATCGAAGACGTCGATCTCGGCTCCGTGATCATCGGGCCGAATGCCGAAGACGGCGTGCCGGGTGCGGATTTGGGCGGGCGCGATTTGCTCTCGCAGGCGCGCCGCCAGCCAACCGTTGCCTTCAGGCCAGGTGAGCACCGAGTGGCTCGGCGCGTTGGCCGCGACCCCGGATCGCGCGGCAAAGTAATGAATTCCGGCCCAAGCGCTGACCTGGGCGATGCCGGTCCCGAAATCGTCACGGCAGCAATAGTTCACATACCGGCGGAGGGGCGCGGCGCGAAATCCTTCGCGTTCCATCCACTGGGCCATGGTGATGCGGTCCAACGCCAGCAGGCGGGGATCCTGGGAACTTCGGTCCACCGGGATGGCAAAGGCCGGAAGACCGTCGGAACCGAGGCTCCGCCGATAGGTCTCCATGCGGGCCAGGAAGGTGCTCACTTGATCCCGCTCGCCGGCGTCGAGACCCAGTTGGGGAATCAGTCCCTCTTGCCAGCGTCCGTGGACGAACAGTCGTTCGGCGGGATCGTGGCAGAGGTATTCCTCTCGGTAGACAGGGCGTCCGAGAGCATCGTGACCGGTGGTTACCCCGAGTTCCTGCAGGAGTTGCAGAACTTCCGTCGCCTGCGGTCCGGGCAAGGGTAGGTAGTGGGCTCCCCACGGATGGGCCGAAACGGCGTTGATGCCACTGCGGGAATTGCCCCCGGTATCGCTTTCCAGTTCCAGCAGCACCACGTCGCGGATGGAGCGTTGAGCGAGCGACCGTGCGGCCGACAAACCGGCGATCCCGCCACCCAGGATGACCACGTTGTGCCGTTCGGAAGCATCCGGCGGCGGCAGATCCCGATCTCGCAATCGGTGTCCCAGGATCCGATCCGGACCCACGATCCCGCCCCCGAATGACGGAGCTCCAGTACATCCGCCCCAAGCAAGGGCGGACCCCGTGGCCGTCGCAGCGACTGTCGCAGCCACTTTCGCACCAGCCGCCGCGGTGGCGAGGAACTGCCGCCGTGTCGAGCGATGGGTGTGTCCGGATGGGCCGTCGTTGTGGGGCGATGCCGGGATCATGCTCGAGTCAATGGACATAGTGGGCCCACTCCTCCTCGAAGTAGCGCACGAGCATTTGGTTGTTCAGCCGATGCACCTCGACGGGGACTGCCGTCATGTCGGGCGGAAAATCAAACAAGTTCCGGGTGGAGTTCTCGTTCAGGTAGCGCAGTCCGGCCGGCAGTCGTAGCGGGGCGTCGAAGGCGTGATCGGAAGCCAGAATGAAGCCCCATTCGCCGAAGCTGGGCACGTAGAGGTGGTAGGGGGCCGTGTGCGAAAAACCGGAGGCGTGGAGGGTTTCGTTCACGCACCAAAAGGTTCGGCGCGCGACATACGGTGAGGTGCATTGGACGACCAGAGCTCCGCCGGGTTCCAACGTGGAACGGACGCGCTGGAAGAAGGTGGTGGTGTAGAGTTTCCCCAGGCTGAAATTGGAGGGATCCGGGAAATCGGCGACCACGAAGTCGAAGCGCTGACGGTTGGTGGCGAACCAAGTGAAGGCGTCGGCGTTCACCACAGAAACCTTCGGCGCGTTCAGCGCATTCCCATTGAGGCGGGTCAGGAGGGGTTGTGTCTGGAAGAGGCGGGTCACGTCCCCATCGAGGTCCACCAGCGTGACGGTTTGCACGTTGGGATACCGGAGGATTTCGCGGACCGCCAATCCATCGCCGCCCCCGAGCACGAGCACCGAACGGGCCTCGGTCAGTTGGGCCAATCCCGGATGCACCAGTGCCTCGTGATAGCGGTATTCGTCGCGCGCGCTGAACTGCAAGTTGCCGTTGAGGTGCAGTCGAAGGTCCGCGCCGTTGCGTGTGAGCACGATGCGTTGGTAGGGCGAGGACTTGGCATAAATGACCGTATCGGTGTAGGCTGAGCGTTCCGACCACGCCATGAGGCGTTCCGAGGCGATGAATCCCACCAACAGAGCCCCCAGCAGGAGGAATCCGCTCACCGCAAGGAGGCGGCGCTGCGGTCCGCGCGGGATGAGCAGCCAAGCGCTCATGAGCCCTACGACCACATTGAGCATGCCGAAGAGGAAGCTGGAGCGCACCAACCCCAGATGCGGCACTAGGACCAATGGGAAGAGCAGGGAGGCCAGTAGCGCTCCGATGTAGTCGAAGGTGAAAACCCGGGCGACGAGGTCCTTGAATTCGATGCGGTCTTTGAGCAGGCGCAACAGCAGGGGGATTTCCAGTCCGACGAGCATGCCCACCAGGAAGATGAGCCCGTACAGCGGCACCCGGAAGGACGAGACGATCGGGAAGAGCAGGAATAGCAGGGCGGCCGAGCAGCCACCGACGAGTCCGATGAGCAGTTGGACCTGAACAAAGATCCACCCTTCGCGACGGTGGATGAATTTGGAGAGCCATGAACCCGCTCCCATGGCCGACAGGTAGACCCCGATCACCGTGGAGAACTGCGTGATGGAATCGCCCAAGAGGTAGCTGGCGATGGTGCCGGCGATCAACTCATAGACCAACCCGCAGGTGGCAATGACAAACACACTCCCCAGGAGCAGGAGGCGAGAGGTGCGATCGTTCATGCGGAGCCAGAGGGCGGACCGACTATCCGTGGAGGCAGGCGGCGATGATAAGGCTCATGCCGAGTGCCAGGCACCCAAAGAAGATGGCCACGGCTGTATTTTTCCGTTCCACCAATTCCTTCCAGAGTTCTCCGGGAGTCAGCTTGTCGACGATGAAGAAACACACCAGGAAGGTGACCAGGCCGATGACCGAAAACACGATGCTGTTGACCAGCGCGGGTAAGAACGTGGCGATGGGGGGCAGAGAATCGAAGGGACTCATGGGTTATTTGTGTTGGGTGGCTGGGGAGTGGGGCAGGAGGCGCGAGGG
>CAMCYJ010000064.1 GCA_945883815.1 Akkermansia muciniphila | reverse complement strand
CACATCCCGAGCAGTGCGTTGATCGAGGGAGAGGACCTGCAGCAGGATCTCCTTCTCTCCAGCACCCAGCGTTCCCTGCTGATGGGCCAATTCAATCAGATCGGCGTACTCATCGTCGGACACACCGGTCTGGACCTTGGCGGACTTGGGCACCAAGCGCTCCACGACGCCATCCACCCAGGCTTGCGCGATCTTTCGCACCGGCCGGATGAGACTCACAAACAGCCACAGTGGTTCAGCGACTCTCAACGCCCAAGTCTCCGGGCTCCGAACGCCCAATGCCTTCGGAGTGACCTCGCACGTCAGCAACAGCAGCAGTAGACCCAACGCCGCCCACCAGACTCCGGGAATCCCTGGATCGAGCGCCAGCCCACCACCCACGGTCAATGCTACCAAGAGCGAGTTGGACAGCGTATTGCCCAGAGCGATCGCTGCGAGCACATCGGCCGGGTGCGCCAAAAGATTTCCGACACGTTCGCTGCCCCTGCGACCCGATTCCACCAGACGACGCGCACGCCACGAACCCAGCGAAAACAGGGCCGACTCGGCGAGTGCAAAGAAGAAACTCGCTGCAACCAGGGTCAGAAGGACGAGCATTGGTATTGTGTGCAGTGGAACCAACGACCTTCATCGACTCCAAAAGTCGCCCCGGGTTCAATCACAGATGCAGTATGGCCGGGACGACTCTCATGGGGAAGACCGAAGACTTGGCAGGGGTCTCCTTCCCATTCTGATGAAGATTCCCTATCCTTCACCGATGCGCACCGTCGTGTATCCCGGGAGCTTTGATCCGATCACCAACGGCCACCTCGACGTGGTTCAGCGTGCAGCCAAAATGTTCGACCGAGTCATCCTCGCGGTGGCGCGCAACGAAGGAAAACACCCGCTCTTCAGCTTGGATGAACGGAAGCGAATGGCTCTCTCGGCCGTCTCAAATCTGGGAAATGTGGTCGTCGAAACCTTTGAAGGACTTCTGGTGGACTACGTGGTCCACCACAAAGCCTGTGCGGTCGTCCGCGGTCTGCGAGCCGTCAGCGACTTTGAATTCGAATTCCAGCTGGCCCTGATGAACCGCAAACTCAACGAGAATGTGGAAACCGTTTTCCTGATGCCCAAGGATTCGTATTCCTTCCTCAGTTCGCGGCTGGTCAAAGAAGTAGCCCGGCTCAAAGGCGACGTCTCGCCCTTCGTACCCACCGAGGTCGTGGAGGCCCTCCGAGCAAAACTAAAAACCGCCAAAGACTCGACCGGGCCGACGGAAGGCCTGTAACGAGCGAACAACGCCGCTCTAGCGGAAGAAGTCGCAGCCAGAATGACTGATCTCATTGAATCGTTCAGTCACCCCACGGAGAGGCTCGATTTCAGTCCGAGGACCGTCCGAAGATTGTCCAAGGCCGCCACGAGCCAAGTTCTTGAACGGCTGAACGGCTACGGCCAATGTCCGCTGTGGAAACCTCACTCTCCGCGGCGCTGGACTCGCCCAAACTAGATCCGCAGACTCCGAACATGAACCTCCTCATGATACGTCTTCTCGCCATGGTCGCGCTGGCAATGCCGATGTGGGCCAGCGAAGCCAAGTCGCTCTTCGATGGAAAGACTCTCCATGGCTGGGAAGGCGACTCGAAGATCTGGTCGGTCCAAGAGGGCGCCATCACGGCCGGCAGCGTGGATCAGCGCGCCCGGCGAAACGAGTTTCTCGCCACCACGCGGAGCTACACCAACTTCGTCCTACGCCTGCAGTTCAAGATCGAGGGCACTGAAGGATTCGTGAATTCAGGAGTCCAGATCCGCAGCGAACGCATCCCCAACCACCACGAGATGATCGGATACCAGGCCGACATCGGCGAGGGTTGGTACGGCGCACTCTACGACGAGTCCCGACGGAACACGATTCTCGCCAAGCCCGATCCCGAGACCGTCCAGAAGGCTGTCAAACCCGGTCAGTGGAACCACTATGAGATTCAAGCCACCGGGAATCGCGTCATCCTGAAGATCAACGGTATCCAGACCGTGGACTACACCGAAAAAGATCCCAAGGTGGTGCCCCATGGCAAACTGGCCGTGCAAATCCACGGAGATGGTAAGACTCGGGTCCAATTCAAGGACCTCTCCATCGAAGAGTTGCCCTGAGTCCGGTGCGAAATCATCGAGTGCGCCTTACCGGGCGCACCCAAACGAACAAGGCCGCAGGAATCCCTGCGGCCTTCGTGTTTTTAGAACCCTTCGAATCGACAACCCATCGAATCAACAACCCACCGATCAATCTTCGCCCGGTTCCAGGGGCGGACGCACTCCGTACTTCTTCTTCAGCGCTTCCACTTGGGCCAAGGGCTTCATGCCACCGGTGCAGGTGGGGTCCGACAACGATGCCGCGGCCACACACACACCCGTCAGCAACGACTTCTGGAGATCCCAACCCTCATGGAGGCCCAGGAGAACACCGGCGGCAAACGCATCGCCAGCGCCGGCTGAACCCGCGATGGCCTTGGCCGGAACCTTGAGCGACGGCTGCCAGTGGTCCTTGCCGTCACGGGTACGGGCAAAGCAACCCTCCGGAAAATGAATCACGACCAGTTCCTTGACGCCGAACTGAAGGATCGCCCCGGCCGCATGGCGCAATGAGACCGTGTCCAAGACGCCTTCTTTGCGGATGCGGAAACCGGTCACCATGCCAGCCTCGTATTCATTGATGATGGCGTAATCGCAGTGCTTGAGTGCCGGCGTCACCACGGTCTTGAAACGGTCACCCGTCTCACTCACCACGTCGATACTCGTCTTCATGCCGGCCGCCTGTGCGGCTGCCAACAGCTTGGCTGCGGCCGTGGTGCCGTCCTTGGAAACGACATCCATCTTGTCGAGCAGCAAAAGATAGCCCAAATGGAAAATGCGGGCCTTGATCTTCGAAAAATCCAGATCCTTGCCGTCCCACAGTGCATTGGCACCGCGGTAGTGAAAGAACGTACGCTTGCCGTTGGATTGAACGGTGAAGACGTCGGTATAACTCGTCTCAGCCTCCGCAGTGGCCTTCAGGTACTTGGTGTCGATCTTGTGCTTGCTGCAGTCTTCTTGGATGGATGCACCCATGAGGTCTTTGCCAACCAAGCCCGCTCCCAGAAGCGGAAACTCAACTCCCAGTTTGGCTAAATCCAACAGCACATTGTAGGGGGAGCCTCCAGTGCCTTGGTGTTGGCTCTTGATGTTGGCGAGTTGCTCGAGCCCAGGGTAGGCATCGACAATCTTGACCCTGTCGATGATCCAGTTGCCACCAGCAAGAATACCGGAGCGCTTGGAGACGGAATTGCTCTTCATCGGAAATGGAGACGGCTAAACAAAAAACGAAAGGACAATTGAACGCCCCAACCTTACACGGATGCAGTGACAGTTGTCTCTAAGGATTTCTGGAAGCCCAATGCACCGACACCCTCTACACCCTCCAAAGCCTGAGGTTGGAAGGATTAATCTCCCGAGACCAAAAAAACTTCAACTCCGGGGAACGCCTCTTGTGTTGAACGATCCCACCTCATTAGGATTTTCACATCCCCATTTGGCTTATGCGTTTGTCCCAAAGATTCTGGATGGTTGCCGTGAGCATCGGCATGTCATTCATCTGCCCCGCGCTCCATTCGGCCGAGCGCGGATCCGATAAACCCATCCCGGCCATTCCACCTTTGCCCAACCTCCGTTCACTGAAGCTCGAGCCGAACCGGCTCACGCTGCTCGATGGACGAGATTCTCGGAAGGTGCTCGTACTTGGGGAAAGCGCCGACGGTTCCTGGGTCGACCTCAGCTCAGTGGCCCGTTTCAAGCCCGAATCGGCTGCTCTCGAAGCGGATGCCGACGGCTATCTCATTCCGCGTCAGGCCGGAAAATCGACGGTCTTGGTCACCGCCGCGGGAAAGAGCGCTCGCCTGGAGGTCGATGTCCAAAGCATTGCTTCCCCCGCAGTGGGATTTGTCCGGGACATCGAGCCCATCCTGAGCCGGGCCGGATGCAACTCCGGGCCCTGCCATGGTTCTGCAAAGGGTAAGAACGGTTTCAAACTCGCGCTACGTGGCTACGATCCGGAATACGACTACCAAGCCCTGATCAACGACCTGAGCGGACGACGTTTCAACCGCGTTCATGTCGACGATTCACTCATGCTGCAGAAGCCCCTGGCAGACATTCCCCACGAAGGGCGGCAAGCACTGGTGCCCGGCTCACGCTACCACAAGACACTGCGCCAGTGGATTTCCGAGGGTGCCCACTTCCAGGAGGTCTCCTCCAACCGCCCCACCCGCATCAAAATCCTTCCGGAGAAGGTCGAGCTCGATCTGCCGGGTCGGCGCCAACAACTCCTCGTGATCGCCACCTATCCGGATGGTTCCACACGCGATGTGACCCGTGAGGCGGTCTTGAGCAGCAACAATGAGGAGGTCGCCCTCGTCCAAGGCAGCACGGTGATCCCGCTGCGCCGAGGCGAGATGGCCGTGCTGGTTCGTTATGAAGGCCTCTACGACGCGCGCGAAGTCACCGTCATGGGAGACCGCACTGGGTTCCGGTTCGCCGCGATGCCGGAGTACAATTTCATCGACCGGGCGGTGAACTCGAAACTGGAGCATCTGAAGATCAACCCCAGCGAGTTGTGCAACGACTCCGAGTTCATCCGGCGGGTCTTTCTGGACATCACCGGCCAACCCCCGACGGCCGATGCGGTGCGAGCTTTCCTGACTGACCCGGCCGAGTCCCGCAAAAAGCGCGAAACCTTGGTGGACAGCCTCATCGGATCCACTGCGTACTCAGAATTCTGGGCCAACAAGTTTGCAGACCTGCTCCAGTGCAATTCAGAAAACCTGGGTAAGAAGGGTGTCTGGGTGTTCCGCAGCTGGATCCGCGACCAGTTCGCGACGAATCGTCCCTTCGACCAGTTCACCCGCGAACTGATGCTCGCCAAGGGCAGCACCTTTGAAAATCCGGCCGGCAATTACCTCAGGGCTTTGCGCGATTCCGGCAAGATGACCGAGGATATCTCCCAAACGTTTCTGGGGGTTCGGTTCAATTGCAACAAATGCCACGATCACCCGTTTGAGCGCTGGACCCAGAATCAGTATTACGAGTTCGGGGCCTTCTTTGCTCAGGTGGCCTTCAAACGCGGCACACTCGGCCGCGACCACCTCATCCGCACCGGTGAGTCGTACGCCTACGAACAGGTCTCCGAGGAAGTGGTCTACCACAACGATCAGGGTGGCGAAATCAAGCACCCCAAGAATGACGCGACGGTGGCGCCCAAGGTGCCTTATGGCGAAAACCGATCCATCGCTCCTGGAGAGGACCGCCGGGAGGCTTTCGCAGCATGGCTGACTTCCCAGGACAATCCGTACTTCGCCAAATCCACGGTGAACCGGTTCTGGAGCTACTTCTTCGGACGCGGGATCATCGACCCGGTGGACGACATCCGCGCCGGGAATCCTCCGAGCAATCCAGTCCTGCTGGAGGCCCTCACGGCGCGTTTTGTGGCCGACGGGCACGATGTTCGAAAACTCATCCGCCACATGGTGCTGTCACGGACCTACCAGCTGAGCATCATGCCGAACCGCTGGAACGAGGACGACCTGGTCAACTTCTCGCATTCCCTGCCCCGTCGCCTCAGCGCCGAGCAAATGCTCGATTCCATCGCCGTTGCCACCGGCCGACCGCTTCAGTTCTCCAACCTGCCCGACGGCATGCGCGCGGCGCAACTGCCCGATGGCATGGTGGCCGGAAACGACTTCCTCACGCTCTTCGGACGCCCCAAGCGCCAGAGTGCCTGCGAATGCGAACGCAGCAGCAATGTGACGCTCTCCCACGCCTTGAACCTGATCAACGGGAAGACCTTGGGCGAGTGCGTGAACCGTTCCGACAACCGATTTGCCCGACTGGTTGCCGAGCAAGCCGATGATCGAAAGGTCATCGAGGAAATTTATCTGAGTTGTCTCTGCCGTCTTCCGACATCCAAAGAGTTGAACTCGGTACGCCTCGGCGCCGGAGCCCAACGCCTAGAAGGAGCCCAAGATCTGGCGTGGGCACTCATCAACAGCCCGGCATTCCTCTTCAATCGCTGACCCCTGAGCGGAAACCACGCCCCAAGAACCACACACCGACCCTCTCATGATCTCCATTCCTGGTCTTTCTGGTGCCACCTGCGACGGTTACAATCGCCGAGAGTTCATGCGCCTGGGCGGGGCAGGCCTGCTCGGCCTGAGCCTGGCCGACATCCTGCGCCTCCAAGCCGAACAGCCCAAAAGCACCGGCCCCGCCCCCGGCCAACCCAAGAACGGCTGGGGATCGGCCAAGCAGGTCCTGATGATCTACCTGCAGGGAGGCCCGAGCCACATCGACATCTGGGATCCAAAGCCCGACGCCCCATCGAATGTCCGCGGCGACTTCAAACCCATCCGCACCAAGGTTCCGGGCATCCAACTCAGCGAGGTCATGCCCAAGCTGGCCCAGCAAATCGACCGGGCCACACTCATCCGCTCGATGAGCTACACGCCGGCAGGCCTCTTCAACCACACGGCGGCGATTTACCAAATCATGACCGGCTACACGCCGGACCGCGTCTCGCCCTCGGGCCAGTTGGAACCGCCGGCGCCCAACGATTTTCCGCACATGGGAGCCCAGATCTCCCGGCTCAAGCCACTGGACATCCCAATGCTGCCCTTCGTGATGCTGCCACGGCCGCTCCAGGAATCGAACGTCATCGGCAAGGGCGGCACGGCCGGTTTTCTCGGGGCCGCCTACGACCCTTATTATTTTTATCAGGATCCGGCCAAGGGCATCAACTTGGACGACCTCACGCTGCGCAAAGAAATCAGCAAGGAACGCCTGGACCGCCGCTCCACCCTGCTCAAGGCCGTCAATGACGCTATGCCGGAAATGGAGAAAGCCGTCGAGAAGTACGCCCTGGACCGCTACTACCAGAAGGCCTTCGACCTCATCAGCAGCGGTCGCGCCCGAGACGCCTTCGACCTGTCCAAAGAAAAGGATACCCTGCGTGACAAGTACGGCCGACACACCTTCGGACAAGGGCTGCTCCTAGCCCGTCGTCTTCTGGAATCCGGGACCCGCTTCGTGCAGATGAACTGGCCTGCCGTGGCCAACGGGGACCCGACCGTCGATGCTTGGGACACCCACGCCGCCAACTTCGGTCCGCTGCGCAATTTGCACTGCCCCAAGCTCGACTCCGGACTCAGCGCCCTGCTGGAAGACCTCGACGAGCGGGGTCTGCTGAAGGAAACCCTGGTGGTGGCCCTTGGCGAGTTCGGCCGCAGCCCGCGTCTCGGCGTGAGCACCAGCGGCAACACCAACTCGCCGGACGGTCGCGACCATTGGCCTTATTGCTACACAGCATTGATGGCGGGTGCTGGCATTCGGCGCGGAGCCCTGTACGGCAAATCGGATGCGACCGGGTCCTCGCCCATCGAGACTCCGGTCCACCCGACCCAAATCGTGGCCACCGTGTACCACGCGTTGGGCATCGACCCGCACACCATCGTCATGAATCACCTGAACCAACCGCGCGAACTGGTCCAGGCCGAACCCGTGAGCGCCCTTTTTGGCTGAGACAGCCCCTCACCATCGACACCCGATTCCCTCAAGGCACACCGAACCCACGGAAGCCCTCCTGTTTTCATGAGACTCACCCTCGCCTGGGTATCAGCCCTACTGGCGATCCCAAGCCTCTTTGCCCAATTGGCACCCAAGTTGGACCCCGCATCGGTGACCTGGATCCAACGGGGAACCACTCAGCAAATCACCCTCAAGGGAGATACCCTCAAAGGAATCTCCGGAGTGCTGGTCACCGGATCCGGGATGAGCGCGATCCCGGTGGCACCCACGATACCGCCTGTCACTCTTGAAGGAGGCGCTGGTGGCCTGTCCAGCGCACCAGTCAATTCTGGGCAATCCATCACCCTCCAATGCGTCGTCTCGCCGGAGGCCGCCCTGGGGTCTCGCGAGCTGAGGGTTGCCAGCTCAAACGGCGTCTCGAACCCTCTGATCTTCCAACTGAGCGACCTCATCGAATTGGCGGATCCAAAAACCAATACCAACCAGTCCAAAGCCCTCTCGATTCCCCTGCCGGCCGCCGTCTCCGGAGTCATCAGCGCCAGCACCGAGTCGGACTTCTTCCGATTCAAAGCCCAGGCAGGAAAAACCCTGATCTTTGATCTCCAGGCCAACCGAAGCGGATCTCCCTTGGATGCGAACCTCATCCTGCGCAGCGCCGACGGAAAAGAACTGCAGCGCAGTGAAGACGCCCATGGGCTGGATCCCTTCCTCGAATTCACTCCGGTGACCGATGGGGAGTACCTGCTCGAACTCCATGACCTGCGTTTCCAGGGAGGCAGCGATTATCGCTACCGCTTGGTCGCCGGAAATGTTCCCTACCTGGAATCCTTCTTTCCATTCGGTGGCAAACGAGGTGGCTCGGTCGAACTGCAATGGACGGGCACAAACTTGGAAGGGGTTGAGAAACTGCCCTTCCAGATTGCTCCCGATGCAGCGCTGGGTCGGCAAGAGGTGCGCGCTCGGACACCCCTGGGGTTTTCCAACCCCGCCGTTTTCGAGGTCGGTGATCTGGACGAATTCGCCGAGGCGGAACCCAACAACACTCCGGATCAGGCCCAAAGCCTGACGCTACCCCAGTTGGTCAATGGCCGCATCGGTGTCGAAAAAGATGTGGATGTCTTCCGCTTCAAGGCCACCGCCAACCAGAAATGGGTGATCGAGGTTCGGGCCCGCGCACTGGGTTCCCGACTCGACGCACTCCTGACCCTATCCGACACCAACGGAACTGTACTCCAACGCAATGACGACGCCTCTGGCCCGGATGCGCGCATGGAATTCGACGCCAAGAAGGACACCGAATACCGGGTCACCCTCCGAGATTTGACCCACCGAGGCGGGGATCGCTTCGGCTACCGGATGAGCTTCCAGGCACCCGATGTGGCACCCGATTTCACCGTCCGCGCCACTGGAGGACGATTCCGCGTGACCCGCGGCGGATCGGTGGCCGTCCGATGCGAAGTGGAACGCCGCAACGGGTTCGACGGATTGGTGCGCATCGAGCCGGAAGCACTACCCCCCGGAGTCTGGGCTCCGCCGCTAATTGTCGGCCCGGGCACCTCCATGGGATGGTGGGTGATCTCGGCCAATGCGGACGCGCCTCTGGGTTATACGGCACTCAAGGCCAATGGTGTCAGCGACCATCAGGCCAAGCCCATCACCCGTTCCGTCCAGTTCTCCGAGATGGGATGGATCACGGTTCTCCCGGCGGTGCCGTTCGATCTAAGCGTTGCACCAGCCAGCCTGATGGCCGAACAAAACGCCAACACAGCCTTGGAAGTCCGTGTCAACCGCCGGGACAATTTCGACGGAGAAGTCCGGATCCTGGCCGAGGATCTGTCAGGCGTATCCATTCCAGCGGTCACGCTTCCGTCCGGACAAACCCGCTCCCGACTCGCACTGCAAGTTGCCCAAAACGGCGAGGCGGGAGTCCGCCCCGTCATGGTGCGAGCCGAGGCTCAGGTGCAAGGACATGCCGCCTCCACCCATGCCACGGCGCCCGTGCCCCTGACGGTGCAGCCCATCCCGATGTTCCTCACGGCCATGCTGCCCGGATCGCCCTTCTTCCGCACCGACCCGGTCCGCTTGTCGGCCGTCGCCTTGCCCGAGGGAACTCAGTCTGAAGCGAACCAGACCCAGTTCGTGGTGAAGGTGGAACGGCGCGGGTTGACCGGTCAGATCGAATTGCGCCTGGAAGATCTGCCCAAGGGGGTCCAAGCCCAGGTGCCTTCCATCCTTACCAACAAAACCGAGGCAACCATTCAATTGAAGGTTTCGCAGCAGGCGGAGACCGGCAAGGAACACACGTTCCGCGTCGTAGCCAGCGCCACCCATCAGGACCGCGTCTGGCGCCAAAAAACCCAACCCATCCATCTTACTCTCACCGCGCCCGAATCCGAACCCGCCGCAGCGACCAACAAACCGGCCGCCAAACCCGCCGCCGAAAAGCCCAAGCCATGAAATCCTCCCTGCATTCCGTTCTCAACCGCGCGATCCTCACTCGTTCTTTGGCTTTGGGCTTGGTGGCTTGGATCCATCCGATCGCGGCAGAGACACCCGTTTCCTGGTGGCGCGATGTGACCCCCGTCTTCAAGCGTTCCTGCAACGGTTGCCACAATCCCAACAAGCTCAAGGGCGAGGTGGACACCTCCACCTTTGCCGGCCTCATGAAGCCCGGTAAACATGGACCCAATCTGGCTGCGGGAGATCCGGTCAAATCGCTACTCATCACCTCCATCTCTGGCAAGGAACCGGACATGCCCAAAGAGGGGGACGCACTGTCTCCTCAGGAGGTGGCCCTCATCACCCGCTGGATCCAAGAAGGAGCCAAGGATGACACCCCGGCTGACGCCTATTCCACCCGCCTGAAGGAACCACCCACCTACGCACTGCCGCCGGTCATCAGTGCCATGGATGTGTCCCCGGACGGCTCGCGATTGGCAGTGGCCGGTTACCATGAGGTGCTCCTCATCGATACGGGGTCCTTGGAGTTGACCTCTCGCCTTCTCGGAGAATCGCCGCGCATCGAGTCGGTGGCGTTCTCGCCGGACGGACGATCGTTGGCTGTGAGCGGCGGGGCCCCGGCCCGATTCGGTGAGATTCAGGTTTGGAATGTTACCGATGGCCGTCAAACTCAGGGTTTGCGCAGGACTACGGACTCGCTCTTCGGCATTTCCTGGTCCCCCGACGGCACCCGCGTGGCTACCGGCGGCGCCGACAAGAGCGTACGGGTGACGCGCATCTCCGACGGCCAAGAACTCGTGAAGTTCGACAACCACGGTGACTGGGTATTCCGGACCACTTGGGTCGCTGGCGGCACCCGACTCTTGAGTGCCAGTCGGGACCGGGCCATGAAGCTCATCGACGCCACGAACGGCCAGTTCATCGACGACGTGAACAAACTCCTCGAACCCATCGACTGCATGGTGCGGCATCCTAGCGAAGATTGGGCGGCCTACGGCGGGGCCGAGGGCGGCCTGCGCATGTACAAGGCCAAGGAGAACCAAGACCGGACCTCCGGAAACAACGACGTGAACCTGGTGCGCGAGTTCGAACGCCAACCCGGGCCGGTGCAATCGGTGGCCTTCAGCGCAGATGGATCTCTCCTGGCCGCCGGCAACACCGGCACCGAAGTGCGGGTCTATGAAACGGCCTCCGGAAAGAAAAAGGCGACCCTGTCCGGCCATGCGGGTTCAGTGTTTGCTCTGAAATTCTCACCCGATGGCAAGCGCCTCTACACCGCCGGTTTCGAAGGCATCATCCGCGTCTTCGATCCCGTCTCGGGAAGACTTCAGGCCATCTTCTACCCAGTACCCCTGACTCCAGTACGGCAGACAGCACAGAACTAGGCCGGATCCAACGCTGCCGCCGTTCCGTGCGACGGTCGAAACGAAGACGAAACTGCGGCTTATCCCGAGACTCAAACTCCCACAGAGTCGATCTGCTCGTAGGCGTGATTGAGCCACATTTTCACGCGCTGGCGCTCCAAAATACCCAGACCATTCGGGTCGTTTTCGGAGCGGTTGCGTGCCGACCAGAAGTTGGTGTTCCCGGCGTCGATCTTGTTGATGACGGTTTCGTGCAACCGCTTGAGCGGAATGATCTTTGCGCCCAGGGCCAGGGCCGGATCCCGAAGTCCGGAGTGTTCCAGCAACTCAAAATTCTCGCCGCGCAGCTGGTTGAGCACCAGGACGTGTCGCAACCGAGGTCCGAAGCTGTCCAGACGCTTGCGCAACAAGTCCACCGAGTCTTTGCCCGAATCCATGACGTGCCAGTAGGTCATCGTGTAGCCCCCTTCGCCGGCCATTTCCAGAACGCCCGACTCGTCCATCCAGCGCACCAAAGCGTCGTGAGTCTGGGCAGCCAGATCCACCAGGATCCGCTTCTCAGGGTTGGCGATGGCGGCCTCGATGATCAGGTCGAGGCTCTCGTAACGATCCACCACGACGGGAGAGGCGAACGGTGTGTAGAAGCGCAGGAGGGATCCGTGGGAGCGATCGGTATCGAAACCAATGAATGGGAGGTTTCGGTCGATGAAGTACTGGGCGAGAACCCGTGCGACCACGGACTTGCCGACCCCGCCCTTTTCGCCGCCGATGAGATGAATGTTGGCCATGATGTGATTTGGGGAGGCGCGTTGGATGATGGCGCAATATCCCTATCCAGGAATACTGGGCTGTTTAGTTCCGTCACACTCCGCAGGCAGGTGATTGCATCGTCCCAAAGATGCTCTGGCGACCGAATTCCGGAGAAGCCCAATGAAAGTCACTCATGACGTCCAGAAATCGGAATGCAGTTCTGTCTGAAAAACTCTGGCCCGACCTCTGGGTCAGAGTTCAGCGCCTGAGCAGAGTGCAGCGTGACACCGAGCGCTGGAGAGCGCAGACTGCGGAAACCAGCGGGGAAACTTCCATCCCGCGGATGCAGCCAAACTCCTAATCCATCAATCACATGGGCGACCGCTCCCCGAAGGACAACCAGAAGAAGACCGGCCAGAAACAGGCCAAGGCCAGCACCGCTGACCAGAAGAAAAAAGCCCAAGTTGCCGCCAAGGCGGCGAATACGGCCAAGAAGAAGTAAGGTTTCGTCCGTTGGGCCCCGTCCGCACGCTCGCCGACGGACGGGCCTCCTACCACGACACCGACCCTTGCAGACGCCCCTTCCAAACCACTACGCGACGCTGGGCCTCCACCGCCGCTGCACGGACGAGCAGATCCGGATTGCCTACCGGCTGCTGGCCAAACGGCACCACCCGGACCTCAACGGCGCTTCGGTGGATTCCATTGAACAGACCCAGGCGCTCAACGCAGCACATGAGGTCCTCGGTGATCCCGATCGACGGAAAGCCTACGATCAGGAGCTGAACAAGATCGAAACACCCAGACAGCCGGTCCGCCCCGCCCGGATCCAAAAAAATCTGGCCCAGGACGTCCACTTGCGGCTCGACGATTTTCTACGCGGCACCCGATTGGATGTCCGGGTCCAAGATCCCGCCAATCCGGATGGGGCTGAGACCTACTCTCTGGACATTCCGCCCGCAACGGCACCCGGCGCCCGGTTTCGCATTGCCCGTGAAGGCTATTTTCGCGGAGGCGTGGTGATGGTCCGGGTTAAGCCCCGTCCGGACCCCCGATTCAAAGTTCGAGGCTCCGACCTCCGATGCGACCTGCGGATCAGCGCAGATCGGGCAGCCAAGGGCGGATCCGAAAACGTCCGCGGCCTCAACGGTTCCCTGAGAGTCACCATTCCGCCCGGAATTGGGCGGGGCGAGGAAGTCCGGGTTCCCGGCGAAGGCTTGCCCAAGACGCGCGGAGGTCGAGGCGACCTGCTGGTTCGGATCGACTATCGCCCGGAGGTTCGAATCACTCGAAGTTCCGGCCCTCGCTGAGAGCCTGTCTGAAAACTCAGAGGGGCCCTGTTTTCTTATAAACGGCTCGATGGCGAGGCGCGAGGAGGGAGCATACCCGGATGGGTCTGTGACCGACGAGCAACGAAGACAGCGGGCTGTTTCTAAGAAAACCCTTCGGGCGGCGGGTCTTTTGCCGGTGGCCCGCGTTGACTCGGCCGTTGCAGCCCTCTTCGGGGATGCTCCGGCCTCGCCGCCTTGGCCACCGCCAAATTCCCTCGCCGCTGGACCCCTCTGAGTTTTCAGACAGGCTCTGAACCCAAACCATTCCATCAGGCGGGAATTGCTTGCACGGTTGATTCGTACGCAAGACGGAGCAAAAACAGAGACGTGCGGGCCAAATTGAAGCCCGCTATGAGCGTCTGAGCACCGTGACTCACTTCATGGGCACACCCGGTTCCTGACGCCCGTTGGTCGTCAAGATCTGGAAGTGATGCACCCCGGCCGCCAACGGATGATCGCTGGTCCAAACGATCTTGCGGTCGTGGTTGACCTCCACCATGGAAATACCTTGGTTGGCCGCATGGCTGCCGACCACCGTGTTTCCGTTGGCCAGGCGCTGAGATCCGCAGGGGTCTTTGAACAGTCCACCGACATCGTCATTGGTGACCTTCCAAGCGATCGCACCCAACGGGGTAAATTCGACCACCTTGTTGCCGTGCGTCAGCGACACCAGCGTGTTGCCACTGTCCAACCGGATGGCGGTGAAGGGCCAGTTTTCGGCCGGACGGCCCCCGAGCTCGGCCAGGTCAGTCCGCAGCGTGGCGACGACCTTTCCGTCCGGCGTGTACTCCTTGACGGCGAAGGCTAGCAGGTGAGGCACCAGGTAATTGCCGCTCTTCAACTGCCGGGCCATGCGGGTCTGCATGTGGGCGTTGTCGGTCTCGGGCTGGAGGGGCGTCGAATGGACGATTGCTCCCCGAGCATCCACCTCCAGCAACCGCGGGCGCTTGCCCAGCTCGGTGACCAGTGTGTTGCCGTTGTACAACCGTTGCACGGTACCGATCTCGGCATTCTCCGGATTGCGGGTGTACGAGAAGACCACCTGCTTGGCCGGGGTGACTTCTTCGACCCGATCCGACCAGGCCAACACGGCATTGCCATTGGGGAGCACGAAGCCGTCCCGGGTTCCGCCGCGATATTCCCAACGGGCCACACCGTCCTCGCCGATGATGGCCGTCTTGCCGCCCATCACCAGGTAGGAGTGGCGAATCGGCGAGGCCGCCTTGTCTTCAGCCAATCCGGTGGAAGCGGCTACGAGGACCAAGATCCATGCAGTACAGGAGCGATGGAGTGTGCGTGAAGAGGCATTCATGGGCGATGGGTGAGACACTCCAACCTCGAGCCTTTGCGCCCAAGGCAAAAATCACAGCGACACGAGCTCATGACTCCCACGAGAAAGACCTCCCCACCACACCCCTGCGTCCCTAACCTTTGGGATCACTCACGCGATGAAACCGCTCACGAGCCTCGCCCTGTTCATCTGCATTGGATGGACAACCCTCGGCGAAAACCCCGCCGCCGATCCTACGGTCGGTCTTGAATTCTTCGAGCAGCGGATCCGACCGGTGCTGGTGGAACATTGCCATGAGTGCCACAGCGCCTCGGCCAAGAAACTCCAGGGCGGTCTTCGCATGGACTCGCGCGCAGGCCTCATCGCGGGCGGGGACAGCGGTCCGGCCATTGTTCCCGGAAAGCCGGAGGCCAGCCTGCTGATCCGGGCCGTGAACCACGCCGATGCCGAATCGGCGATGCCCCCCAAACGCCCACAACTCTCCCGACAGGCCCGGCAAGATCTCGAGCGCTGGGTGGCAGCCGGCGCCCCATGGCCTGCCGGCGAGGCATCGGAATCACCCGCCAAGGAACGCTTCGATTTGGAAAGCCGCCGCAAAGCACAGGCCTGGCTTTGGGCACCGTCGCAACGTCAGGAAATCCCCGCGATCCGCCGGACTCAGTGGGCCAAGGACCCGGTCGATCACTTCATTCTCAAACCCCTCGAAGAGCGATGGCTTCGGCCAGCGGAACCTGTCAGCGACGCCATCTGGTTGCGTCGGGCCAGCTTCGCCGTGACCGGGCTCCCGCCCCGCCCCGAGGATTCGTTGAAGCAGAATTCCGTGGCGGGCTCTGAAACCCGCGAGCAGGCCGTGGATCGACTGCTGGCTTCGCCGCATTTCGGTGAACGGTGGGCCCGGCACTGGATGGACTTGATGCGCTACGCGGAATCCCGCGGCCACGAGTCCGATTACGCCATCGCCAACGCCTGGCAGTACCGCGACTACCTCGTGCGGGCCTTCAATGAAGACGTGCCCTACGACCGGTTCCTGCAAGAGCACCTCGCTGGCGACTTGCTCTCCCCTCCCCGCCTTCGTCCGGGCACCGAACAAAACGAATCGGTCTTGGGCACCGGTTGGGCATTCCTCGGCGAGGAAGTGCATTCACCGGTGGATATCCGCCAGGACGAATGCGACCGGATCGATAACAAGATCGATGTCTTCACCAAGTCGTTCCTGGGCCTGACCGTCGCCTGCGCCCGCTGCCACGACCACAAGTTCGACCCCATCCGCAGCCAGGACTATTACGCGCTGTCCGGATTCGTCCTGAGTTCGAGCTACCGGCAAGTCCGCTTCGAAGCCATGGAGAACAACCAGCGGATGGGCCGACAACTGATGAACCTCCGCGAAAGCCAATTGCCCCCGCTGGTCCGCCGGGCCGGCGCAGCGATGCGACCCGCTGCTGGCCGCTTGGCGGAGACCGTCGTGGCCGCCTCGGCAAACTCTGGTCCCGCGGTCTCCCCCTTGGTGCAAGCCTGGGTTCGCGAACTGGGGCTGGCAGCCACCAACAGCCAACACCTCCTGCACCCGCTGGTTCAACCGGAAGCCCGGACTAACCGCATTGAACCCGATGCCACCGAGCCGCTGGGGATGCGAGTCATCGCGGATTATACGCGGCCTGCTGTTCAGCCTTGGAAGGCCGACGGCGAGGCCTTCGGAGCGGGTCCGCTCGCTTCCGGAACCGTGGTGGCCGGACTCAGCGAGGCGGAACCCATTGCACGAATCATCGATCACGGTGCCGCTCGTCGCGATGCCTTCTGGAACCGCCTGGCCAATACTCCGGGAAACGAAAATGACTCAGGCCGCATCGGGTCCGCCGCCCGCGCAGGCCGAATGCTCCGCACCCCGACCGTCACGCTCAAATCCGGCAAACTCCATTACCTCATCCGCGGGCGGGCCAAGGTCTTCGCGGCTGTCGATTCACACTTGATGGTCGAGGGACCGCTCCACGGGGCATTGAACCAAACCTTCGACACGGGAGATTCGCTGGAACCCCGCTGGGTATCCCACGGACTCGAAGCCTACGCAGGCCATCGAACCCACATCGAGTTTGGACCCGATGGCGACCGGGATTTGGAGATCCTGAAGGTGGTGGAATCCGAGACGGTGCCCATCTGGAAACCGGTTTCCTTGTTTACGGCAGCCCGTCGGGACACCCCGGTTCGGGATCTGGCCGAAGCCCTTCAACAGCGCGCTCTGGAGGCCTGCGATTGGCTGGAGGGACGGAGCACGAACACTCCGACTGCGGCGATACTCCGATGGGCCGACTGGTGGATCCGGCACCCGCAGCTTTCCGGTCTGGCCACTGATGCTGAGTACCGCAAGCTCGCTCGACGATTCATCCGAGGCCAGGACGCGTTGGCCCAACAGGTTGTGTGGCAATCACGGACAGCGGTCGCTTGGATGGACGGAACAGGCATCGACGAGCACGTGCTCGTGCGCGGCAAACCCTTCAAACCCGGCATTCTTGCGCCGCGGAGTCTTCCGGCGGTCTTCAGTGGGTCCAAGCCCATCCAACCCACTGATTCCAGCGGCCGCCTTGAACTGGCGCGCCAGTTGGCCAACCCGTCCAACCCGCTGGTGGCGCGCGTCTGGGTCAATCGCGTCTGGCACCACCTCTTCGGACGCGGCCTCGTGAGTACCGTCGACAACTTCGGTGCGCTCGGAGAACGCCCCACCCATCCGGAATTGCTCGATCACCTGGCCTGGCAGTTTGTCCATGTGGACCGTTGGTCCACCAAGCAGCTCATCCGCCGTCTGCTCCTCACCCAGACCTACGCCATGGGCAGTCGGGATGCCGATGCCCGGGTTCAGGAACTTGATCCGGCCAATCAATGGTGGCACCGGATGCCCGTTCGTCGCCTGGAGGCCGAGGCGATCCATGATGCCCTGCTAGTGGTCTCTGGACGTTTCGATCCCGCACTGGGAGGCCCGCCCGTGCCGGTGCATCTCACCGAGTTCGTCATTGGCCGCGGTCGTCCCGACCTAAGTGGCCCTCTCGACGGAAACGGCCGCCGGAGCCTGTACACCGCGCTTCGACGCAACTTCCTGCCGACGACTCTTCAGGCCTTCGACTTCCCGACTCCGTTCAGCACGGTCGGTCGGCGCAACGTGACCAATGTGCCGGCGCAGTCCCTGGCCGTGATGAATGATCCGTTCTTCCACCAACAGGCCGAAGCCTGGGCCCGGCGGCTCCTCAGGGAATGGCCGGAGGCGGACGCACCGACGCGGGTCCGGGCCTTGTTCCACCAGGCCTACAACCGTCCTCCAACGCCGTCCGAAGCGGAATCGTGTGTGGCCACTCTTGCTGAATTGAAGGCCCTCCACGCAGCGAATCCATCGGGACCAGAAATCTGGACCGATCTCTGCCACGCGCTGCTCAACGCCAACGAGTTCATTTACATCCCCTGAACATGATCCATCCCCAGTCATCGACAGGGACTCCCGGGGTCCGCATGAGTCGACGGGAACTCCTGCGCCGCGCGTCCAACGGATTCGGCACGCTCGCCTTGGGAGCCTTGATGGCACGAGCCGATCGGCCGGGCTCGCTCACTGCAGCGGCCAGCCCTGCGATCGGTGTCTTGCCCAGCCCCCATGTTCCGGCCAAGGCCCGCAGCGTGATCTTCCTGTTCATGGAAGGAGCCGTGTCCCAGGTGGACAGTTTCGATCACAAACCCCTGCTGGAAAAGTACCACGGCCAAGAGGCGCACCGGGTGATGGGGCGGATCGAAAAGACCCAGTTCGACAGCATCGGCAAGATGCTCAAGTCACCGTGGAACTTCCGTCAACACGGGCAGAGCGGCCTTTGGATCAGCGACCTCTTCCCGCACATCGCCCGCCAGGCCGACGACCTCTGCGTGCTGCGTTCCATGACCTCCACGTTCCCGGAGCACACCAGCGCCAACTACTTCCTCCATAGCGGCATCGGCCTGCAGGGACGCCCGAGCATGGGAGCCTGGGTGAACTACGGGTTGGGTTCGCTCAATGACAACCTGCCGGGCTATGTGGTGCTCAACGGCGGTCAGATTCCGTCGGGAGGGCTGGACAATTTCGGCAGCGGCTTCCTGCCAGCCACCCATCAGGGTTCCCTGATCCATGCTCAAGGGACTCCCTTGGCCAACGTGGTTCCCTCGGAAAAACAGGCCCAGCTGCAACAAACCAAGCAGCGCCTCGTTCGCCGGCTCAATGAACACGGACTGGAACAAGCCGGTGCGGTCGACTCGCTGGAATCGGCCATCCGCAACTACGAGCTGGCCGCCCGGATGCAGGTGACCATCCCCGAGTTGATGGACATCTCCAACGAGACCGCCGCCACGCGGGCGCTATACGGCCTCGACGCTCCGTACGAACACACCCGCACCTACGCCCGCGAATGCATCCTGGCGCGCCGCATGGTCGAGCGCGGGGTGCGCTTCGTCGAACTCACCATCCCGATGGTCGATGGCTACAGCCGCTGGGACGCCCATGGCGGCCTGGTGAAGAACCACGGCGACAACGCCCGCGCCGTCGACCAACCCATCGCCGGATTGCTCATCGACCTGAAGCAACGCGGACTTCTCGATGAAACCTTGATCGTCTGGGCCGGCGAATTCGGCCGCACGCCCTTCGCTCAAGGCAACGACGGTCGCGACCACAATGAGTACGGATTCTCCGTGTGGCTGGCCGGCGGAGGCATCCGAGGTGGCATGGCCTACGGACAAACCGACGAGTGGGGTTACAAGTCGGTGGTGGACCGCCTTGAAATGCACGACTTGCACGCCACGGTCCTCCACCAGTTGGGAATCCAACACGAACGACTGACCTATCGCTTCGGCGGGCGCGACATCCGGCTCACCGACGTCAAAGGCGAAGTGATCCGGGAAATCCTGGCGTGACCCGATCGACCCATTGCGTTTTCAATTCGTTGACTCCACATCCCGCATCGCAGACTCGATCATGAACACCCACAACCCGCTGACACGCCGGAGCTTCCTGCGCAACTCCATCGCCGCGATGGCCACCGTGGCCATTGTTCCGAGATACGTTCTCGGCGGCCCCGGTCACACGCCCCCGAGTGAAATCCTCACCCGCGCCGTGATCGGCACCGGCGGCATGGGCATGGGGCACGTCAATTCCATCAACACCACCTGCAAGCTGCTGGCGGTGTGCGACGTGGATTCCAACCACCTCGCCCAGGCGGTGAAGGCCGGCGGCCCCGACTGCAAGGGCTACAAGGACTTCCGCGAGGTGCTCGCCCGCAAGGACATCGACATCGTCCACGTGCCCACCCCGCCCCACTGGCATGCCATCATCTCCATTGCCGCAGCCAAGGCGGGCAAGGACATCTGGTGCGAGAAGCCCATGACCCGGACCATCGCCGAAGGCCGGGCGGTCGTCGCCGCCGTGAAGAAGCACAAGCGCATCTTCCGCCTCAACACCTGGTTCCGCTTC
Source organism: Akkermansia muciniphila (assembly GCA_945883815.1). Lineage (GTDB taxonomy): Bacteria > Verrucomicrobiota > Verrucomicrobiia > Limisphaerales > UBA9464 > SXXZ01. The sequence continues at coordinate 283 of CAMCYJ010000064.1, read as the reverse complement.
CAAGACAACTTTTACGGCATGGGCGTCCCGGTGAAGGACATCCGCAAGGCCGTGATCCACGGGATGCTGGGCGACGGACCGCTCAAGGTCACCCTCAACGCCTCGACCGGCTTCGATTGGAAGTTCTATTGGATCGGCCGCACCGACCTGAAACCGCAGGCCGTCCCGAGTGAACTCGATTACGACTTCTGGCTCGGGCCCGCACCGTACAAGCCTTACCACCCGCACCGCGTCCACGGAACCTTCCGTGGATACTGGGACTACGATGGAGGCGGCTTGGGCG
>CAMCYJ010000063.1 GCA_945883815.1 Akkermansia muciniphila | reverse complement strand
ATCCCGGAATAACCCGACTGCACGGGCGTTATGCGGCGTTCCTTCAGAACGCACCGTTCGTTCCGGTTTAGAGGGAGTCTATGGTATCCCTATGGCCGATTAGGGGAGACTCTTATGAGAGACCAGAACTGTGACGGATGAATTTCATGTTGGTCTGAAGGACCTCCGCGGCGCATAGTTCCCGACCGCCCACACTGGGCTGCCTACTTTGAGCCGATCATGAGAGACGAACTTGAGAAACTGGTTGCCGCCGGAAAGATTCAGAAATCCCACATCGCCCCCCTGCTGACGCTGAAGGAAGCAGGATTCTGCCATCACAAGAGCTGGGGTTTTGGTCGTATTGTTTCTGTGGATCTTGCCCTGGGACGCCTGAACATCGACTTCACCAACAAAGCAGGTCACTCGATGGACCTCTCCTTCTCGGCCGAGTCGCTCAAGCCCATAGCCAAGGACCACATTCTTGCCCGCAAGGCCCTCGACCTCGACGGGTTGAAGCGCGAGGCGGCCTTGCATCATCTTTCCGTGGTCAAGCTGGCGTTGAACAATTTCGGTGGCTCGGCCACCGCCGACCAGATCCAAGTCGTCCTGAAGGATGTCATCAGCAGCGATTGGAAGAAGTGGTGGGAAGTCGCCCGGTCAGAGATGAAGAAGGACGGTCACTTCACCGTGCCGCTCAAGAAGACCGAGCACATCCTCTATCAGGATTCCGAGGTCAATATCGGTGTGCGCCTGGCCACAGATTTCAAGGCCGCCAAGGGCCTGAAAGCCCGCGTCGCGGTGGCTTCAGAAATCCTCAAGAGCGTTGCTGACATCAACGACAAGGCCGTGATCACCGAGATCGTTGCCATTCTCAATGCCGACATCACCAACCACGCGGTCACCATGCCCGCCCTGGCATTGGAAGGTGTTTTCGTTCGTGATGACCTCAAGAAATTGGCGGCCCTCGACATCCCGGAAGGACCCATCACGGCTCGCGACATTCTCACCAGCCAGAGCAAGTTGGTGGAATTCTTTGCCGAACTGCCCGCGGCCAAGCATCGCCGCACCTTGGAGGCTTTGCGGGATTCCGTGCCCGATTGGGGCGCCAAGCTCATCCTCATCATCAACAACGTCAGCGCGAAGTTGGCGGGTGAATGCGCCCGGCTCCTGCTGTTGGAGAGCCGGGGTCAGTTGCTCAAGCAGGAGTTGATCCGGCTCATCAGCCAGCACGGCGCCAGCAGCGAGATGCTGCTTTGGCTGGGCAAGGAGCGCGGTGATCACTTCGCCGACATCCTCGGGCCTGAGGTCTTCCGTGCGATGCTGACTGCCATGGAGCGGGATGCCTTCAACGAGAAGCGATCCAACCGTCTACACGATTTCATCCTCGACGACATCAAGCTCTTGCCGGAGTTGATCGAGTCGGCGGATATCGATGTCATCCGCGATCTGACTCGCAGTTTGCAGCTCTCGCCCAGCTTCGACGACATGGACAAACGGTCCCTGTTCGCCCGCATCGTCAAGGCCTACCCGGCGATCCAGGAGATGATCACCGGCGACAACAAGAAGGAGGATCACATCTTCCTGGTGAGTTGGCCCAGCCTCCAGCGCCGTCAGGAGGAGTATCAGGACCTCGTCACCAAGCGGGTCCCGGCCAACGTCAAGGACATCGCTCTGGCCCGCAGCTACGGAGACCTCCGCGAGAATCACGAGTACAAGTCCGCCAAGGAAATGCAGCGGGTGCTCCAGCGGCGCAAGGCCGAGTTGGAGCGCGACCTGGGGCGCGCCCGTGGTACCGACTGGGCCAATGTCCGCACCGATGTGGTCGGGCCGGGGACGGTCATCCACGTCACCGAGGTCCAAAGCGGCATCAAGGAGCGTTTCCAAATCCTGGGAGCCTGGGATGGAGATCCGGACAAGAACATCCTCAGCTACTTGACACCCTTCGCGAAGATCTTCGTGGGTCAACCTGTCGGGGTCGAGGTATCCTTCCGGTCCGAGGGGCAATCCAAGATATACCGCATCGACGGTATCACGGCGTACGTGGCGGCGGCCTAGTCGGCCCGCAGTCACGCCGCACGGTTTATTGGGATGCCGGGTTTCAACCCGGGCATCCCCAGTTTCAGAATGGCTTCCTATCCTTCCGAATCCTCTGAACAGGACGATCCTCTGTTGATTGAACCAGAGTGGACTCAGTTGCTTTGGTTTGTGGCTCATTGCCGGCCGAGGTCGGAGAAGAAGCTGGCAGAATTCTGCGTGGAACAGGGTTACGAACACCGCTTGCCCGTGTACCGCAGTGTGAAGACTTACGTGCGCAAGCGCGTGGTCTTCGAGAAGCCACTGTTTCCCGGCTACCTCTTTGCTCGGGTGGAGAGGCGCCATCGCCAGATGCTGGTGCAGAACCGGTATGTGGCCAATTTGCTGGATGTCCCGGATCAGGCGGAGTTTGTGGGCCAACTCGACGACATCTACCGAGCCCTCGATGCGCAGGTGGAGATCCAGGTCTGCCCGGAGATCAAGGCGGGACTGCAAGTGCGCATCAAATCAGGACCCTTGCGGGGTATGGAGGCTTGGGTGGAAAGCCGCGCCAAGATGTCCGATGTTCACTTGCGGCTCGATTTCATCGGGCAGGCCGTTGTTGCAAAAATTCAGGCCGATGACCTCGAACTCATCTGAGCGCCCGCCACGGGCCCGTCCGCTGCCACCGCCAACAGCCCGTTCGTCGGTGCTGGAAATCCTTCTTCAAAGCGGGGAGTCGGGGGATTTCCTCGAACACCGACTGGAGCGGATCCCGGGCCTGCAGGCACTTTCGGAGGGAGATCGGCGTCTGGCTCAGGAGATTGCCTTCGGCGTGTTGCGCAACCGCTCGGTCCTGAATCACATCATTGCATCCCGCACCGATGGGCGGCCACAGAGGCCGGTCCTTCGGGGTATTTTGCAAATGGGCTTGTACCAGCTGCTGTTCCTGGACCGGGTCCCCGATCATGCGGTGGTCAATGAGGCCGTCCTGTTGGCCCGTCAGCGCGGATTCTCGGCCCAGAGTGGCTTTGTCAACGCGGTGCTGCGCGGGGTGGCCCGCGAAAAAGACGCCTGCCGCCAGACCCTCCATGCGCTGCGGCTGAAACAACCGGCCTTGGGCTGGTCTCATCCGGAGTGGTTGGTGCAGCGTTGGGCCGCAGTCCTGAACGAGGCCGATTTGCAACGGCTGCTGGCCTGGAACAACTCCGCGCCGACTACTCTGGCCCGGGTCAATCGACTCCGGACCACGTCGCAAGACCTGCTGGCCCGGTGGAGCTCAGAGGGGGTTGAAGCGACTCCGGTCCCGGTGGATTGGGCCGATTCCGACGCCGTCTTCGCTCTCGGTCGGCATCCTTCCTTGGAAACCCTGGGTTCGTTCCGGGAGGGCGGATTCTATGTGCAAGATCCCAGCACCCTGATGGCCGTGCAGTTGCTCGATCCCCAGCCCGGTGAGCGCATTTTGGATCTGTGCTCGGCTCCCGGCGGCAAGACTCTCGCCATCGCTGAGCGCTTGAAGAACACCGGAAGCATCGTCGCCCATGATGCCCATGCGGGTCGGCTGGATCTGGTCCGTGAGAACGCCCAACGCCTGGGGGTTACCGGAATCGAGCTGCAGCCCAATCCGGAATTCGGCGGGCCTGAAGACCTTTTCGATCGCGTCTTGGTGGATGCTCCGTGTTCGAACACGGGAGTGCTTCGTCGTCGGCTGGAACTGCGCTGGCGCATCCAGCCGAAGGAGATTACGCGATTGGCGGCTGAACAGCTTCAGTTGCTCCGACAGGCAGCCCCGCGCGTCCGCCCGGGCGGCGTCCTGGTGTACAGCACTTGCAGTCTGGAACCGGAGGAGAACGAGCAGGTGGTCGAAGCGTTCCTCCGAGATCACTCCGGATGGACCGAGTCGGCGCGGCGCAGCCTCCATCCGGTGCGGACATCAGTCGATGGAGCCTTTGCAGCGAAGTTCCTCAGGCCCGTTTGATCCGCCGCTCCGATCCCCAACCTTCGAACCCCCCTCCAACACCATGCTCCACGCCACCCTGAATTGTCCTGAGACCTGGTCTCCGTTCCTCCGATCCAGCCCGGTCTGGGGATTGTGTCTCGACTGGCTGCGGACCCTGACTCCAGAGACCCCGCTGGGAACCTATGAGTTGGACGGGCCCACCCTGCATGCGTCGGTTCAGGAGTACACCACCCAGGAACGCCCGGTCTGCCGGTTTGAAAGCCACCGGGAGCACATCGACATCCAGTACACCATCGCCGGCATCGAGACGATCGACTGGATCCCCCGCGATGGATTGAGCCCGGATGGTCCCTTCGGAAACGATGTCCAGTTCTGGCTCCCTGTCGACGATTACACGCCCATCACTCAGGCGTCCGGTCGGTTTTCGATTTTTTTCCCCAGTGACGCCCACCGTCCGAAAGTGATCCATGGGCAACCGAACCGGATCCGCAAGGTGGTCATCAAGATCCCCGTCAACCGGGTCGCTTGATCGGAGACGGACTCCCACCTCATCGACCGCGGTAGACGCAGCGCGAGGTGCAGGTCTCGGCGATGACCAGTTCGCTCAAGAGGGGCAGGCGTGGTTTCAGTTCGTTCCAGAGCCACACGGCCAACCGCTCGCTGGTGGGGTTTTCTAGGCCCGGGATTTCATTGAGGTAGTTGTGGTCGATCCGATCATGGATGGGCTGGAAGGCTGCCTTGAGGTCGGCATAGTCCATGACCCACCCCGTGTCGTCTCCAACGGGCCCCTCGATGGCGACCTCAATGCTCCAGCTGTGCCCGTGGAGACGGGCGCATTTATGGCCTGTGGGTACGTTGGGGAGGCGGTGAGCGGCTTCGATCTGAAAGGTTTTTCGGAGTTCCATAAAACAGGGGCTGAGGGCGGGGTCAGGTTTCGAGGTCGGTCCAAGTCACCAAGTCGCCCAAGGCGGGACGGCCGTCGTGTCGCCAGGCCGCCGGGGGTTCTTGCATCCGGCCAATGGGGCAAATTCGGCTCACGCCCCAATGGGCCAGTTGACGTGCCATTTCCGGTAAACGGTCATCGGGGGCTGCCACGGCCACCGTGGACAGCTGATGGCGGAACGGTTCGGCGAACCGGAGAAGCTCGCCCCAATTTTGCACCGGTTTGAGTTCGATGAACCGGTGGAGGCAGGAGGGCTGGAAGCGGGCGTCGTGGTTGAGCACCACGGTCCAGTCCGTGGATTGGGAGCTGGCCCAGAGACGCACCATGGCCGGCGGATCGAAGAAGAGCGATCGGTTGAGGTTGCGCTCCGCCATGGAGGCCATCGCGGCGGCTCTCAATTCAAAGATACTGCGTCGGGACTGGATGAGTGCCGATTCGGCGACACCGATGGTTCCGCGCGGTTCGGTCGCTTCACGACGTTCCAGTTCTGCCGCCAGTTCCTCAGCCAGGGTTTCCGCACTTCCAGAAGCCTCCTCCTCGACGTAGTAGGCGTGGGGAGAAAGGCACCCCAATTGGTTCCACGCGGTAATGTCGTCGGCCATGGCGCGCACCAGTCGCTTGCGCGAATACGGGCTCAACGATTCCTTGGCGATGAGGCCGAAGCTGATGCGATGCCCGTAGCCGATGAAGCGGGTGCGGGAGGGAATGCGGGGGCGCACCTCGGCCAGCATGCTGTCGCTGCCGGTGGCGGTCACGCAGGCCGCCTCGGAGAACAGCAGGTCTTCGAGTTCGCGGGCATTGCGCTCGTCGTGGCTCCAGGAAACCAGCTCCAGACTGGCTCCGAGCTTCGACTCGGTGGCGACCAGCGAATGGGCGAAGAGCCGAGGCAACAGCGAAGCGTCGCGGGGGCATTTCACGATCTGGGCCGATCGGGTGATCAATCCCAGGATCATGGAGAACAGGGCCGGATTGGGCAGATTGCCGGCCGTCAGGTGCACCAATAGCTCGGGTCCCACGGCCAGCGAGGTGCGGCCCGTGCGGTGCTCGGCCGACCCCGCTCCGAAGTCATCGAGGCGGCGGGCGTCGCCAAGATCCTGGGCGACGAGGGCCTCGAGTGACTCGACCGTGATGGAGCGGAAGAAGGTGTCGAGTCCGCGCGCCAGGGTGGCCGGGCTCCACCCGGTTTCCCGGGGGCCATCGCGCAAGGCCAGGAGCCGAAAACCGTTTTCCGGCTCCAACCATTGGTCGGCCGTGTGGGCGATCATTTCGATGATCGCGTGGGTGCGTTGGCGCAGCAGCCATTCGTTGCGGTTGCGGCGCACGGCGAAGCTGGCCTGCCGCAGCGTTTCCGCGGTGAGCTGGAGTTCGGGCCCGAGGTCAGCGAGGAATAGTTGGTGGAGGTTCATGGCCGCATTAAAGGGTCATCCGGGAGCAACCGCGGGGTTCAGCCTCGGCCGCACGTCCCAACAGTTCAAACGATTGCCCATGGCGCCGGCCGAGGTCGCTGGTTTCCAGGGCGGCGACCGACCAGACATTGGCCAGATCGTGGATCCGCAGGATGCCCGGTTCTCCCTCGGGCGTGTCGAGGCCGGTTTCGGGATGGAGGGTGCGGATGCGCACCCATGGCGGGAACCGGAACCGGCCGCCCGACTCGTAGGCCTGCGAGGAGAGTTCGCTCATGCCGTACTCGGGGATGATCTGGGCATCACCCAGCTGCCGGGCAATGGCCGCGTGCAGTTCGGCGCGGGGCAGGGAACGGGAGCGGCCCTTGTAGCCTCCGGTCTCCATCACTCGCGAACCCGCAGGCAATCGGAAGGACCGCCCCTGGGCCGAGAGCGCGTCGAGCAGGTGGAGAAACAGAAAAGCCGTGCCGAGGACTAGGATCGGGGCTCCGTCGGTGCAAGCTGACTCGAGTGCTTCGAGTGTGGCCTCAAGGCCCAATTCCCACGCGCCGTCTCCGCCCACGCGGCCCGTGAAGACAGAGCCCGCGCCGCCGAAATCTTGGATCACCACCTCCAGCATGTGGACCAGTGACGAATGGGGCACGTTGGTGGGCTGCGGTGTCAGGGCCAGGCAGCGAGGTCGCAAGCCCTGCGGGAACGCAGTGTCCGGGGTCAGCAAGTGCGCCGCGAACCAAGGACGCAGGGAATCCTCATAGAGGGTCAGGGATTGGGCATGATGGTAGTGTCGACTCGGACGCTGGGCCGTGGTGCCCGACGAATGGAATACTCGGGACCGGGCTTCGGGTGCGATGGCCGTGAACTCCAGCTCCTGAAAGGCCTGAGTGGGCACCGCCGGGATCTCGAGCCAAGAGCGAACGGCTCCGGGGTGGCGCCCTCGGGCATCGCAGAGAAGTCGGTAGGCCGGGACGGTCTCGTATTGGAGAGCGAACAGGTCCAGGGCCACCCGCTCCCAATCGGTAGGTTGGGAAGAGTGTTCGGCCGCGCCGAGAAGGTTCTCCGGCTTCGAGCAACCGCGAATGAGGGCACGGACTTGGTCCGCCAGGATGGAATGGCTTTGGGTCATGCGGTTTTGCAGGAACCCTTCCAGAGGCCCGGGGTCTCAGGTCAGGAATCCATCCGGCTGGTTTTCCGCGACAGCCGTGAACAGGGTTTAGGCGAGTCTTATAGTTTCTGTCCAGACTTACCGCGGTTCAGACGGGCTGCCACGCCCTGTTTTTGATCCCTTCCGGTGACGGTAAGTCTGAGAGCCTGTCTGAGTTGATGGCATTCGGAAGACTCACTTTTGCGAGGAACTTGTCATTCTCTGCAAGATTCTGCGGAGGTCGTTCAGCTCTCGTTCGCCAGCGATCGAAACTTCGGAGATCGACCGGGGCGGTCCTCAGAACGTTGCCCAGCGAACGAGGGTTCTTGATTGGAGACCGATTGAAATCCGGAGTAGCCTTGGGCAATCCATGAAGGTCCTCATCCTGGCCGCCGGCTATGCCACTCGGCTGTATCCCCTGACTCTGACCCAGCCCAAGCCTCTCTTGCCGGTCGCTGGCAAACCCATGATCGATTACGTCATGGACAACCTGGCCCCGATCGGAGGCATCGACGAGGTGTTCGTGGTGAGCAATGCCAAGTTCGCGGGGCATTTCTCCCAATGGTCCGAGGCGTATCGGCAGGCCTCCCAGCACCCGTTCCGGTTCTCGGTGATCAACGACGGATCGACCGACGATTCCAACAAGCTGGGGGCCATCGGTGACCTGAACCTGGTGCTTGAACAAGAGAAGCTCGATGACGACTTGATCGTGGTGGCCGGTGACAACCTCTTCAACCAGAGCCTCCGCGGGTTCGGGGACTATTGCCGTTCCCAGAGCGGTCCGGTGCTGGGCGTCTACGACGTGGGGAGCCTCGAGCAGGCCCGCAAGTATGGCGTCGTAGACATTGATGCAACCGGCCGGATCACCAGTTTTGTCGAGAAGCCCACCGAGCCGGCCAGCACGCTCATTGGGATCGCGCTTTACTATTACCCGCGCCAGTACTTGGCATCGGTCCGGCAGTACATCGCCGAGGGCAATAATCCGGACCAACCGGGCCGCCTGATTCAGTGGTTGTATCCGCGAACCCCGGTGATGACCTGGAGCGTTCCCGGCATCTGGTATGATATTGGATCCAAGGAAACCCTCGCCGAGGCCAATCGCATCTTCAGCCGTCGCTGAACGCGGGCGGGAGATCCCGATCACTGCCGCGGGGCGGCTCGTTGGGATGACTTGTCTGATTCCGCACAACAATTCAGTTTCTGAGATCCCCTCAGACGCAACGACTCGCGCCATGAATCATCTAGCATCTGAATTCCTCGCCGTCGCCCGGTCCCGTCCTGACAAAACGGCCTTGTACTGGGGCGATTCCCGCTACACATACGGCCATTATCGGGACCAGATTCTTGGGACGGCGGGTCTTCTCAAGGGGAAGGGAATCCGACCTGGAGATCGTGTGGCGATCTGGCTGAAGAATTGTCCGGAGTTCGTCGGAGCCCTGTTCGGGGTATTGGCCGCGGACGCGGTGGTGGTGCCGATCAACAATTTCCTCAAACCGGCGGAAGTGGCCTACATGCTCCAAGACGCGGGCATCGAGTGGGTCATCGCCGAGTCGAGCCAGGCCGGTTTGCCGGAGTTGAAGGCTCTGCATCCGACGATACAGGTCTTGGACGCGGAGATACTGCCCACCGAGGCGGCCGAAATTTCGGATCCTGTCCGTGGCGGTGACGATCTGGCGGTGCTCATCTACACGAGCGGGACCACAGGCCATCCGAAGGGGGCGATGCTGTCCCACCGCAACCTGCTGGCCAACGTCGCCTCCTGCCGGGACTTCTTGGACTTGGCGGAGGAGGATCGTCTGGTGGTGCTCTTGCCGATGTTCCACAGCTTCATGCTGACCGTGGGTCTTTTGCTGCCACTGCTCAGTGGGGCCTCGGTGGTGGCGGTGAAGGGGCTCAATTCTCCCAAGCACATGATTGCGGAGATCCTGCAAAACCAGGGGACCTTATTGCCAGCGATGGCGGCGCTGTTCCGAGCGTTGTCGCAAATTCCGGCGGGGATCGAGTTCACGTCGCTGCGCCTGTGTGTCAGTGGTGCCGGACCGCTGCCCATGGAAATCCTCCATGGATTCAATGCGCGCCATCCGCGGGTGCCATTGATCGAGGGGTACGGACTGAGCGAGACCAGCCCGGTGGTGACCGTCAACCCGCCCCAGAACCCCAAGCCCGGCACCATTGGTGTGCCCATCCCGGGCGTGGAGGTGTCGGTGCAGGATGATCAGGGAAACGTATTGGGAGACGGCGTGGACGGGGAGATTTGCGTCCGTGGTGGCAATGTGATGCTCGGCTACTGGAATGCCCCAGAAAAGACGGCCGAGACGATCCGCAACGGCTGGTTGTTGACCGGCGATATCGGCCATCGGCGCCCCGACGGTTGGTACGTCATCACCGATCGCAAGAAGGACATGCTCAAGCCCAACGGCATGAACGTGTACCCACGGGAGATCGAGGAGGTCATTTACCGGTTTCCCGGCGTCCGTGAGGCAGCCGTGGTCGGTGAACCGTGCGAGCGGCGGGGCGAGCGTGCTGTGGCCTTCGTGGCCATGGACGAGGGCCAGTCTCTCGACGAGCACACCCTCATCGCCTTTCTCAAAGAAAACCTCGCCGACTACAAGGTGCCGCGACGCGCCGTGGTGCTGCCTGCGCTGCCTCGCAACGCTACCGGAAAAATCCTCAAGACCGCCTTGCGCGAGGTCTTGTCCCGTGGGCACTGAAGGGCGGGCCGGCGGGCAGTCCGTTCGTGGCGTCACCCGAGCTGCAGGCCGAACAGGCGGTGATGCTCCTGGATCAGGTAGCGGTCGGTCATGCTGGCCACGTAGTCGCAAACGGCCCGATGCAGTCCATCGACTTCGATGCGCTTGCGGGCTGCCAGTCCCAGTTCCGTGGGGTGGGTGATGTAGGTTTGGAAGACCTCGCTGAGCATCCGGATGGCCCGGTTGTTGGGCTCGGCGACGACCGGGTGGTAGTAGAGATTCTGGTACAGGTATTTGCGCAGTTCTAAGTTCTCGAGACGGCGCTCGGGACTGTAGTGGACCAGTGCCTTGCGATGGGTGCGCACATCGTCGGCCGACTGGACTCCCGCCTCGAGGATGTGCGCCTCGGTGGTGTTGACGACATCGATCACCTGCTGGTCGATGATTTGACGGATGGTGTAGTAGCGCCGGCTTTCGGCGGGCAGCTCGCCGAAATTGCGTTTCACCGCCCGGGCGGCCTTGGCCCACACGCGCACTTCCTTGAGCAGCTTCTTTTCATCGAGCAAACCGCTGTCGAGCCCGTCATCCAGATCGTGGCTGTAATAGGCGACCTCGTCGGCGAGGTTGGCCAGCTGCGCCTCCAGCGAAGCCTGATGGTGCTGGCGTCGTCGCGTGCCCTCGACGGATTCGAAGGCCACGCCGTGCTTGGCCAAGCCTTCGCGGACTTCCCAACTCAGGTTCAGCCCTGGGAATCGAGGGTACTTGCGCTCCAACTCCTCGATGACCCGGAGGCTCTGCTGGTTGTGCTCAAATCCGCCGTGGTCCTTCATGAGGCGGTCGAGCATGGATTCGCCTTTGTGACCGATGGGGGAGTGGCCGAGGTCGTGGGCCAAGGCGATGGTCTCGGCCAAGTCTTCGTTGAGTCGCAGAGCCCGCGCGATATTGCGACTGATCGCCGCCACTTCCATGGTGTGGGTCAGGCGGGTTCGCAGGTGATCCCCCGAACCGTTCAAAAAGACCTGGGTCTTGCCTTCCAGTCGACGGAAAGCCCGACTGTGGACCACCCGATCCCGATCGCGCTGGAATTCGGTGCGCCAGGTGGGCGGGTTCTCGGTATGGACGCGTCCGCGACTCTCGGCGCTTTTCTGCGCGTAAGGGGCCAGGAACTGGAGTTCCCGTGCCTGAAGCTCTGAAAGCGTGACGGGCATGGCCGGAGGTTCTCCCAAGGGCGTCGATCAGGCGAGCGCAAGTCCGTCCGACGACGCCGCGGTCGCCGCTGCAGCCGCAGCCTCGGGCCGAGGTTCTGTCGGCCACACTCGGATGGGTTCGTAGAAGGTGTTGCGTTGGACCGGTTCCCGGCCTACCTCGCGGATGGCGCGGACCAGATCCGTTTCGGGCGTCCCTTGGGGAGACTTTGCACCGGCCATGTGGAAGATGTGCTCCTCCAGGATCGTCCCATGCAAGTCGTCGGCTCCATGGCTCAGGGCGACCTGGGCCATCTTCAATCCCATGCCCACCCAGTAGGCGGTGATGTGATCGATGTTGTCGAGGTAGAGGCGGGAAACAGCGATGGTCCGCAACTGGTCATACCCGCTGGGCGCGTGCTGGACGGGCATCCGGTTGTTGTCGGGTTGATAGGGCAGGGGGATGAAGCCCGTGAATCCGCGGCTGCGGTCTTGCTGGCGCCTCAACTGGTCCAGGTGATCCACGCGGTCTTCCAGCGACTCGACGTGGCCGTAGAGCATGGTGCAGGTGCTGCGCCCACCCAGTTCGTGCCAGGTGCCGTGGACACCCAGGTACTCCTCGCCGCTTTCCTTGCCGGTGGCGATGCGGCTGCGGACCTCCTTGCGGAAGATCTCTGCGCCGCCGCCGGTGAGGGATTCGAGACCCGCCGCCTTCAGTTCCTGGAGGGTGTCCCGAACACTCTTCTTGGCCAGCCAAGCCAAGTGCAGGATTTCCACGGCGGTGAAGCACTTGAGCTGCAGGCGCGGATCCACCGCTTTCAAGGCCCTTAGGAACCCGGTGTAGTAGGAGAAGGGCAGCGACGGGTGCAGCCCGCCAACGATGTGGAGTTCGGTGATGCCCAGGGCCAGCGCCTCGCGAGCCTTGGTCACCATTTGTTCTTCGGTCAGTTGAAACCCGTCGTTGTCGCGCTTCTTGCGGCTGAAGGCGCAGAACTGGCAGCTCAGGATGCAGTAGTTGGAGTAGTTGATGTACCGGTTGAGGATGTAGGAGGCCTGGCGTCCATTGCGACGCTGGTTGGCGAAGTCGGCCAAAGCCGCCAGCGCGTTGAGGTCCCGAGATTGGAACAACCGCAACCCGTCCCCGGGCGTCAGTCGCTCACCGGCGATCACCTTGTCCCGAATGTCTTGAAGCCCGTCGGGTCGGTTGAACAGATCCACCGGTGTAGGAAACAGCAAACCTTGCGGGACGCAACTGGCGCGTGCAGCGCGGAAGAGGATTCCCAGGTTCCTCAGATACGGTCATTCTCCGGCCATGCGCACCCTTTGTCTGATGGCTTCGTTGGCCCTGTGGGCCGGTTGCACCCGAAGCATGGCCCCGTCTCGGTTGGCCTCCTCGTTGGTGTTCCATGCCCCGTTCGACCAATCGCCAGATGCGGTGGTGGGTGGGGGGGAGCGGCGGTTCCAAACGGGCCCCAAGTGGGATTCTCCGCGCAAAACCGGGGCGGGATTGCCAACCAATGGGGCCGTGTGGATCGATCCGCACGCCGGCCGACACGGAGGCGCTCTGCGCTTTGAGAGGAAGATTTCCGATGTGGTGGGGTTCCGGGTGCCGGGCAACTTTCCCTGGAAGCCCACGGCTTGGTCCGCGACGGTCAGTTTTTGGCTGAGGACGACCCCGGAAATCGACATTCCCAAGGAGTATTCGGATGTGATCCAGATCACCTCCAAGGCTTGGGATGACGCCTCGCTCTTTGTGGAGTTCACCCCGGACGACAATCCCAAGCACCTGCGCCTGGGAACTTACGCCGACAAGAAGGTGTGGAACCCGGAGGGTCGCGACTGGGGCAAGATGCCGTTGTCGGAGAAGCCGCTGATCGTCGTGACCAATCCCCCGTTCCGACGGGAGGAGTGGCATCAGGTGGTCTTTACCTGCGAGAACTTCAACACCGGGAAGCCCGACGGTTGGGTGGCTCTCTACATGGACGGCCAACCGGTGGGCCGCCTCTCGGAGCGGCAGCACACCTACACCTGGAATGGGGATGACGCGGTGATGATGCTGGGTCTGGGCTTCACGGGTTGGATGGACGATTTGGCGGTGTTCGATCGAGCCCTGAGCGCCGAAGAGGTGCGGGTCTTGAATCGTTTGCCAGACGGCGTCAACGGCCTTCATCGCGGGCGCTGAGGGATCCTTCGGGACTCTTTCAATTTCTCCGGGGAGCCCTACAATCTCCGACGTGCACCGTTTATCTTCGTGGCTCTGCCTGTTTCTGCTGGTCATGACTGTCCACGCTCAGGTGGATGTGAAATTAGAGTTCGACCAGAACAAGTTTCTTACCGGCGAAACGAGTGAGGTCATTCTGAGGGTCGCCAATTTCACCGGGGCGCCGCTGCGCTTAGGAGAGCGTTCGGATTGGTTGCGATTTAGCGTTGAGAACGTCTCGGGCGTGGGTGTCGCTCGTATTGCCGATTTGGAAGATACCGGGGCCTTCACCCTGAAGCCCGGAGCTCGGGCGACGCTGCGGTTCGACCTGACTCCGTTGTTCAAGATCGACCAGGTCGGCCGATACAACGTGTCGGCCACGGTGTACACCGGCTCCGGTGAAGACCACGTCATCACGGCGCCGGCAGAGTTTGAGGTCATGACGGGTGTGGTCTTGTGGGAGCGAGAATTCGGCGTCTTGGGCGGCGGAGCTGAACGCCGCCGATACGCCATCGTTCAGGCCAATTACCTCAAGCGGGCGCGCATCTTTGCCGTCATCACCAATCCGGAAGCGTCGGTGACTTACAAGGTTGTTCCTTTGGGGACGGTCGTGTCCTTCAATCCGCCGTCCATGGCGATGGATGCCCAGAATCGTTTGCACGTGCTCCATCAATACGGAGCGGACGATTTTCTCCATCACCGCATCCACTCCGACGGGACCTTGGCCGTGCGACACACTTATATGTCTCGCGTCGGACGCCCCATGTTGGGGGTCGATGGCACGGGGGATGTGGCTGTCGTGCGAGCCACCCGGCGTCCGAGTACCCAGGACATCAGCCTCGCGGAAGACTCCGTCGGCTCCGGCACCAATGGGGTTGCCACGGCATCCTCCAAAACCAATCTCTTGATGGCCCCGACTTTGCCTCCGACGGGCGCCCCCAAGGCCCGCTGATTCCCGGAGGAGCCGGGTGGCTGCCGTCGTCGCCGGGCGAGCGGCTACTCGGACCATGGGGCCAATTGCCCCTTGTCGACCTTCCAGCGCCGGAGTTCACAACCCAATTGTCGGGGCCAGTTTTCCTCGGTGCAGGTCATGAACACCTGCCCGCCGGCACGGAAGGATTGCTGCAACAGGGGAACGAACGCCGATCGACGTCGAGAGTCTAACTCACCCATGACGTCGTCGATGAGCAAGAGCGGTGGAGTCCCGTACACGGCGGCGAGATGCTCGGCTTGCGCCAGTTTTAGAGCGATCGCCAGGGTGCGTTTTTGGCCCTCACTGGTGTAGGGCGCCGCGGCGCGGTCATTGACGAGCAGCGTCAGTTCATCGCGATGGGGGCCGACGACCGTGGTCTTCAGGGCGCGTTCCCGGGCGCGGGATTGAGACAGGGCTACGGCGAAGTCGCCGGTCACACTGGGTTGGTAATGCAGCGCCAGTTCGTCGCTTTCGACCGCGATGCGCCGGAAGGCGGACTGAACTCGCGGGGCCAGTTCCGGGACGAAGTCTCGCCGAGCCGTGATCAGCGACTCACCCGCCAGGACCAGCTCCTGACTGAATCCATCCAATTCGACGAGATCCACGACGGGTTGCTTGAGCAGCGCATTCCGGGACCGGAGAGCCTTGGCATAGCGCATCAGCAACGGGAGGTAGCCCGGGAGGGTCTGGGCCAAGAGCAGATCCAGAAAGCGCCGTCGCCCCTGGGCTGGTCCCTTCACCAAGGCCAGGTCTTCGGAGCAGAAAACCACCGCCCGCAAGACGCCGAAGTAATCGGCCAATTTTCGAATGGGCCGTTCATTGAGGGAGAGTTTGCGTTCCTTCGGCGACCAGTAGGCCTTGATCTCGCTGACCCCTTGGCCCTCCACCGAGCCGCCGACGAAGTAGCCCTTGGCCCCCTGCCGGATCATTTGCGCTCCGCCGCAGCCGCGGAACGATCTCAAGGTCGCCAACAGGTAGATGGCTTCCAGGATGTTGGTCTTGCCCTGGGCATTGTTGCCCAGGAGGACGTGACAGCCGGGCCCGAACTCGGCATCCAGCCGGACGTAATTCCGGAAGTCGCGCAGTTTGAGTCGGGACAGGTGCATGTCTCGCGCAGTGTGAGAGTGGGGTGGCCGGAGTGTCCAAGCCGGAACGTGCCCCTCGGTGGGTCTGCTCAGGTGTGGGAAGTCCGACGTTGCACGGCCGTTTGCACCGCGAGCTGCAGAGCTTTCGCCCGGACGGGCAGGGGCCAGTCGGAGGGGGCTTCCAGAGTGTAGCCTTCCGGACAGCCATTTTGGAGCAACCAGAAGGACTCCGGCCAATCGGGCCGTTGTGTGGGATCGACCGTGGGTCGGATGAGTCCTGGGGCGGTGGACTCTTTGCCGTCGATCCAGGGTGAGGCATCGATGGGGCACACAGTGCGGACGGACTCGAGGATGGGCCCGGCCAGCGAGGGCTGGTTTCCAGGATTTAATTCGTACAGGTAGAAACCGTGCGATTCCCAGTCTTCGTGCAGGCAGATCGACATGTCCCAAGGCGGGAGCGAGGACAGCCACTCGAGGTGGAGCCGGACCTCGGTCGAGCGGGGGTCCCGGTAGTCCCGGTTGAGGTCGATGCCAGCGGCATTTTCGCGCGTGCCCAGCTCGCAGCCCTGGGGGTTGAGGCAGGGGCAAATCCCCAGGTTCAGGTCATCGGGCCAGGCATTGTCTCGGATCAAATCACGCAGGGCCACCAGTCCGGCGGGTTCGTCGCCGTGGATTCCGGCCGAGAGGTAGCATCGCGGACCGCGTCGACCGAGGCGGGACAGAAAAACCAGCTCATGAGCTCCCACCGCGGACACGTGCTCGGTGAATCGGTGGCGGCTCGCAAGAACCCGGATCTCCTTCACGATTCTTGCAGCGTCGATTCGCTCACCGCGGTAGCCAGCGTGGTTCACTCCCAGTCGCGGAGGATGGGGTGGAGGATTGGGGACAGGCTCCATGTGGATGATTCTCGGACGCAGACCGAAGCTTGAACGCATTGGGAGGGGATCGCTAGTTTGGTCGTCACGATTTCCCGGTTTCTGGTCGCCGCAGGTTCTCTCCCTGCGGGCTGGTTTCCAAAAAATCTGGACGCTTCCCGTGCCAACCCGACTTGAACTCAACGGAATCCGAAAATCCTTCGGTGCCACTCAGGCGCTGCGGGGGGTGAGCCTGTCGCTGGGGCCCGGCGAGGCCCATGCCCTCATCGGGGAGAATGGGGCTGGGAAAAGCACCTTGCTCAAGATCTTGAGCGGGGTCCATGAGTCCGATGCGGGCTCCATGATGCTCGACGGTGCGGAATGTCATCCCGTTGATCCGATCGCCGCCCAGCGGGCGGGCGTGGCGATGATTCATCAGGAACTCAATTTGGCCCCGCACCTGACGGTGGCCGAGAACATCACCCTCGGGGAGGAACCCGCCCGCTGGGGTTGGGTGGATCGGTCCCGTCAGCGGCTCTTGGCCAACGAGGCCCTTCGGCACCTGGGGGCTGAGAGTATTCCGCTGGACGCGGTCTCTGGGGAGTTGCCGATCGCCCAACAGCAGCTCGTCGAGATCGCCCGAGCGCTGCGGTCGAAGCCGCGGGTGCTCATTCTCGATGAGCCGACTTCCAGTCTGACCCGGGCCGATACCGAGCACCTCTTCGCCGTGCTGGATCGCTTGCGCGAAGAGGGGGTCAGCCTGCTGTATGTCTCCCACTTCCTGGAGGAGTCCCGCCGGGTTTGCTCGCGCTACACGGTCTTGCGCGACGGGGCCAGCGTGGCCACCGGGGCGCTGTCGGACATCGCCAATCCGGAGCTCATTCGGATCATGGTGGGGCGCGAGGTTCAGGACCTTTATCCCAGAAGTTCGCGGTCGTTGGGTGAGAACGTGTTTCGAGTCGAGTCGCTGCAGGGCATCGAGAAACCTCATGCGGTTTCCTTCAATCTGCGGCGGGGAGAGGTCCTGGGGTTGTTCGGTCTGGTGGGGGCCGGTCGCTCCGAGACCTTGCGTGCAGTCTTCGGCTTGGACGCCATTCGCTCCGGGACCGTCCGCTTGGGCGATTTGGATATTTCCGCCCAGACTCCCCGCCAGCGTTGGGCCGGAGGACTGGGATTTCTGAGCGAGAATCGCAAGGAGGACGGACTGCTTCTGGCCCGCAGCATCTCGGAAAACCTGTTCATCACTCGGCCCGGCGACTTGGTGCGTTGGGGTTTCTGGCATCCGCCCTCGGAGCACCGGGAGGCCCAGGCGTGGATGAGCCCTCTGGACATCCGCGCCCACAGTCATTCCCAGCCGGTCCACGAGCTCTCGGGCGGCAATCAGCAGAAAGTGGCCTTCGGACGGCTGATGTACCACGACTCCCAGGTATTGCTCCTCGATGAACCGACCCGGGGCATCGATGTCGGCAGCAAGGTGCACATCTATCGCCAGATCGATGCTGCGGCGTCGCAGGGCAAGGCGGTGGTGATGGCCAGTTCCTACCTGCCGGAACTCCTGGGGGTTTGTGACACCATCGGAGTCTTTCACCGAGGGCATTTGGTGGCCCTTCGGCCGACCGATCAATGGACCGAAGCGTCCCTGCTGGCAGCGGCGGTCGAAGGGGAGTGATCGGGGGCTGGGTCTGAGTGGAGTGGGCGAGTCTGAGGACGGGGCAGATTGGCAACTGCGGTCCGTTGAACCCTGCTCTCCCAGCCTCGGCGATGCTCCTTGAGGAACTCTTCGCCCGGACCTTGTCCTGAGGCGACAGTCAGGCCATGGTCTGGCCAATTCAATGAGTCAACCACATGCCCCGGTCCGTTCGTTCAAGGCCGATGCCCTGGACGTTCATGTCTTCGCCAGCCAACCCGATCTGGCGTCCTACGTGGCCCTGGACGTCCGCAACTACCTCGCGGAGACCATCGCCCGCAATGGTTCCGCAGCGGCCATCTTGGCCACGGGTAATTCTCAGATTCAGTTCCTCAAGAACCTCGTGGCCTTGGGTGGTATCGACTGGTCCAAGGTGACCTTGTTCCACATGGACGAATACCTCGGGATCTCCGCCGATCATCCGGCGAGCTTCCGGTATTACATGAAGGAGCGGGTCGAGTCTCTGGTGAAGCCCAAGGCCTTCCATTACATCCACGGTGATTGCGATCTCCCGCATGTAGAATGCGCCCGCTACACGGCTCTGCTGGAGTCCCAGGCCATCGATTTGTGCTGCCTGGGTGTGGGTGAAAATGGGCATTTGGCCTTCAACGACCCCCACGTTGCCCGCTTGGACGACTCCGAGTGGGTCAAGGCAGTCCGACTCGATGACGCCTGTAAGATGCAGCAGGTGAAAGAGGGACATTTTGCTTCACTGGAAACGGTGCCGCCCTACGCCATCACCCTGACACTCCCGGCCTTGATGACGGCCCGCAAGGTGGTCTGCGTCGCGCCGGAAAAGCGCAAGGCGGTGCCTGTGAAGAACATGCTCCAGGGACCGGTGAACTCGCTGTGCCCGGCGTCCATCCTCCGTCGGAATCCGGCGGCCGTGCTGCTCATCGACAACGATTCCGCTTCGCTGCTCTGAGCCATGCGTATTCTGGCCCTCGATCCCGGCAGCGTCCGTGTGGGCGTCGCCATCAGTGATGAATTGCGGATGATGGCCCGTCCGCTGGAGTACATTCCGGCCGAACCGTTCTTGGAACTGGTGGAGCGGGTGAAGGAACTCATCCGCTCCCAGCAGGTAGAACTCATCGTGGTGGGCATGCCTCGCAACATGGACGGCACCTATGGTGAAGCCGCCACCAAAGCGCGGGAGTTCGTGGCGGCGCTCAAGGATGTGATCCTGGTGCCGATCCGGACCTGGGACGAACGCTTGACCACCGTGTCGGCGGCCAAGGCCCTGCGCAGCGGCGGCACCAAGGCGGCCCAACAGCGCGGCAAGATCGATGCGGCGGCGGCTGCCATCCTGCTGCAGGGATACCTCGACAGTCTCACCCTGTGAGGGGTGACGGTGTCGCTTCCCAGGAAGCCACGATGTCCCCGGAGCAAGAAGTCCCCAAAAAGCGCACCCGTGAGCGTCCGGACTCGGCTCCCGAGGGTTTTCAACGCATCCGCCTGACCGTTGCCTACGACGGCACCGCCTACAGCGGATGGCAGGTGCAGGTCGAGGGTATCACGGTTCAGGGATGCCTGGAGGTTGCCCTGGGCCGATTGTTCCGCAGCGGTCCCCGGGTCGTTAGTTCCAGTCGGACCGATACCGGAGTCCACGCCCGCGGTATGTCCGTGCATTTCGATGTGCCCCGGGCCGAATGGCGGATGACCCCGGACAAGCTCATCTTGGCTGCCAACGCTCATTTGCCCGAAGACATCCGGGTCACGGCGGCGGCTCGAACCCGGGCCGATTTCCACGCGCGGTTCGATGCGATCGGTAAACAGTACCGGTACACCGTGTGGAATGATTCAGCGCACGAGCCCCTGGGTCTCCGCCAGCAGTGGCATGTGCCCAAGCCCATCGATCTGGTGGCGATGCGGGCGGCCGCAGCCACCTTGATCGGGCGGCACGACTTCCTGGCATTCAGTGCGTCACCGGGTTACGAGCGCCATCACACGGTGCGCAACGTGACGCGGTGCGACGTCATCCGCTCTGGCCCACGCATCACGGTGGTCATCGAGGCCGACGGGTTTTTGTACAAGATGTGCCGGGGAATCGTGGGGACGCTGGTGCAAGTAGGGCATGGGCGTTTTCGGCCTGAGGAACTGATTCCCTTGCTGGAGACTCGCGATCGCAGGTTGGCGGGTATGACAGCGCCCGCACTCGGACTGGTGCTGTGGAAGGTCTATTATCGGAAGCCGGGGATGCCCCGCAGGCCGCATCCGGCCGATGTGGAGTGACCGGGTGTTCGGAGTCGGAGTTCTGATCGGTGACGGGACTCCGGACCTTTGGAATCCCCCTTGCCAGTCGGTCGTTCCGCGACTAACTGGTCAGCGCCGATGATCCGACGCCTGCTGCCACGACTGATCCTTCAGTTCGGGATGTTTCTTTGTTCCGCCACCTTGGTCTGGAGCCTCTGGTCCCGGACCCTGGCGGCTGAGACGACCAACACCACAACCGCCAAGAGTCTCGATCTGGCCTCCAAGGCCAGCGCCCTGACGCACCAGGTGATCGACCAGCAGTTCATCCAAAGCCACAAGACCGAGTTGTCATTCTGGATCAACCAAATCCCGGGCATGGAGGAGCCGTTCCTGAATACGGGTATCCCCCGATGGCAGTACCTGGCCTCGCTGCTGTACCTAGTCCTAGCGGTCCTGTTCTCACGCGCCCTCGACTGGCTCATCCAGAACCGCCTGAAGCATTGGGCCTCGAAGACAGACACGGAGTGGGACGATATTCTGGTGAAGCTGGCGGACGGTCCGGTGAAGGCCATTTCGTTGGTGTTCCTGATCCACATCGGATTGGAGCTCTACGAATGGCCTCTTTGGCTGGAGATCAACTT
>CAMCYJ010000062.1 GCA_945883815.1 Akkermansia muciniphila | reverse complement strand
ACATGGGCGCGGTCGATTGCAAACGGCAGGAACTCAACGTCTACCGCATGAAGATGCTGGGAGCCGAGGTTGTGCCCGTGAAGGCCGGCCAGCAAACGCTCAAGGAAGCGGTCAATGAAGCCATGCGCGATTGGGTCACGAATGTCCGTTCGACCCATTACATCTTGGGCACCGCCTACGGAGCGCACCCCTACCCGGTCATGGTGCGCAATTTCCACCGGATCATGGGAGACGAGGCCCGGGCCCAGATCCTCGAACGCGAAAAGCGTCTGCCAGACCTGCTCATCGCCTGCGTCGGCGGCGGATCCAACGCCATCGGATTGTTCTACCCATTCCTGAATGACCCCTCCGTGCGAATGCTGGGAGTCGAGGCAGGTGGCGAAGGTATTGCGCCCGAGAAGCACGCCGCGCGCTTCCAGGGCGGCTCTCTGGGCGTTTTGCAAGGCACCCGCAGTTACATCCTTCAGGACGAGTTCGGACAAATCCAGCTCACCCACAGCGTCAGCGCGGGCCTCGACTATGCCGCGGTTGGACCTGAGCACGCCTGGCTCAAGGACCAGAACCGCGTGGAATACACCTACGCCACCGACACGGAGGCTCTGGACGCCTTCCTACGGCTGGCCAAGCTGGAGGGGATCATCCCGGCGCTGGAGAGTGCCCATGCTGTGGCAGGCGCCATCCAGCGGGCCCCCACGATGTCCAAGGATGCGCTGATCATCGTGAATTTGTCCGGACGCGGCGACAAAGACGTCATGCAGGCGGCACAGAAACTGGGAATCCGCTTGCCGGATTGATTTCCAGACTCGGGAGAAAACCCGAAGTCCAAGCCGCGAGTTTTGGGCCAAAATCCACGCCGGGATTAAGGCCAAAAGCTGCGCCAAGACATTCCGAAAGCTGCGGCGAGGTTTAAAACCATCTCGATACCGCCAACTGCACTCGGGGCGACAATTGGCAAATACCACCGCCAGAAACGGCTCTGACCTTTTCAGTGATTTCGAGGCACTGCCTTCGCTCAGAACTATTCGGGGGAGCCCTCTTCGCGCCGCCCCAGCAAGGCCTGGGGATCGGGCTTGGGGATCAACGCTGTGCGCTCACGAAGCATCTGAGCCCGGAAGAGGTCTCGCTCGTCGGAACCGAGCTTTTCGCGGAGCGGATGGGCCAACTGAAGGTGTGCTGGCTGGCTCCGGAGAAACAACTCATCGGTAAGCGACTTCGGCGTTTTGCCGAAAACCCCCAGGTCAACACCCAGCCGCAGGAAGCTAATCAGATTCATGGCCTCCTTGGAGGAAATGCTCCAACTGTTTCCCAAAACGCCGTAAGCACGACCGATGTGGTTGAGCAACACGGCGGGTTTCTTCTCCATCTGGGAGAGGCGCGCGTTCTCTTCGTGCTCAATGATTTGGAGCAGAACCTTGTTGATGCGTTCGACGATGTCGTTCTCTGGCTCACCCAGGGTCATCTGGTTGGAGACCTGAAAGACATTGCCCAGCGCCTCGGTGCCCTCGCCATAGAGCCCGCGCACCGCCAATCCCAGCTTGTTGACGGCTTGGATGATCTGGTTGATCTGCTCGGCCAAGACCAAGCCCGGAAGGTGCAGCATGGCGCTCACGCGGATGCCGGTGCCCAAATTGGTGGGGCAGGCTGTCAGGAACCCGTAACGCTCGGTGAAGGCGAACTCAACCTTCTCCTGCAGGGCCGTATCGACAGCGTCAATGGCCATCCAAGCCTGCCTCAGTTGAAGCCCGGGCCGCAGTGCCTGCATCCGCAGATGGTCCTCTTCGTTGACCATCACACAGACATTCTCCTCACGGTTCAGCACGATGCCGCTGCCGGCGTTCTTGGCCGCGTGTTCACGGCTGATGAGGTGACGCTCCACCAGGACTTGCTTGTCCAGAGCGGGCAGCTTGTCCATGGATTCGGCGAAGATCTCATCCCCCAACAGGCTCAGGGATTTGACGGCCGGCATCAGCGTCTCAAAGGCTTTGATTCGCTCCGCCTTCTTGGAGTGGCTGGGAAAAGGAACGGTTCGGAGATTGCGCGCCAGACGCACCCGGCTGGAGAGCACGATTTTATCGTGTGGGCCGCTGCGCAGGCAGGCCTCGGAGGCGGGGACCAGAAAATCGAGGATGCTCATGTCAGGGGGGATCATTCAGCGGCCTTGAAGGCCTTGATTTCGTCGCGCAGCCGGGCGGCCGATTCGAAGTCCTCCTGGGCGATAGCGACCTGAAGGTCGCGATTCAGGCTTTGAAGTCTGTGCGCACCTTTCAAGGCACTTTGTATCCCGGCCGGTACCTTGCCTCGGTGGCGGATGTCTTTGTGCATGGTCTTTAGCACCGAATCCAAGCCGTCGGAAAAAATGTCGTAGCAATGGGCGCAACCCAAACGGCCGCTCTTTTTGAAGTCGGCCTGAGTGTACCCGCACTGGTCGCAAGAGATGGTTCCCACCGCCTCGGAGGCCTCTTCCATCTTCTGGGCAGCACCCAGACCCAGAAGATGATCAGCGATGGCGAAGGCGGCCGGGTCATTGTAGTTCTTCTCCTTCGCACATGCGGCGCAGGCATCGACCTTCTTGACCTTATTGTCGGCGATTTCAGTCACGTGGACCGTCGCCTCCTTCAGCTTACAGAACTGGCAGACCATAGTTTGCTGGGCAGATATCGATGCAGGAAGCAGAAGAGTCAAGGTGAGGGGGCATGCCCTTCTCACCATGAGCCACAAAAAAGAGTCATTCAATCCTCCCAGAGGAGGGCTACCAACTCGCCAAAGTTCAAGTGGCGGTCGAAGTCGAAGCCTGACGACGGGGGCGCAAGAGAATCACCTTTTTGTCGCTCCCATCGACCTCGACGCTGTGGGTCTCGATGTCCGGGTCCGTCTTCAGAGCCTGATGCACAATGCGGCGGTCGTAGGCGTTCATGGGCTCCATCTCCATGATGTCACCGAACCGGCGCACTTTGTCCGCCAACTCGACGGCCCTCTTGGCCAGTTGCTCCCGGGCCTCACGCCGGTAACCGCCGACATCGAGCATCACTCTGGGCACCGAATCATCCCCCTTGTGGAGGATGCGGTTGAGCAAGTACTGGATCTCGCCCAGCGTCTGGCCCTGCCGACCGATGAGTCGATTGGGTTCATCGGTCTGGATGTCCAGCAGAAGCATGTCCTCGTAGTTCTGCTCGGTGACCGTGGCTTCGAAACCCAGGGTCTTGAGCATCTGGCAGAGGGTG
This sequence comes from Akkermansia muciniphila, assembly GCA_945883815.1. GTDB lineage: Bacteria > Verrucomicrobiota > Verrucomicrobiia > Limisphaerales > UBA9464 > SXXZ01. The sequence continues at coordinate 18,136 of CAMCYJ010000062.1, read as the reverse complement.
TCTTTGGCACTCATGGAGATTTGGAAGATATTTTTCGACGTCCGGGCTGGACAGGCACAACGACGGCAGCGCCGGTTCCAGTCCCGGGCCCTTCATTCGATTTGGTGATCTTGGTCTGCAGGATGGTCATCAAATTCTGGGTCGTCCAGTACAGCGTCAGGCCAGCGGAGTAGTTGTAGAAAAGCACACCAAAGAAAACCGGCATGTACTTGAGCATCTTCTGCTGGGCCGGATCCATCTGCGGCGACACCGGCGTCAACGTCGACTGCCACCAGGCTGTCGCCAGGTACAGCACCGGCATGATGTTGAGCGGAAGCCCGATGCCAGGGATTCCCAAAAGCGGGATAAAGCCCAGTCCGGGAACGACATAAATGCTGTCGGGCCGTGAAAGATCACAGCACCACAGGAAGCTCTCGCCGCGCAGTTCAATGGCTGTCCGCAGCATGAAGAAGAACCCGATGAACACCGGGAAGGTCAGGACTAGCGGAAGACATCCAGCCATGGGGTTGATCCGATGCTCCTTCATGAACTCCATGGTCTTCTGGTTCATCTTGGCCGGGTCGCTCTTGTACTTCTCCCGGATGGCATTCATCTGCGGTTGAAGGGTGGACATCCGCTTCATCGACCGCGTGCTGGCATTGGTCAGGGGCCAGAAAGCCAGCTTGATGAGGATGGTCAGCACGACAATCGACGCTCCGTAGGAGGGAATCAGCGAATGGACGGCATTGAGCAGGAGCAGGAGCGCCTTGGCGCAGATGCCGGTGATGCCGGTGAAATCCATCACGAGATCGATCTGCTTCTCGCTCGATTTGAGCTGACTGTATTCTTTGGGCCCAGCGTAGATCGTGTGACGACGCGTGACCTTCTCACCCGGCTGCAAGGTCTGGGCCGGATAGGTGAGACTGGTGTGGAAGGCGTGCGGCTGAGGATTCAACCGACCATCGGCCGCCAGCTCCGACGGAGACGGTGCCGGCAGGGGCACATCCACCACTCGGACACCCGCTGGGGATTGATCGGGCTGGGCGATGAGCGCAAAGAACTGATTGTGGACGGCAGCCCAGACCACATTGCTGTTGCCGCCGGAAAACTCGGTCCGCGGAGTGCTGATCGTCGAACAACCCAGAGTGGCGTTGGCAAACCAGGCCTTGTTGATTTGCTCGGCCTTTTCACCATTGAACCAATAGGATCCCTGCACCTCTGCCATGTCATGGCGATCCATGGGAGTCGCCGATCCCAAAACGTAGTCGTGCGGAGGGAGGGACACGGCGGCCGCACCCCGGTTTTCGACCGTGACAATGGTTTCGAAGAAGTAGCCGTTGGATAGAGCCCAATCCTGAGACACCACCAAGCCATTCAGGAGAGCCTTCTCGGCATGGACTCCTGTCCCGGTCTTGCGAAGGTTGAAAAGACCATCGCCGGTCAGCGGGCCCACTCCCAGCGTCAGTGCCGGCAGCGGAGCGAAGCGGTTCAAGGCCGAGGGGACGCCTTTGGCCGAGGTGTCGCTGCAATCGACCGAGGCGGGGTATTTCTTGAGCTCGATCAATCGGGCACCGCCCCCATGCGAGGTGAAGGTCAGGCGCAGCAGGTCGTTTTCGAGAACCAGGGACTCTTCGGCCGATTGGAAGGCCGGTGCGGTCACAGGACCCACAGGCAAAGCCGGCGCCATCTGCGCAGTGCTGGCCGGCGGTGCGTTGACCTTTGAGAGCGGTGCGTTGCTGGATGCGGTGGCTGAAGCAGCCGGGCGAGCGCCTGTCGATGTGGGCCAAATGAAATCGGCCACATATTTGAGACCCACCATTCCGGCGAGGCAGACTGCAATAAACGCGATACCTTTTCGATCCATGGTCTAGTTGGGAAATTTTAGTGATCTCGGAGACAGACTGTGTGTCGCAACCGCGGGCACGGGGTCATGACCGCTGCCACCCCACGGATGGCACCTGCAGAAGCGCCCCGTGGTCAATGCCACCCCGCGGTACACGCCATGCCGCTCGATGGCTTCCTTCGCGTAAGCGGAACAGGTGGGGGAAAATCGGCACCCTGAACTTGGGCCCATCAGGAAACGCTTCATCGGTGAACCCACCCAACGGTAGGTCTGGATGAGAACCAACAAGGCCTGTCGAATAGGATTCATGGGGCCGAAGGAATCGACTTCCGGAGTTTGGCCCGAGACAGTGCCCGCAGGTAATCGCGTCGCACAGTCTCCAAAGCCATTTCTGTGATCGACTTCCGGGCTACAAGCACCATGGAGACCGGTTCGATCACCTCATGCTGGTGCTGCCGGAAGACCTCACGCATCAACCGACGGGCGCGAGAACGGACCACAGCAGAACCCACCTTTCGGCTGGTGACAACCCCCAAGCGCAACTCCTTGGAAGGGAGCCAATTCAAGATCAGGGTGCCGGAAATCTCGCGGCGTCCCTCCTCCTTGAGCCGAGCGAAGTCGGACGACCGGCTGATCCGACGCCGACGGGAGAATTGGAGCCGCAGTGGCGGGTTCATTGCGGCAAGGATTCAGGCAGGGATCGAGGCAAGCTATGGCCCGATTGGCCCGCCCAATCCGAGCGACTCACACTGGAGTCAGGCGCCGACGGCCCACGCGACGACGATTGTTGAGGATGGCGCGGCCGCTCTTGGTTGCCGCGCGAGCACGGAAACCGTGTTGACGCTGACGGCGGATTTTCGACGGTTGGTACTGACGTTTCATCGCTGTAGATCCGCCGACGTGCTGGCCCGCGGAGCCGCGCACATTAGCCAGTGGACGATTTGAGTCAAGCACCTGCGAGTAATTACAGAAAATCGCCAGGCTCACCGAAGCCGGCCCCGACTCCTTGAAGTACGGCTCGGGGGGCGATATCGAGGCAACTGGCCCCGCCCGGTTTGGCCCTCTGAGATCCGAGTGAGAAACCATGAAACCCAGCGTCCACGGACTAGGCAGGAACCGGCTTTTGGGCCAGAATCTTCTCATGAAGTTCACCGTGGTCCACTATGGAGACCCCATCCTCCGCCAGCGCGGAGTGCGCATTGAATCCGTGGATGAAACCCTGCGCGGCACCATCGCCGGCATGTTCGACACCATGTACCAATCCAACGGAATCGGACTGGCGGCCCAACAAGTGGGTCTGGCGCTGCAGTTGGCGGTCATCGATGTCCGCGGCGTCAAGGACCGCGCAAGCCAACTGTGGATTTCCGGGCAACCGGCCGATGTCGATGCGTTCATGCCCTTGGTGCTCATCAACCCGACGATCCGGCCAGTTGGGGAAGCGGTGGTTGGACCGGAAGGCTGTCTGAGTTTCCCGGAAATCTACGGAGACGTCTGCCGACCGGCCGAGGTGGAGGTCCGGGGAATCAACGACCGCAACGAAAGCTTCGAATTCAAGGCGGGAGGGCTGTTGGCTCGAGCCATCCAGCATGAGGTGGATCACCTCAATGGGGTCCTCTTCATTGACCGGATGGATTCCAAAAACCGCTCCGAGGTGCGGGACGAAGTGGACACTCTTCAGACTGCCACCAAGAAACAGCTGAAGCGCAAGTGATTCAAGAGAGAGCCGGGCTCCTCGACAGAGAGCGTCTTGAGGTCAGTCCCGGGTGAGTGCCATGAGTCGTTCCTTCAGGAGGATTCGGCTCTGTTCGCGGCCGATTTCATCAGTAGACCGGGGAACCCAGATCGGTTCTCCGAAGACCACATCACACCGACTGAACGGGATGGGGATTTGGAACCGGTCCCAGCTGCGAAGGGTCCATTTCCAACCCAGTCGGAACGAAACGGGCACGATGGGAAGCTGGGTGATCTGAGCCAAGGAAATCACTCCCGGATGAGGCTCGTAGCGGGGCCCTCGGGGGCCATCCGGAGTCACAGCCAGATCGCACCCCTCAGAGGCCGCGGAGACCAATTCGCGCAATGCAGGCGCACCGCGGCGACTGGTCGACCCGCGGATCCCGACAACTTGGAAGAGTTCGAGCACCCGGGCCAAGAGGCCTCCATCCCGGCTGGCGCTGACCAACGCCGCCAGACGCCGACGCCGACCACAGCGGGCGACATGGCGATGGTAGAGGAACACGGACAAAGCCAGCCGATTGTGCCAGATGGCAAAGATGGCCCGCTGCTCGGTACCCGTATCGTTGAAGAACGAATGGTCAGTCCAGTGCCATCGCAAACTGGAGGCCAGCAATCGGGCCAGCGTCGCGATGATCCGGGCAGCCAGCCGACCATGCCAGCGAGCGGCCTCTGGGACCACCACGCCTGAAACGGGACGTTTTGGACGGAAATGAGCACTCATCCGGTTCAGGCATTGCGACGCAGGCAGGCCCGGATCAACTGCTCGACCGTGGCCTCTGCTCCCAGCATGGCCAAGGCCGCCCGGACCGAATCATGAGCCTCGGCTGGTTTCACTCCCAGCGCCATGAGGGCGGCCACGGCATCGACTCCCCGGGTATCTTCACCAGGAATCGCAGCGACAGAGCCCCCGGACACCGGCGACGGAACCGATCCGACCAAACCAAAGCCACCGAGCTTATCCCGGAGTTCGACCACGATCCGCTCGGCGGTCTTGCGTCCGACCCCTTGGACCGACGACAGGGCCTTGACGTCGCCTGCGGCCACGGCGCTGCGGAAGGATGCAATGCTCATGCCGCTCAGGACGCCCAAGGCGATCTTCGGTCCGATGCCGCTGACCGTGTGGATCAGCAGTCGAAACAAGTCCCGTTCGGCCGCCGTCAGGAATCCGTACAACAAGTGCGCATCTTCCCGGATGGCCAAATGGGTTAAGAGCAGCACTTCGGTTCCTGCGGCCGGTAGGCGGTCGTAGGAGGATAGCGGAACCAAGACTTCGTACCCCACGCCGTGGACCTCCATCACCACCTGGGTCGGCAGCGACTCAACCAACTTGCCTCTCAAAAACGTGATCACCTGCGGCCGGAATGCAGTTTCGCGGCCCCGGAATCAAGCTCAGGGGTGGAGAATCTTGATCGCCCCATCTTCGTTGGAGACAAAAGAGCCGATTCCGTTTAGAGAATCGCTCCATGCATCCCCGCAGACGTCAGTCAGGTTTCACCCTGATCGAATTGCTCGTGGTCATCGCCATCATTGCCATCCTGGCCGGAATGCTCCTGCCGGCACTGGCGCGGGCCAAGGAGAAGGCCAAGTCCTCCAATTGCTTGAGCAACCTCAGGCAGGTGATGATTGCCGAGGCTCTCTACGCTTCAGACAATCAGGGATATTTCACACACACTTTCTGGGTCCGGGGCGACAATGTGAATCGGCGGCTCTGGTTCAACTTCCTCAAGCCGTATTTGCAGACGACCAACATCGTCATCTGTCCGACCAAAACCCCGGGGTTCAAGAAGACCTGGGCAATTTATGCTTCGGATCAACCGGACAAGATGATCTCCAACTACTCCATGAACTTCAAAGTCGGCGGCTGCGATTGGCCGAACGCCTGGGACGTCAAGGACTACCCCCCGATCAAGGACTCGGGCATGGCTTCTCCCGCGGCCACCGTGGTGATCACCGACGGCGGCTCCAAGCCCCGAACGGCCGACGCCCGGGATCCGCTAAAATGCGTCACCGAAAAGTCGCCCGAGAAATCCGGTGCCTGGGTGCTGCACGATCCCATCAACGACGCCCCCTGCGGCGGCTGCGTTACTTCCGATGACCCCAACTGGGGCGGGCCCCTACTACGCCACACGGGCAAGAGCGTGGTGGCCTTTGGCGAGGGGCACGTCGAACTGCTCAAGAGCTCCCGCTGGTATTGGGGCGGAACCCCTTGGCTCGATCCCAAGATCGGCGGAGGGCAATAGAAAACACCTCCACCCGGTTCCGCTACCTCCGTTTGCCGGCGGAATAAACCTGCAATCCCCATTGAAGCTTTCGCGCTTCCGGGGCGTCACCGCATTTGACACCGGCAACAGGCCCGGCGGTATCTTCTCCTCCGACAACACTCCATGAACCGATTCGTCGCCATCACCACCACCCTGACCGCGGGACTGCTCCTCAACGCGGCCGACCCGGTGGATTTCAAGAAACAGGTCCGCCCCATTCTCGAAGTGCACTGCCTCAAGTGCCACGGCGCCGAAAAGCCCAAGGGGGACCTCGTCATGGTGACCCGTGCCGATACCATCAAGGGGGGGGAGAGTGGTACGGCCTTGGTTCCGGGTGACCCGGCCAAGAGCAAGATTTACACAACGACCACTCTGCCCGACGGGCACGATGACCTGATGCCGCCCAAGGGCGAGCGGCTCAATGCCCAGCAGCAGGAAACCCTCAAGACTTGGATTCAAGAAGGTGCTGCTTGGCCCGAGAGCATCAAACTCTCGCAGAAGCAGAAGGTGGACTTCGTCAAGGAAGTGAAGCCGATCTTTGAGGTCCACTGCGTCACCTGCCATAAGGAAGGGCATGCCAAGGGCGATCTCCGGATGGACTCCAAGGCTGAATTCTTCGCCTCCAAAACCATCGTGAAGGGCGATGCCGAAGCCTCGAAGGTCTACACCACCACCGTCTTGCCGGCCGACCACGATGACTTGATGCCGCCGGCCAAGAAGGGCGGACCGCTGCCGAAGTCCAAGACCGACCTCATCCGCGACTGGATCGACCAAGGCGCCGAGTGGCCGGACGGTGTGACCCTCAGCCAGAAGGAAGCCGCCTCGCTGCTCACCCGCGACAACGATGCCATGATCAGCGCCATCCATGCCCGGGTGCTGGCTGTGTCCAAAGAGTCCAGTGCCGCCGACATGAAGGCCTACAGCGACCCCATCGCGGGCTCCGACGTCAAATTCGACATGTTGCCGATTCCCGCAGGCGAATTCCTCATGGGCAGCCCTGCCTCCGAGGGCAAGCGCAAGACGGACGAGGGTCCGCAGCGCAAAGTGAAGATCGAGCCCTTCTGGATGGGCAAGACCGAGGTCACCTGGAATGAGTACGAACTCTTCCAGTTCCCCTCGCTGGAAAAGGGAACCAACGTCCCCACCGAACGCATGGAACGAGAACTCTGGCTGGCATTGCCCGAGTTGCTGCCGGCCAACGCCCAGCCCGGGGTCAATCCGTACATCGGCAAGGAATCCGACGCAGTTTCCCGTCCGACCACCCCGTATGTCGAAATGAGCTTCGGCATGGGCAAAGAAAACTTCCCGGCCATCTCCATGACCCACTATGCGGCCGTGAAGTACTGCAAGTGGCTCACCGCCAAGACTGGCCACTTCTACCGCTTGGCAACTGAGGCCGAGTGGGAATACGCCTGCCGGGCGGGCACCACCACCAAGTATTCCTTCGGCGACGACGACTCCAAGCTCGGTGAACATGCCTGGCACTTCGCCAATGCCGGCGAGAAGTACCAGCAGGTCGGCAAGAAGAAGCCCAATCCCTGGGGACTCTACGACATGCATGGCAATGTCGCCGAGTGGGTGCTGGACGCCTACGTGGAGGATTATTCCAAGGTCGGTGATATTGCCTACACGCCGGGTGCCGCCGAGTATCCCCATGTGGCCCGCGGTGGTTCCTGGGATGACGAACCGGAGGCTCTCCGCAGTGCCGCCCGTCGTGCCAGCGATCCCAGCTGGAAGATGCGGGATCCGCAGTTGCCCAAATCGAAGTGGTACCTGACCGATGCCCAGTTCTTGGGCTTCCGCATCGTCCGCCCGCTGAAGGTACCTTCCCGAGAAGAAATGGAACAGTGCTGGACGAGTTTCCCGCCGCCCAAGCCGTGATCCGGCTGGCTACCATCGACTGAACCGCAGACCCAGTAAATCCACCATGCCTCTCAATCGACGTCAGTTCCTTCGTTCCGCCGCCATCGCCGGGGCCGCCGCAGCGGCCGGCTGCCAAGCGCCACGGGTTGCCCGCAAGGTGTCCCCGAACGAGAAGCTCAACCTGGCTGTCATCGGGGTGGCCGGACGCGGTGGAGAAAACTTGGCCGGCGTTTCCAGCCAAAACATCGTCGCGCTGTGCGACATCGACTCGGACCGACTCGGAGCGGCGGTTGCCAAGCATCCAGGAGCGGCCCGCTACGCCGACTACCGTCGCCTGCTCGAACGGACCGATCTGGACGGAATCGTGGTGAGCACTCCCGACCACAGCCACGCGGTGATCGCCACAGCGGTGCTGGCTTCCGGGCGTCCGCTCTACTGCGAAAAACCCGTCACCCACACCATCTCCGAAGCCCGCGCTCTGGCTGCCAAGGTGACACGGTCCGGGTTGGTGACCCAGACGGGCAATCAAATCCACTCCGGCTCCAATTACCGACGCGTGGTCGAATTGATCCGTGCGGGCACCATCGGAGCGGTCCGTGAAGTGCATCACTGGACCGGATCAGTTTGGGAGACCAAGCCCCTGCCCGGGCACCAGTCCGTTCCGTCGAACATCGACTACGACCTCTGGCTGGGCCCCGTGAAACCCATGCCCTACAGCTCGGAGTGGGTGCACTTCAACTGGCGTCGCTGGTGGCATTTCGGCGGCGGCACGCTATCGGACTTCTGCTGCCATCACATGGACCTGGGGGTTTGGGCCTTGAACCTCAGCCTGCCTTCACGCATCGAGGCCGAGGGGCCCGCTCCCGATGCCCACTGCGCGCCGCCTTGGATGGTAGTCCATTACGACTTCCCGGCCCGGGGCAGCGCTCCTGCAGTCCGCATGCACTGGTACAGCGGGGCCAAGCGTCCTCAGGTTCCCGGAGCTCCCGACCTTTCCAAATGGGGTGGCGGCACACTATTCGTCGGCGACAAGGGGATGCTCTTGGCCGACTACGGCCGCTACGTCCTGCTGCCCGAGGATCAGTTCCGCGGTTCGACTCCCCCGCCCCGCTCCATTCCGGATTCCATCGGCCATCACGAAGAGTGGATCGCCGCCTGCAAGGGCGTCGGCAAGACCGACGCCCCCCTCACCTACGGCTGCCACCTGACCGAAATCGGACAACTCGGCAACTTGGCCTTCCGAACCGGCAAGGTCATCGAGTGGGATGCCCTGAAGATGCGCGCCCGAGGCCTGCCGGAGGCCGACCGCTGGATCCACCACGACTACCGCCCCGGTTGGAAGCTTTCCTGAACGACGGATCAAACAGACTCAGCCCCTCACCGCCCCTACAAGTGAAGAACCTCTTGTGCCTCTTGGCCGCATCCATGGCCAGCCTCTGCCTCCCGTCGACCGCCGCGGACAAACCCGCCGCGAAGACGCCGGCCGAGGCGCCCGCCGCCAAGCGGTTCCGCAATATCGATGTCGCGGAGTGGGAGACGCTGCGGAAGGACCCGAAGGTGGTGGTGCTGGATGTGCGCACCGCCGAAGAATTCGCCGACGGTCACATGAAGGGTGCCATCAATCTGGACATTCGCGGTGGCAAATTCGCCGAGACGCTCGCAGGTCTGGACAAGACCAAGACCTACCTCGTCCATTGCGCCGTGGGCGGGCGCAGCGCCAAGGCTTGCGGCCAGATGGACGGCCTGAAGTTTGAAAAAGTACTGAACCTCTCGGGCGGCATCACCGCGTGGGAAGCAGCCGGACACAAGCCCGTGAAGGGGCGCTGATCCACATCGGGTCGATGCCCGGAATCGGGCACGATCCATTACTTCGGGCGGCCTTCGTCGTGCACCTGCCTCTTCAGTCTCACCTTGCAGGGGCCGGTTCTGGGAGCTATTCGAAAAACACATACCCCACCCCACGTGAACTCTTCCGAACCCGTCTCTGCCACCATTTCCCGTCGCGACTTTGCCAAGGCTTCCCTCCTGACAGCCGGAGCTTTCGCGGCGGCTCCCTGGGAGTCTTCGCTGAAGGCTGCGGAGCCCGGAACCCGACGCATCCGGACCGGAGTCATCGGCTGCGGCAGCGTCTCCAACCAGTACCTGCCTGTCCTCAAGCGTTGTCCGTTTGTCGATCTGGTCAGTGTCGCTGACATCCGACCGGAGCGGGCACGGAAACAGTCCGAAGCGTATCAGGTCCCCCACCACTACCCGAGCATCGAGGCCATGCTGGCCGGAGAACCGTTCGAATTCCTCATCGACCTCACCGACATGCAGGCCCATGAGGCCATCAACCGGCGCGCCCTTCAGGCTGGCAAGCATGTGTGGAGCGAGAAGCCCATCGCCAACAGTCTTGATGCGGGCCAGGACCTTCTTCGGATGGCGAGGCGGCGCAAGCTCCGGCTCTGGGGCGCTCCGATCACCGTGCAAAGTCCCCAGTTCGCCTTCATGGCTCGAAAGATCGCCTCGGGCGATTTGGGACGCATCGCCGCCGCTCACGCCTTCTATGGTCATGAGGGGCCGGATTGGTCGTCGTTCTTCTATGAAAAGGGAGGAGGCAGCCTGCCGGATCTGGCGGTCTACAACCTCACCAGCCTCACCGGACTGCTGGGACCAGTCCGGAGGGTTACCGCCCTCCTGAGCATCGTCACCCCGGAGCGGACCATTCACGAAAAGGGCAAGATCCGGGTCACCGAGGAGGACAACGCCATGGTACTGCTCGACCACGGTAAGGGCGTCCTCTCGCATGTCCAGTCGGGCTTCAACTACTTCAACCCCCACGGGCATGATGGCAGTGGGGAGAAGCGGCACACGATCCAGATCACCGGCAGTCGAGGGTACGTGGGTCTGGTCGGTTACGATTGGGCTCCGCAGGGCGTGGAGTGGGCCACGCTGGAGCGCCCCCAACTGGTTCGGGAATGCACTGAACCCGGCGGATATATTTGGCAACAGGGAGCTGCCCTGGCGGCGGAATGCCTCGCCACGGGCCGTGAACTCTTGGCCACCCCAGAACAGGCTCTCCACGTCCTGGAAATCATCACTGCGGCTCGCGCCTCGTCGGCGACGGGGCGGACGATCCCGCTCAAATCCACCTTCTCCTGGCCGTTGCCGGTGTGACGGAGCTGGCGGGCGTGACGTGAGAGCCGGATGGGAGTCAGACGGCTTGATCGCCGTGCTCGCCCGTTCGGATCCGGATGACCTCTTCAACCGTGGAGACGAAAATCTTGCCGTCTCCGATCTTGCCGGTCTTGGCCCCTTGGAGGATCGCATCGACCGCCGGTTGCACCATCGCATCGGCGACCACCAGCTCGATCTTCAGCTTGGGCAGGAAATCCACGGTGTATTCCGATCCCCGGTAGATCTCGGTATGCCCCCGCTGCCGGCCGAAGCCCTTCACCTCGGAGACCGTCATGCCCACCAAACCCGCCGACTGAAGCGCGGCTTTCACATCCTCTAGGCGGAAAGGCTTGATGATGGCTTCAATTTTTTTCATGCGCGTCGAAACACGATGAAAATCTCTCATCCAACCTCCAAAGAATGCAACTGAATCCCGAACCTTGCGGTGCACCCGCACCCGATGCGACCGACGGGTTGGCCGGGACCGGACGGATCCGATCCCGGCGGGGTTGCTTAGGCCGTGGCGATCTCAATGGTCCGGGGACGGACCTCGGCCACCTTGGGAAGTCTCACGATCAAGACACCGTCTTTGTGGGTGGCCTTGACCTGATCGGCGTTGATCGGGCTCTTGATGATCACCCGACGTTCGAAGCGGCCGAACGCGCGCTCGCGGTACGCTTTCTGGATCTCCTGAGCGTCGGCGCGCCCCTCGGTCTTCCGCTGACCGGTGATGGTCAGCACGCCGTCGTGGAAAGTCGCCTGCACATCTTCCCGGGCCACCCCCGGAAGATCCACGGTCACCGTGACCGCGTCGGAGTCTTCATGCACATCCAGATCGGGGCGATAGGCCCCGTCGAGGTCGGTGGCACCAGCAATGAACCGCTCAAAATCGCGCCCAAACAACGGCGAGAGTGGCGAAACGTAGCGGAGGGTCGAACGCGGAGTCGTCAATGGATTCATGGTCGAGTCTTGGTTATTTGGTTGTGTTATTTCTCGAGCCGTTGCGGGCTCATGCCCCCTCTCTGCTTGAGAAATGCCAGCTTGGTGGCGCCGATCTGAAGGAATCGTTATCGTTATCTTTCCGCAGTTTTCTAATTAATTCCTCGGCCCTGAGCCAACGGAGCCGGATTGTCCCGGCACACGCGCCAAAACGACACAACCGCTGCTGGAACGGAATGGCTTCGAATGCACCCCGCCAAAAAGATCTACCCCCTCCGTCCCAAATGGTCCTCGGATTCTTGCCGGGCGTTCTTGAACCGTTCCCTGAACACCCGCACCCGGCCGCCAGCCATCGTTGGCTACGGTTCCTTTCGCGGATCGATCTCTTCGTCGGTGGGGCCTCATGGTATCCTGCTGTCATCGATGCTTCCCATGCCCAGGCGACACTCCGTTGAGGAACGGGAACCTCCCAGACGGGAGACACCGGATGCCCGTCGGGTCGGAGGCGACCGATCTTCGGAACCCAGCACTTGTCCGGAAGCCTCTTCGGACGGTTCCTGAATCCGGTTCGCGCCCGGCTCCCAGTGCTGCCGTCAACCCGGTTGTCGGATCGTCGACGGAGGATCGATGGACGGGAGGACGGGTGGGAGGGCGGAAGCCGATGGTCAGACTCGGGTCCATCGTCCAAGCGCCGTTTTGGATCGCGCCCTATGCGCCTGGCAGACCATCCTGCCGCCATGACTTCTCGGCGGCCCTGGTCCGTTCTGCTGCTTTCCACAATACTGCTTGGCACGCTGCTGCACCCGGCCGCGCTGTCGGCGGCCGAGCCGGCGACGACACCGACTGCTCCACAGCCCCCCAAGGCCATGATCGACGGCACCGGGCTGGGTTGGCGGGCCTTGGGCGAGGCCGACTTCGCGGCCGTCAATTGCCCGACCAACACCTTCACCTGGCATACCAACGGGGTGCACTGCACCGGACAACCCGTGGGCGTCATCCGCTCGAAGCAGTCGTTCACCAACCTTGAGCTGGTCGCCGAGTGGCGGCATCTCAAGTCGGGAGGCAACTCGGGCATCTTCCTGTGGGCCAGCGAGGCCTCCATCAAGAATCTCGAGGCGGGCCGGGGACGCCTGCCCGACGGCATCGAGGTGCAGGTGCTCGATCACGGCTACACCGAGCAGTACGAGCGCGACTACAAGAAGAAGGCCGACTGGTTCACCACGCACGGCGATGTCTTCCCGACCGGCCCGGCGCGGATGACGCCGTTCCCGCCGGTCGCGCCGAACAGCATGCGCAGCTTCCCCCGCAAGAACCTCAGCCGCGGCGTGGGCGAGTGGAACCACTACTACGTGCGCGCCATCAACGGCGAGGTACGGCTCTGGGTGAACGGCGAGGAGGTCTCCGGCGGCACCGGCTGCTCGCCCGCCAACGGCTTCCTATGCCTGGAGTCCGAGGGTTCCCCCGTCGAGTTCCGCAACCTGCGGATCCGCGAACTACCCTGACACCCACCAAGGGGTCGGTCCTCACTATTGACACAACTGCCCGGCAATCCACCCGCAGATCTGCCGAATCCAGCGTCGCAGGGAGCCATGGCGGATTGCTTGGAACCATCGCAACCGAATGATCGATGCGCACCGGTGACCACCCTGCGGGCATCGGTAGCTTCCCAGCGCGGCTCGTCGTGCGGGCGCCAAAGGAGTCGGGCTACAGAAAACGCAGCACAGCATCCGTTGTCGCAGGCACCTGGACTACGGGAAGTAACTGCCAACAGAAATTACTTCAGTCTGACTGGGGTTCCCGAGGCCAGAGGGAAACCGTTCCGCGTGGAATAGCGGATGCACGGGCAGAAGGAAAAGAGGTGGTAGCGCGCACGGGAATTGAACCCGTCTTTCAGCCTTGAGAGGGCCGTGTCCTAGCCGATAGACGAGCGCGCCGTCCGGAACAAGATACAACCCGTTCCCACCCTTCTCTGTCAAATCGAGATTCGAAGATCCCACAGGGAAATCCCCAAACAGATCAGAATGCGGCTTCCAATCGAGCTCTAGGGAATCGGTTCCAAGGAGCTCCGTTTGCGCAGACGCAATGCCTGCAATTCGGAGAGCAGGCTTAGCCGGTCTTGGTCGTCCAGAGTGGGATCACCCAGTCGTCCATTGTGTGAGGCAATCTGACGGTCCAACCAAGCATCCCGAAGGCGGCGAATGACGTCGGCCAACTGGCGCTCGGGCTCGGGAATCTCTCGTTGCTCGGTGGCGGCCTCGGTGATGAGCGACTGGGCGAACGGATCGCCCTCGAAACGCCCCAGCAACCCGACTACGTCGCCGCCCGTCTGAAAATGCACCGCAAGGATCCGCTGGACAGCCGGGTTCGGCACCCAATCGGGCTCCAGATGAACGGCGGCGAAATTCTGCAATTCGGACGACAGGAAGACGTACTTGAGCAACCAAAGCTCATTGCCCCCGGGCCGTTCTTGAACGATCGGAGAGTCCGGTTCCGTCAGCGGCGGTTCCTCTTCCATTCGCTCGTACCGGGGTTTGGCTCCAGCGGCCTGCTTGCGAAACTCAGCCCGCACCGCCTGCACATCCACGCCCAGGCGTTGCGCGGTCCGTTGGGCATACGTGTCGATCAACACGGCGTTGGCCGTCTTGTGCACGGCCTCGCCCATCGACCGCAGCACGACCAGGCGACCGCGATCAGAGGCGGTGTCGTTTTCGGAACACAGACCCTGCAAATAAAAGTCGAAGATGCCCTGGGCACGATTGAGGAGGGCTTGAAAGGATTCCGCACCGTGGGCCCGAATCCACGAATCGGGATCGTCCGGAGGCGGGATGCTGGCCACGCGAATGGCCAACCCGGCCGCCAGGAGCGGATCCAAGGCCCGGATCACGGCGTTGCGACCCGCCTTGTCGCCATCGAAGCACAGCACGACCTCATCAACATAGCGCTTGAGCACCCGAGCCTGATCGGCCGTGAAGGCGGTGCCTTGCGGGGCTACAACATTGCGGATACCCGCCGAATGACAGGCGATCGTGTCCAACTGTCCCTCGGCGAGGATGGCTTTTCCCGCGTCGAGAATGGAACGCTTGGCCTTGTCGAGGGCGAAGAGCACCCGGCCCTTGCTGAAGATGGGCGTCTCGGGCGAATTGACGTACTTGGCCTGCTTCTCGTCGCCTTGCAATACGCGCCCACTGAAGGCGATGACCCGCCCCTGCTCATCGCTAATCGGGAACATCAACCGCCCACGGAAGCGATCGTACCAACCACCGGAATCCCGACGCAGGATGAGCCCGGCCGTCTCGCACAGTTCGGGAGAGAACCCCTTGGCCGTAGCCCAGTTCACCGTGTCATCCCAGGACTCGGGAGCCGCACCGATTCGAAATTCACGAATGGCATCCGGGTGGACCCCCCGGCGCTCCAGATAGTCCCGGGCCACCTGCCCCGCCGCTTCACCAGCCAGACACTGCTGCCATCGCTGGGTGATGGCCTCGTGGAGCTTGAGCAACTGATCCTTGATGGATCGCTGGTCGCGGGCCGCTGGATCGTTGTCCATCTCCAGCGGAATCCGCGCGCGTTCGGCCAAGCGCCGAACAGCGTCCATGAAATCCAGATTTTCGTACTCTTTGACGAAGGCGAACACATCCCCGCCCTTCCCACATCCGAAGCAACGGAAGATTTGCCGCGAGGGATTCACGTTGAAGCTCGGAGACTTCTCTTTGTGGAACGGACACAGGCACACGAAGTTGGCGCCATTGCGCTTCAGTGGAACATGCGCGCCGATGATGTCGACGATGTCGTTGGCAGCGCGGATCTGCTCAAGGGTGCTTTGCGAAACAAGTGCCATGGGGCAATGGGCCGACAAGAGCATCCCAACGAATCCGCCGCCGATCAATCGCGCAAACCTGGGACTCGTCCGCAACGCGCCCACGTTACACGGCGCATTGAGATTCCGCGGAGGGAACACCTGGCCCGCGGCCTGTCTCCGAACGGAAACCGACCGTCACTGACCCTTCGCCCGGAACGCGCACACACTCAAGGGCGGGAGGACAAATTCGGCCGATTGGGGCTGCCCGTGGCATGCAATGGGTTCAGAAACAACGCCGCCTGCATTGCCTTGATTGCTGCCTCCGTAAACCGTGGCGTCGGAGTTGAGCAATTCACTCCACCGACCCGGCCGCGGCAGCCCGATCCGATAGGTGCGATGCAAGGTCGGAGTCAGGTTCATGACCACCAGCACGCACCCGCCGCTCTCCCGGTCGGACCGAATGAAACTCAACACACTGTTGGCGTGATCCCCGTTGTCGATCCATTGGAACCCGTCCGCCTCGTAATCCCCGCGCCAGAGGGCCGGTTCGCCTCGGTATGCGTGATTCAAATCACTCACCCACCGCTGGACACCGGCATGGTAAGGCCCCTGCTTCAAAAGCCCCCAATCGACCTCGCCATTCACGTTCCATTCGGAAACCTGACCCACCTCGACACCCATGAAGATCAACTTCTTGCCCGGGAAGAACCACTGATAACCCAGCACTGTGCGCAAGTTGGCGAAGGCCTGCCAGTCATCGCCCGGCATGCGGCGACGGAGCGAACCCTTTCCATGGACCACTTCATCATGCGAGAGCGGCAGCACAAAATTCTCATGCCCGTGGTAGAGCATGGCGAAGGTCAGATCATTCTGGTGATAGCGCCGATGAATGGGATCCCGGCCAAAATAACCCAGCGTGTCGTGCATCCACCCCATGTTCCACTTCAGGGTGAAACCCAGCCCACCAATCCACGGAGGCCGAGACACCATGGGCCACGAGGTGCTCTCTTCGGCCACGGTGACCACGCCCGGGAACTCGACTCCAACATGATGGTTGAATCGCTTTAGGAACTCGACGGCTTCCAAATTCTCGCGGCCGCCGTGCTGGTTGGGGATCCACTGGCCTTCCTTGCGGGAATAGTCGAGGTAGAGCATGGAGGCCACAGCGTCCACGCGCAGGCCGTCTACATGGTAGCGGTCGCACCAGCTCAGGGCGTTGGCGATAAGGAAATTGGACACCTCGTGGCGGCCAAAGTTGAAGATCAATGTGCCCCAGTCCTGATGCTCGCCCTGGCGCGGATCTTCGTGCTCGTAGAGAGCGGTGCCGTCGAAGCGGGCGATCGCCCAATCATCCTTGGGAAAGTGCGCGGGAACCCAGTCGATGAGGACTCCGAAGCCAGCCTGATGCAGGGCGTTGATGAGGTATTGAAGATCATCCGGAGTGCCATAGCGGCGCGTCGGCGCGTAGAAGCCCGTCACCTGATATCCCCAACTCGGATAGAAGGCGTGTTCAGCCACCGGCATCAACTCGACGTGGGTGAATCCCGTACTCCGCAAGTATTCGACCAAAGGCTCGGCCAACTCCCGGTAGCCAAGCGATTCGCCGACGGACTTCTTCTTCCAAGAGCCAATGTGCAGCTCGTAGATGCTCATCGGAGACTGCAACGCATTCGTCTGTCGGCGACGTTCCATCCACGCCTCGTCGGTCCAGACAAACTTCCGGGTGTCCCACACCACGGCCGCCCTCTGCGGAGGTAATTCGAAGGCCGACCCCATCGGGTCGGTATTGATCTTCAGATGCCCGCGGGCATCGATCATTTCAAATTGGTACAGAGCACCTTCGCGGACACCTGGAATGAAAATTTCCCAGACGCCGCTCGACCCGAGTTGCCGCATGGGATGGCGACGTCCGTCCCACCCGTTGAAATCCCCCACCACCGACATCCTCTGAGCACTGGGAGCCCAAACGGCGAAGGCGACGCCACTCATGCCGTCCAAAGTCAGGCACCGCGCCCCCATCGCCTCGTACAACCGCAGGTGGTTGCCTTCGCCGAAGAGGTGCAGGTCATTATCGGAGACCGTGGGCCAGAAAGAATAGGGATCCCGCCCCTGGGTCACCGATCCGTCGGCCCACTGGATTCGCAAATCGTAAGCATACACCTGCGAGGCGGAACGTTGGATTCCTTCGAATACATCGGTGGAACCCAGGCGCTCCAGATCGAGAACCGGTTGGGAGCGGTCATGCACCGGAACCAACTGCACCGCCACAGCCCCGGGGATCATCGCACGCCCCACCATGCCGCTCCCATCACCCAAGGGATGCAAACCCAGGAGCGTGTGCGGCGAGCGGTGGATCAGGCGCGTCAGGCTGTCCAGTTCCGACGGCGTCAACAACATGCCGTGAGTTAAACCCGCATCGCCCACGCGAGGAATGCCAAACTCGGGCTTGTTTCCTACCGAAAAACCCTACCTGAGCCCAAGGGACAGGCTCCACCCAAGGGACAGGCTCCACCCAAGGGACAGGCTCCACCCAAGGGACAGGCTCCACCCAAGGGACAGGCT
>CAMCYJ010000061.1 GCA_945883815.1 Akkermansia muciniphila | reverse complement strand
CGCGCTCGTTGTCATCGAGACTCTTGAGCAAGATGCTGGCGCTTTCCTCGCCAAGCAGCACCAGCAGGGCTGCCATCTTCTGCGAAGGAGTGAGTCGGACCGGCCCTGTTGAGGCGGGCTTCCCGCGCAGCATGTCCCGGGCTACGCTTTCCATGCCGCTCATTCGCCGCCCTCCTCAGGCTTCGCGGTGAGCCAGGCACGTGCGGCCTGGGTCATCTTTTGCGGGTTGTCCCGGATCAGGTCCTTGAGGACTTCGAGGGTGACTCGCTCCGGACGCTGTTTGCTCAGGCCGAAATCCATCTTCATTTTCTTCTTCTGCTCTTGGGCAGCCTCGTTGTCCTCCTCCTCGCCACTGGCGTCTCCCTCGCCCTTGGGTGCACCGGCTGCTGCAGCAGAAATCCCGGCGGCTCCCGGTGCTCCCCCAGCCACCACCACGCCGTTGGCCAGGATCATCTGCTGTCCCGCAATCAGCTGGCCGACGGGAACACCGGCGGCAATCATCTCTTCAGAGCCACGCCGCAGCATTCGCCAGAGCAGGAGCAAAATCAGGAGGCTACCCAGCAACATGCCGCCCACGCGAGCCGCCTCGACGCCCTTGAACCAGAGCGCTTCACGATCCAATCGCGCTGTTTCCTCGATCTTGGGTTCTTCGTTGAAGGGAAGTTCTTCGACGGCAACCTCCCCCAATGCTTCATCTCCCTTGGTCAGGCCGAGGGCGCGTTCAGCAGCCCGCTTGAGTTTGTCGATGTCAGCCTGGGTGCGAGGGACCGCCTTGCGATCAGGGCCTTTGCCCTCGTAGCGCTGATTGACGAATACCGCTGCGCTGACCTTGCGGAGTCCACCAATGCCCCCCACCACATTGGTTTGACTGCGACTCACGTAGAAGTCATCGGTCTGATCCAGCTTCTGGAGCCGGGAACCTTGTGAGCCAGCAGCATTCAGGTTGGTGCCGGTATTCGGAGCCACTCCGGCTACGCCGCCAGCGATCGGATTCACCGAATCGGTGGTTTCCTGGGTGCGTTTTTGGTTCTTCGGAACTGATCCGGCCGGGTCATAGTATTCCGAACTGCGGGTCACAGCGTCGAAAGAGATTTCTGCCGAGACACGCACCACAGCCTGTCCAGGACCCAGTATGGTCTCGAACATCGAACGAAGCTTCTCAGTCAGGTAACGCTCGATGTTCTTACGCTGCTGGAGTTGCCCACCCACGGCCGAAGCCCCTCCGCTTTCATCGGACGGCTCCGACAAGACGGCTCCGTAGTTGTCCACCACGGTGACATCCCGTGCCTGCAAGCCTTCGACGGAGTTGGACACCAAGAAGCGGATGGCGCTGACCGCCTCTTGAGTCAGCAAACCTGCCATGCGGACATTCAGGAAGATCGAAGCTGTGGCCTTTCTCTGTGCGTCGATCACCAACCGGTTTTCGGGGAGCACGATCATCACTCGGGCGCTTTCGACGCCATCGATTTGCTGCAGGGTGCGGGCCAACTCGCCTTGAAGGGCCCGGACGTAATTGGCCTTCTGCACGAAGTCCGACATGCCGAAGGCGGGGCGGTCAAAAATCTCGAATCCCGTGCCGTCTGCCTTGGGCATGCCCTTGGCAGCAAGCTGGGCCCGCACGGAATGCACTTGTTCGGCGGAGACTTGAATGGCCGATCCACCCGAGACGATGCGGTGGGGAATCTTCTGGGCTTCCAGGACACCCACGATCCGTCCGACCTCGGCAGCATCCAGCCGACCATACAACAAACGCCAATCCGTCCTGCCGCCCAACAGGGCGACCGCGACACCGGCGATCACGATGCCGAGACCGGCCAGACCGAACAACACCTGCTGGGTGACGCTCAGTTTGGCGAGGATCTCTCGCAACTGTTTGGTCAGGTTTTGGACAACTTCCATGGATGAAATCAAACGGGGCTTCTGGACGTGAACTCAGCGGTCATCTCAGACCTGCATGCGCATGAGTTCCTGATAGCCATCGAGCAGCTTGTTGCGGACCTCCAACATCAGTTGGAACGAAACACTGGCCTCCTCCGAAGCGATCATCACTTGATGGAGCGGCACGTTCTGACCGGAGAGCATGGCGCCAGTTGTCGCCGCAGAAGTTTTCTGACTGGCGTCGGTCTTCTGGACCATTTCCGATAGCAAATCTCCAAATCGAGAACCGGGTGCCGCCACGGAAGACTCGCCGGAGACACTGGACGCCGTGCCCGCTGTCTTGGCCATCGCGGGCCTCGCCCACGCTGCGGCGAGATTGCTGGAGAAACTATTGGTGATGGGAGTCATGGTGTCGGGCAGGGATTAGTCAGTGCTCAACGCTTCCCGATGGACAGGGCCTGTTGCGCCAATGCTCGTCCGTTGCGCATGACGGCGATGTTGGCCTCATACGAACGATTGGCTGAAATCAGGTCAGCCATCTCTTCGTGCACATTGATGGCTGGATACGCCACGAATCCCTCCTTGTCTGAATCCGGATGGCCGGGTTGGTAGACTCGCACGGCAGGGCGGGGATCCCGAACGATCTCCAAAGTCGGTTCATTCTTGGCCGACGACGACGACTGCGCCGCCATGGCATCACCAAGAGCCGCTTTGAATCGGACGGACTGACGCTGGTAAGGCCCGCCATCGGCGGTCTTGGTCGTGCGTGCATTGGCAATGTTCTGACTGATGATCTCCAGTCGAACTTGCTCGGCGCGCAGCCCCTGCGAGGCGCTATTGGCTCCTGGGATGAGGTTCACGACATCCTCCCGCTGATGGCGGCGCGGAGCCGCGACATACGACCGGAGATCATTTGAACATGGAGGCTGTGCTCCAATCCGTTGTCCTGCATGGCAATCAACTCGTCCGTCAGGTTGACCGAGTTGCCATCCGGGGTCCTCGCCGGTGCCGAGAAGTCCACCGAGGCACTAGGCCGTAGCTGATTCATGGTGGACACATCTTGGCGGCGGACCGCCTCGGACAGTTGGCTCCTGAACTGCGCCGGAACGTCCATCCGCCGAAAGCCCGGCGTCTCCAGATTGGCAATGTTCGAGGCCAGCGCGCGCTGTCGTTCGACGCACGCATCCAGACTTCGCTTCTCCGCCATGTAGTTGACGCTGCCAAACAGCGCTTCAGTCATACTCGCCCCGCAGCACGGGTCGTGCCATAGGTTCCACAGGAGTGATTGGCCTGCGAGTTGCTGCGAGGTGCATGAATGTCGGTATCGCGTCAAAAGCAGTCCACAGGAACCCGGATTCGGAGGGCGCTTTCTGGGCTCCTTCTGGGTGCGATGATGTCCGCGGTGGGCGGCTCGCTGTGGGCAGTCGATTCGGTAGCTCAGGGAACGGAACAACGGGTTCCGGATTCAGTGAGAAACGCGGCCGAAGCGACCAACGATGTGCTGAAAACTGTGGTCCGCGTGATCGACCCCTCGGGGCCATCCGACACATCTTGGTCTTGGTTCAACGTTGGTTTATCCAACCAACTCAAGCAAGCTGCGGGCACGGCCGCGGTTGTTCTGGATGCCTATTCACGGGCCGCACAGAGCCAGAGTTCACCGGCTTTGGTGAATCTGGGATACCTGCATGAAACAGGGCAGGGAGTCCCCAAGGATATCTCCAAAGCCATGTCCTACTACCGGCAGGCGGCCGAGCTGGGCAATCCAGTGGCTCTCTACAATTTGGGACGCAGCTATTACACGGGAACCAACGGTCTGCCTCTGGATTGGTCGGCGGCCCGGAAGTATCTGGACCATGCATCCGGTGAGGGGCTTGTTGCCGCTCAGCATTTATTAGGGCAACTCAATCTAGATCAAAATCAAACCTCCAATGCGGTGGTTTGGTTCACCCGCGCTGCGGAGCATGGGTTTGTTCCTTCCATGTGCAGTCTGGCGAGCCTTCATCACTACGGGCGGGGGGTGCCTGTGGATATGGCTCGTGCGATTCAATGGTACCGGAGGGCAGCGGACTCCGACTTCGTGCCTGCCCAGTATCAATTGGGGGTGATCTACGATTCGGGAAGCAGTGTTCAAAATCCGGTCATGGCTGAGAACTACCTGCGGAAGGCCGCAGAGCATGGGCATCGGGAGGCTCAGTACCTTTTGGGTCAGTATTACTACCGAGGTCGGGTCATGAGTGCAGACATGGCGGAGGCTTACCGCTGGTGGACGCTGTCCGAGATGAGTGGACTGGAGGTCGCCTCGGCTGCTCGGCGTCAGTTGCTCCGGATCATGGCGCCTGTCGATCTGGATCGCGGTCGCGTCTTGGTCAGCGAATTTCGGCCCGTTGCCTCTGCGTTCCGAGATGACGGGGTGGCCGCCATCCAAGCCGATTCCCGGATGACTGACGAAACGCCCAGTGCTTTTGGCGCGGGATTCATCGTCTCCGGAGCTGGGCATGTTCTGACCAGTGCGGCCCATGTGCCCAGTTCTGCCCGCAGTATCACAGTGGGCATTGTCGGTGGCAAACTCCGGGCGAGCCCTGTCAAGGTGGATCCATTATTGGGCTTGGCCATTGTGCAAATCCAAGGAGGAGCCCGGTCTTTTCATTCGTTGGCGGTCCAAACCAATCGTAGCTCCATCGCTCCGGGTTCTTGGGTGTTCTGCATGCACATGGAGCCAGGAGCCAGTTCGCGGGACAGCCTCCAGCCCAAGGCACACCGGGCGCGTGTGGTGCGAAACTCCGGGCTCAGGGCCGATCCGCGCTACTTCACTATCTCCGATCGGATGCCTTTATCCACGGTGGGCGCCCCGGTGCTCGATGTCTCCGGCCAAATCCTTGGAATCGTGACCGATCCTGCGCCCAAGTCCCACCCCAACTCCGGGGCAATCGCTCTGTCAGCCCGCTACATTCAAGACTTCCTTCGCGTCAGTGGCGTCGACGCCGAACCGGGAATGCAGGTCGAGGAGCGGGGTGAGTTGGCACCGCCCGCACCGATGGTCGCCAACAACTCCTTGGTCCACGTGACCGCTTATTCATCACTACTTCCATGACTTTGGAAAATTCATCTGCCATGGAGCTTCAAGATACCGAGGTTCCTCAGAATCCGATCCAGGTCTTGGCCCGCGAAGGGCACTCACGACTGGCCTCAATCCTGCGGGAATTGGTGGCCAGCTTGCCCCAAGAGTTCCCGACACCAACTCCGGGATCTCGATCACCAGAGGGTGGAACTGTTGTCTTCACACCGTTTCGTCCACCGCCGCTGGATCAAGGCACCTGGATGGATCGTGCCCGACAGGTAGCTGTCGCTGCGGCCGTGCTCCGAAGAGAGGCACCGAATGCGGCCAGAGACTGGCTCGATGAACGGTGCGGGCTGCGCTTTGACGAGTCCCAAGTGGAGCGGGCGGCCCTCACTCTGGATTCCCAAATCCGGGGATGGCGCCGCCGAAGACTCCCTAGGCACTTCTGGCTCTTCGTGCTCACTTGGCGGGAGCGGATCAGCCAAAACTCTGGATCGGAGTGCCTGCCGGCCACTTGCCTCGTTGCGGTAGATCAGCATGGGTATCGCATGGTCGCCGATTTCGCCTTGGGCACGACCAGCAATCCCAATTGGTCTGAAATTTTTCGCGCGCTGGAACAGCGGGGCATGGGAGAGATTTGCGGTTTGACCGCACGGATGACCCCCGGGCTTTTTGAGGCTGCAGCCACCCAGTGGCCGCAGGCCCGATTGCAGGTTTGCCAAAAGCAATTTCTATCCCGGGTTCGCGGAGCGACCGCCAACGCCAAAGGGCGACGGTCCGATCCGGGTTTCCGAGGCGATCCGATGGCTTTGGCCGAGGGCTGGGCGAAGTACTTATCCGAAGGTCACCCCATTTCAGCTTGGGTGAAGGCAGCAGGTCCGGGTCAGGCCTCGGCGCTCTCGGTCGTGGATTTGCCCCGAGAACTTCAAACACCCTTGTCTTCCGTGTCCTGGCTGGAGAGGGAGATGCGTTCGGTCCGCAACAACGCCTCTCAAGACGAAGTCCCCACCCATCCTGCCATGAAGGCTCGGCTCCTTTCGTCCGCGATGATCGAGTGGGAGGGTGGATTGGATGCCAGCAAGCCCTTCGTCAGCAATGACGCCATCCTCGAAGTTATACAAACCCATCCGAAGGTTCGGGAGCTTCGCAGCGTATGATTCAACTCGTCAGCGCTGCCATCGGAACCGGAGTTGCCCTGCTGCTTCTGGCGATCTCCCTATTCAATGGCGTTAACTGGGTGGAAAGCCTGTTTCATTCGGCCATTTCGGGCGGCGTCATGGCACTCATTTCCCGACAGTGGTGCCGATTGATTTATCGAGCCAGTAAGGAATCCGACTCGGCCACGACAGGCGGTGACGAGAAGGCGGCCACGGATAATTCAGCGAATACGAGGGGCAATGCCAGCCACTGAGTTCACAGATGCTCCGGTTGCCCCGAGTTCCTTGACCCACAAGGTTAGGGCGCTCCACAGCTATCGGGACAGCATTGGGCCCGCTGATGGTGAGGATGACTTGCTGCGCCGATACGCTCCGTTGGTGGTCAGAACCGTTCAACGGTACTGCCCGGCGCTTCCCGCAGGGACTGACTTGGATGATTGGATCAATCTTGGGCTCTTTGCCCTGGTCCAAGCTGGGAGGACCTACGACCCACTCAAAGGCGCTTCCTTCCCCCACTTTGCCCGCATTCGCATTAAAAATGCGATTTTCGACGAATTGCGCCGTATCAGTCCGCTCTCTCGGTCCGACTTGGCGCGGCGCCAGGCGCTTGAGGAGACCATCGATACGCTGACCAACGAACTGGGCGGGCCGCCCTCAGAGGAGCAAATCGCGTCGCGACTTGGAATCGGCATGTCGGAGTACCGGCAACTGCTCGACCGGTTGCGTGGAGTTATCTTTGAAAGCCTCTCGGAACCCGCCTTCTTGGCAAGCGACGAGCTGCCGTCTCGGGAGTTGGTGGACCTGAATCAGCAGGGCCCCTCCGAAATGCTGCTCCAGCGGGAATTGCACCAACAGATCCGGGACCGGATCCAGGTTTTGCCTGACGTTCAGAAAAAGGTTTTGAACATGTTCTATTACGAGGGGCTTCGATTAAAGGACATCGGAGAAATCCTCGGATTCACCGAAGCGCGTGCCTGCCAGATCCATGTTCAGGCCGTCTCGGCACTGAGTGCCTACATCAAGCGAGTCAATCCCATCTAAACCCTATGGTAGTCATCATCGGATTCGTCATCATCATCGGTCTCACCTGTCTTGGCTTCGTCATGAACGGTGGCAACCCAGCTGGATTATATCACACCGGAGAGGTCATCCCCATCTTCGGGATGGGTGCCGGCGCCTTGGTCATCATGGCACCGGTCAAGACACTGAAGGGAATCGTCCATGGTCTGACTGCGACCCTCAAAGGGGCTCCTTACAACAAGGCTAACTACGAGGAACTGTTGAAGTGCCTTTATGAGCTCTTCGTCCTTGGGCGTCGCGGCGGAATGATCGCCTTGGAAGAGCACGTGATGAACCCCGCTGGTAGCAGCTTATTCAAGAAGTACCCCAAGTTCTACGGCAACCATCACGCCATGGATTTCCTCTGTGATGGATTGAAGCCCGTGGTCGATGGCCGCATCAAACCCGACCAACTAGAGTCTTTGATGAAGCAATCGCTGGCCACGGCCCATGCCGAGCATCATGAACCGGTGGAGGTGTTGGGTAAGGTGGCCGACTCGATGCCGGCCTTCGGAATCGTTGCCGCGGTGCTGGGCATCGTGTTGACGATGGGCAAGATCGACCAGGGAACTACGGTGGTCGGAGCGAGCATCAGCTCCGCCTTGTGCGGAACGTTCTATGGCATCTTCGCTTCCTACGGCGTCGTAGCACCGTTGGCCACAAACATCGACTTCATCGGCCGCGCTGAATCCATGTACATGAATGCCATCAAGGAGGCTACTGTGAGCTTTGCCAACGGAGCCGCTCCATTGTTGGCCTGCGAAGTGGGTCGACGCGTCCTCAGCGATGACGTTCGCCCGGCATCCTCCGAGTTGGAGACGATGCTCAAGACCATGAAGTGAACAGGGTTTTCCAAACAAACTAACTTATGGGAGCTGGAGGAGGAGGAGCATGGAAAGTGGCTTATGCCGACTTTGTTACCGGCATGATGGCCTTCTTCATGGTCATGTGGATCGTCGCGCAGGACGAGAAAACTAAGGGTGAATTGGCCAGCTACTTCCGCAACCGGATGATGTCCACGGTCAAGAACTCCCTGGGAGTTCTGCCCCAGAAGACTTCTGAATCGGATGGCACTCCGAACCGCTCGCAACTCTTCGAAAACCAGTCGGCCGTCCCGCTGGAGTTCATGCAGCGACTGGACGAACGTTTGGAGAGGGCCGTGATGGACAATCCCGAGTGGAAAGACACCCGTTCAGTGAAGGTAGATCGGACGAGCGAAGGATTGCTGATCACGTTTTTCGATAATCCCGGGAAACCGCTGTTTCAATCCGGAGCCCGGGGCATGACTGAGTATGGTCAGTTGGTGTTCGAGACCGTGGGCTGGGAATTAGCCCGCTACCCTCAGGTGGAATTGGAGTTAAACGGCCACACCGCTGGGGAGGCGGGAACAGCAGACGGGGATCCATGGGAATTGTCAGCGATTCGAGCCAACTCGGCCCGCCAATTGCTGCAATCGTTTGGCGTGAAACCGTCACAAATTCGCAAGATTTCAGGGATGGGCAGCGAGCAACCGCTACCGGATCGCCCGCGTGACGATCCCGGCAACCGGCGGGTCGCCATTGTGGTCCGGGCCGGGAAGATGCCTTCCAAGAACGAGTGATCATGGCCGCTGAGTTTGTTCCATTTCCTCGGTACGAGTTTGCGCCGGCTTCGGTTGTTCCAGAGTTTTCCCCGGTCACCCAACCGGTCGACACCAAGCCCTCGGTCTCGATTCCAGCCGAGAAGGCGATGGCCGATCTTTCGGAGGCACTCCGCATGGGGCTCGATGAAGCGGTTATCGAAACCATCCTTTCCGGTATTCGTTCCCCCCGAACGATAACCAAGTCGCGGCCGATTTCATTGCGGGATTTGTACGCTGCCGAAGTGGAGCCTCCCGCCGAGACCCAGGAGCCTAAGGCGCCCGGCATCGTGGTTACTCGAGTAGGGGAGGTGGTCCAAAAGGTCACCGTCGAATGCCCCTGCGGTGAGCGGATCTCACTCGACTGCGTTTATTGATTTTTGCTTATGGCTGGCTTGGACATGTCCATTTCGGGTCTGGCTTCCGGTTTCGACTGGAAGTCGGTGGTGGATCAACTCACGGCGGTGGAGCGGACTCCGCAAAACGCGGTCCGGATCGAGCAGTCCACCTTGGCCAAACGCCGCGACGCCCTTGGGCAGATCGCCTCGCAACTGAATGATCTCCAGACCAAGGCCACGGCGCTCGGGGAATCCAGCTTGTACACCCGCAGATCGGTCAGCACTTCAGACTCGACCATCGCTTCGGTAAGTGCGGCGACAGGAGCCGTGACTGGAAGCTACTCCATCAATGTGACTACCCTCGCGACCCCGGCCAGTTGGTTGGGCGCAAGCACCGGGATCATCAGTCCGCTGCACTCTCAGGACGTCAACACCTACACCACGGCAAACCCGCCGGTCGCTGTCAACAGCGCCACAGGCCCCGTGCTTTCAGAAGCAGGGTGGGGGAGTTCGCTGACAGCCGGAACCGTGACCATCGGACGTAGGGACGCCTCAGGTTTGGTGACCAATACGACCGTGACCGTAGCCACGACCGATACTCTTAGGGACCTGCTGGTCAAACTAGATACTGCCATCGGTTCGACGAGGAACGTCAGCGGTTCAACGGCAGGCGCCACCTATTCGACGAGCAACGATCAGGTCACCCTGGCTCCGGTTGCCGGGGAGAGCCTTATCCTAGGAGCCCCTTCGGACACATCCAACCTCCTCAGTTGCCTCAAACTGTTTACTCCTGCCTCCGGTGCCAGCGCAGTCAGCGACTCCAAGTTGGGTTCTCTCAAACTCGCCTCCGCTCTGTCTAGTCAGCCCTTGGTGACACCGCTGGACTACGGGACAACCGCAACGACCGGGTCTTTCTCCATCAACGGGGTTTCCATCGACTACTCCTCCAGCAGCACCTTGTCTTCGGTGCTCAACAGCATTAACGACTCGGCCGCCGGTGTTCAGGCTTCCTTCGACTCCGGAATGAACCGGATTGTTCTCAAGAACAAGGAACCGGGAAACCGAGGCGTTGTGCTGTCGCAAAGTGGCTCGAGTAATTTCCTGACAGCCTTTGGCTTAACTAGCCAAAAAGGAGGCACACTCAGCAGTGGGACGGACTTGGTGTATTCGATCAATGGTGGAGCCACTGCCAAGGCCCGCTCCAACACCATCACGGATGCTGATTCGGGGTTGACGGGTTTGACAATCACCGCCTCCAAGGTGGGGACTACCACCATCGCCAGCGCCAACGACACGAGCGCAGTCCGATCCGCCGTCGATGCGTTGATCAGCTCGGTCAATCGGGTCCAATCACTGATCTCATCGTTGACGGTCAGCAATCGCGATGCGGCGGGCAAGATAACCGCCGGAGTTCTGGCTTACGATCAGACGGTGTTTCAACTGGGCTCCAACCTCCGCAGTTTGCTGGCCCCCCAATTGTCGGGAGGGCCCAGCACCACGATTCGTGCTCTCACAGATCTGGGTTACAGCACTTCGGGTTACACCAATGAGCTGAGTGCCACGAACTCAGCCGCTCTGACCAGTGCCCTGTCGGGCCAGTTGACTGAAGTTCAGAAGTTTTTTTCGACGACCACGACCGGTCTGAGTGCGCGGATCACCACCTTCGTGAAACCCATGGTGGACGAGATCTCGGGCACTCTGCCCCAACGGCAGAAAGGGCTGACCGAACAATCCACGCGGCTGGATGAGCAGTTGGCCGCCATGGAACGACGTGTCCAGTCCAACCGAGAGAGGCTGTTGGCAGGGTTCCGAGCCATGGAAGCCGCTCAGGCCAAATCCAACTCTCAGATACAATTCCTCAACCAGAAACTTGGAATATCCACATGATTCGGCCGGTGCATGTCCTTAATCTGGGAGTAGCGCTTTGTCTGGCCATGGGTTGCAGCTCGGTGGCCAAGCGACTGACGGACCCTTCCTACACCGGCCCCTTTCGGAGCCAGTACAACCACTCTTCGTTGGGCTTTGAATCCCTGAAGACCGTGGCTCGGGTGGCCATTTTGCCTACTGCGTTGCCGGAAGGCGGCTTGGGGACGCCTCAATCCGAGGCGGCTATTGAGGTTCAAGCGGGGCTTATAGCCGAACTGAGACAAGATGGCCCATTCGAATCGGTTTTCTATACGCCTCCTAAGGGACGATGGTTGCAAGGTGCCTTGGAATTGCGGACGACCGAGGCTCTTCCAAGCCAATTGCTGCAGGATGTCCAGCGGCAGACCTCTGCGGATGCCATGCTCTTTTCCAGCCTCTCAACCTTCCAACCGTACCCACCGCTGCGCATCGGGATCAAGTTGACCCTTGTTCGAGTCCACGATGGGGTGGTGCTTTGGCAATTCGATGACGGGTTCAACGCTGGGGAAGCGCTGACGTTGAATGATGCCAGAAAATACCTGAGAGAATCCATGGGTATCGAGACTGATCCACCGCCGGCTTTGTCGGTCGACAGTCCGAAGCGTTTCATCCGATATGGCGTTTCGCGAACTGTGCGCCTGCTCAAGAAGGACTTCCAACCGGCACCGAATCCACAATTGGGCGCAACCAATGACCTTCAGAAACCCTCTTCGGCGTCTCAGTCTAAAAAATCCTGACAGGAATTCGATTTTCTCTTAAGGGCAGGCTCACTCTGTCGCATTTTATCAACTGAGGAGGTATTGTGAAAATAGAAGCCATAAAAACTCAGGAACCGACCCTGTCCACAGAGACCAAGGTCAAAACGGGTCGCCCGCCCGAGCCGGGTGAATCGGTTTCTTTGCGGCCAGCGCCAAAAATTTCCCGTGAGGAGTTGATTCATGCCAAAGTGAGGGCCGAAAACGATTTTAAGTTGGTCAAAGAACTGGTCCGTAAAGCTAGCCCGGACAGTGCCTACCCGCCATTGGACGGGGTGGACCGCATTGCGAATCTGTTCGGTCTTTCAGCGATCTGAATTGAATTCAGAAACTTGAGCGTATGTCACAGGCCCGTACTGCGTTCGCGGCCTACCGTTCCGCCTCGGAGGCCAGCGTCTCGAAGCAGCGCATCGTTCAGATGCTGCTGGATGGTGCGGTGGTTGCCGTCCAACGGGCCATCGATGGGTTCAATATCGATGATTTCGGTCTGCGTCAGCAGACCGTCCACAACCAAATTACCAAAGCGGCGGCGATTGTCTCCCAACTGCGAGTGGCACTAGATTTGGAATTGGGCGGTGATTTTTCCCGAAAACTTTTCGGCCTATACGGCTACATTGGTGACCACCTGATCCAAGGCAATATTCGCAAGGATCCGGCGCCTCTGAAGGAGGCCCAACGCCATTTGCAAGTCATCCAAGAAGCTTGGCGCGAAATGTTGGCTGCACAACTGGCAGGATCTGTTGCCGAGCCGGCTTCGACACGCCCCACCAGCGCGCCCGCTACCGAGCGGGTCAATTTCAATATGAGTGTGTAATGGACTCGCCACCTGTATTCCCAGACTCGATCCAAGGGGTCTTGCGATCTTGGGAAGAGCTCAACGGTCTATTGAAAAATGCAGTTTCGCTTCAGGACTGGTCCGAAGTCGAGACGATCCTCGAGCGAAAGACTGAATGCCAGCAGACTCTGGAGGTGCTTCTCCCTCACACGCACGTTATGACATCGGATCAGCGACAACTCCTGAGGGCCGTACTCGAACAAGAGGCAGCGATGGGTCTGGAGTTCCAACGGGCACTGTTGGCTTTGGAAGCCGAGCGTCAGCATTCCAACGTCATGCTCAAGCAATCCCACCAATTGCGTCGGAGCTACGGCACTCCGGCACCGAGTCCGACTCTCTGGGAACACTTCACTTGATGGATGGGTTTCGTCCGACAACCGGGTAGGTTCACCAGCATTCGATAGAATCCGACTGAAAAACTTTTTCCAAAAGGAGTCGGTAATCGGGGTTCTCTTGGTTCAGAGAAATGACCAAAATCTTCTGATCCGGCAATTGGCGCTGGTCGAGGATCAATTGTTCCACCGAAGGTTTTGCGGGTTGAGTCAGGATGTGAAGGATCTGGTTCATGATAGGTTGAGGTTCAGAATCGGAGCACGTAGGTGGACTGGGCGGCCAACGAGGCCCATTGGGCATCGGAAACCTCCTCGAATGAGGTCAAGGGCTCTTCCAACAACTCCAACTCGGAAGCCCCGGTCTGGACATAAACCGGACGCCCCCATTCCTTGAGGATCGGTAGGTAGCGGCTGAAATTGTCTTCATCGATCCACTCGTCGGAGTACTCCGCCAAGGACAGGATTGCGGGACCTCGCAAATAGAGAAGCACCTCGGCTTTCTTCCAGGTGCCGATGCCGGCCGCCACCCGAATGGCTTCTGCCGGGCGTCCGCTCGTCCGCGGGTCGGATTCCACAACGATCAGTACCTTGGGTTTCATGGTGCGTTGAAGCTCACAAATCGGTCGGTGCTGGCGATGAGGTCGCTGACGACGGTCAGTCCCGCGAAAATGGCCCGATCGTCCACAGGAACCCCGTGGTGGTGCGCTCCGTAGGCGCAGGCGTAGAACTTGAGTCCGCGCTCGCGCAGTGCCTGCAATTCAGGGTGAGCAATGCCTTTGACGGCCGTATCGATGCAATACAGGTACACCGAACAACCGGCCGCGAGCGCCGTTGCCGCAAACCGGACCCCATGGAGGAAGGCCGGAGCCTCGGGTGGTGCGGAAATGAGGATTCCGAGTTTTTTTCCGTCAAACGACATGCGTAGACAAGAAACGGGAGGTTGAGCCCGAAGTCAAAGACCTCTCACAACCTATTCGTCTCGCAAGGCGTGCTTCAGAGCCGTGCCATCACGCCTGCCACCGGGTGGTGATCAGGCTGCCTGGGATCGTTGCAGGCCCTGCTGTTGCTGTTCTTCTTGCTGCACCAAAATCTCGGCTTCGAGGTTCTGGAACGGTTGGAAGATGTAAGCGTTGAAGAGGGCATTGCCGATGTCGATCAACTGGATTTGCAATGCGTCGATGTACTGGTGCAAACCGAGCAGTTGGAACACTTCATCGATGGTGCCGAACTGGAGTTGGGCCACCAACCGGCCGGCCAACTTCTCGGAATCATTGCAAAAGCGACCCTCGGAAACCCCGGAAATTCGTCGCAGTGAACGGTTGAGGCGCTCGACACAGAATTTGACGGAGCGCGGGAAATTGTCGGACAGCAGGAGGAATTCAGCCACCAGACGCGGATGAACCTCTGCTCCATGGATGGATTTGTAGGCGTCCCAAGCGCTGCAGGAATGCAGAACGGAGGCCCATGCCAGTGCGTCCACCTGGCTCACCGTCGCTGGCACGCCGCGCTCCGGCAAGGTGCCGTGCCGCACGTCGAGAATGCGGGAAGTCATGTCCCCCCGTTCCAGAAACTTGCCCGCCTGCAAGAAGAGCCATCCTTCGTTGTGGGGAATCGTGGCGTCGGTCAGGCCTTGAAGCGTCAGCGAGCTGGATTTGACCTGATGCAGGAAATCAAACGGGCTGGTTTCCCAATCTTCCCGGGCTTTTTGGGAGTGCAGGTAGAGGTAGAGGCGGTTGAGTTCTTCCCAGATGTCGACCGTCAATTGGTCTCGAACCATTCGGGCGTTTTCACGAGCCTGCGAAATGGATGAAACCAGTGAGTTGGTGTTCTTGGGTTCAAAGACGAGGTAGTCGGTCACCGTTTCAGCGGTTGCGACATCCTTCAGTTTCCAGAACGCAGCAGGGTCTCCGGTGGCTTCGATGATGGGCAGCCAGTGTTCCGAGAACTGCTGCGAACTCATGTTCCGATGATCAAGGAGCAACTGCAAATTGACATCCACGATGCGCGATGTGTTGTCGGCTCGCTCAATGTACCGGGACATCCAGTACAAGGAATTGGCAACTCGGGAGAGCATGGTCGTCGGATTGGAAAATTGCGGTTATTCGTCGCCGTAGAGAACCCAAGTGTCTTTGCTGCCGCCACCTTGTGAGGAATTGACGACCAAGGATCCCTTGGTCAGGGCCACCCGGGTCAGACCTCCGGGGATGATCACCGTTTTCTCGCCATACAGAATGTAGGGTCGGAAATCGATGTGGCGGGGTTCAAAGCGACCACCGCCGACATGGGTGGGATGCGTCGAGAGATTGATCATCGGCTGACCGATGTAATTGCGAGGATCTTTCTCGATGGCACCACGGAAGGCCTCGCGTTCGGCCACGGAGGACATGGGACCCATGAGCATCCCATAGCCACCGGACTCGTTGGCCGCCTTGACCACCAGTTTGTCGAGATTCTCGAGCATGTACTTGCGGTCGGCGTCTTCGCTGGCCAGGTAGGTCGGCACGTTGGGGATGATCGGATCCTGGTCGAGGTAGTATTTGATCATCTTCGGCACGAAGTAATACATGACCTTGTCGTCGGCGATTCCGGTGCCAATGGAATTGGCCAGCGAAACATTGCCAGATCGATAGGCGTGAACCAAACCCGGGACTCCCAGCATGGAATCTCGTCGGAACACGGTGGGATCGATGAAGTCGTCGTCCACGCGCCGGTAGATGACATGCACCGGTTGCAACCCCTTGGTCGTCCGCATGTACACCCGGGCGTTGCGGACCACCAAGTCGCGACCCTCAACGATTTCGATGCCCATTTCCCGGGCCAAATAGGTGTGCTCGAAATAGGCCGAGTTGTAAGCCCCCGGCGTGAGCAGGACGACGGTCGGATCTGCGACACCCCCAGGTGCGATGTGCTGCAGCATCTTGAGCAACTCCTGCGGGTATTGGTCCACAGGCCGTACACCCACGCTCTCGAACATGGCCGGGAACGTGCGCTTCATGGCGCGTCGGTTTTCGAGTACGTAGCTGACACCCGAAGGGCAACGTCCGTTGTCTTCCAGAACCATCCATTGTCCGTCACCGCCACGAATCAAGTCTGATCCACAGATGTGGATGTAAATGTCTTTGGGCACCCTGAAATTGACGAATTCCCGGCGGAAGTGCTTGGCCGACAGAACGAAGTAGGACGGGACGACTCCGTCCTTCAGGATGCGCTGTTCGTGGTAAATGTCGTGGAGAAACAGGTTCAGCGCAGTGATGCGTTGAATGAGTCCGCGCTCCAAGTATTCCCACTCCTTGGCGGAAATGATCCGCGGCATGAGATCGAACGGGAAAATCTTCTCCGTGCCGGCCGAATCGCCGTAGACATTGAAGGTGATGCCTTGTCGGAGGAAGGCCGTGTCCACAGCGCGCCGGCGATCATCGAAATCATCCCGGGTGATTTGCTGGAAGCGCTGTGCAAAGGTTTCGTAGGATTTCCGGAAGCTTCCGGTTTGCGGGGACATCTCGTCGAAGTAGCCGCTTGGGTCGTAAGCGCTCAGCACGTGTTACGATTACACCCGGACTCAGGCGAGGAGAATCACCGAGTTGCGTTGAGGCCTAAGAATTCTATTCATGGATCCAAGGCATCCGATGCATGGAAGTTGCCCATGGTGCCATAAGGTGCACCAAAACCGACACGCTCAAGGGCGATCTTCGATGCGGTAGAGGTGGGTTTGCGTGCGCACCCAAATGGCTTCCCCAGCCGCAGCGGGAGAGGCCATGCACCCCCCGTCGAGCTGATTGTCGGCCAAACGACGGAAAGTCCGGTCCGCGGCGATCACGACCGCAGTTCCGCTTTCACTGAAGCAGTACACTCGATCCCGGGTGGCCAATGGAGAGGCTGAATAGTTGCCTCCCAAGCGCTCGCTCCAAACCAACTTTCCGGTGGTGGCCTCCCAGCAGTTGGCCACACCGCCATCTTCCACTCCAAAGAGGAGATCACCCACCAAGGTCAGAGAGGGTTTCTTTGGCGTGCCACGTTTGGACTTCCAAGCGAGTTGAACGCCCCCGGCGGGAGCGGGTTCAACATTGGCGTCGAGCACAGTGCCGGCACTGTTGGGCCGGATGGCCAAGGTCTGCCCCTGAGACCATCCGCTGGGAACAAACACCAGACCGTGCCCGATGGCCGGACGGGTTCCGGCGGAGTGACTGGTGCGTTCTTCAACTCGCCAGAGTTCTCGGCCATCACGGGCGTCCAAGCCGTAGACAGCCTTGGCACCTTGGGTGACCAGGTGGGGAATGCCGTCGACGGTGGTGACCGCGCAGGTGGCGAAGGCCTTGCGCATGTCGCCGTCGGCTTCGGGTTTTCCGTTGGCTCCCAAATCCTTGTAGTCGATGGAGCGGTCCTTCTGCCAGCGCGTGGCCCCGGTCTTGGCATCCAAGGCAACCATGAATTGCCGGTCGCTGCCGTCGAAATTCAAATACAGGAGTCCTTTATGCAGGATCGGAGAAGAACCCGCGCCACGGAAGTGGTTGCATTTCAGGTCGCGCCGTTCCCACAGCTTTTTGCCCGTGCGCGTGTCCAGACAAGCCGTGCCCGCCTCGCCAAACGACACGTAAATCCGGCCCTTTTCGATGACCGGGGTGGGGGATGCGTAGCTGTTGTACCGTTTCCAGAGATCCGGTTGATCGGCCTCGAAGACCAGCAGGTCGTGGATCACTTTGCCCGAGTTTCGGTCGAGGCACACCGCGTAGAGTCGATGGCCGCCGTCGTCTGCCGTGGTCACCCAGACTTGGTCGCCCCAAATCACCGGCGAGGACCAACCTTTGTCATGGATCGCGGTCTTCCAGGCGACGTTCTGTTGCTCAGACCACTTCAGCGGAAGCTTCGCCGCGGTGCTGACACCATCGCCACGAGGCCCTCGGAATTCGGGCCAGTTTTTGTCGGCGGCCAGGAGAGAGCTCGCGGTCAGGAGACTGAGGAAAAGAGGTTTCATGCCGATGGGGATTTCGCAGTGGAACCCATCAAGCGCAACGCGGCAAGCAGTCCGGCCAGAAGGGCGATGGTGGCACAGGCCAAATACGGTGCGGGCAGCCAAAGATCGTAGAGGGTCGTGGCCACGGTGGGCCCAAGAACGCGGGCGAGCGTGCCGGCGCTTTGGGCAACGCCAAGCGTGGTTCCCTGTTCATCGGCTGGGCTGAGTTGTGAGATCAACCCCATGGTTGGAGCACGGTTGATTCCAGAACCGATGGCGAACACGGCAAGGGCGCCGAGCAGTGTGGCCAAGGTATTGGCCAAGGGCATGAGCACGAGGCTGATGGCCACCACGATGAGACTCGCCCCGATGAGGCGCCGCTCGCCGAAGGATTTCACCAGACGTCCGATGCCACCGCCTTGAACCATGGCAGCCATGATGCCACAGAACGCGAAGACATAGCCGACGTGCTCTTCGTCGAAACTCAGTTTAGCATTGAGCAGCAGGGGCAGAGTGGACTCAAACGACGTGAAGGCGAAGGTGCCGAGAAAGTAAATGCCGATGAGGAAACCAACCTCCTTCATGGCCAGCACGTGGCGTATTTGCTCCAGGCGAGGACGCTGGACGGGTGGCGCAGCATCCTTTTTTCGCGTTTCGGGAAGGATGATGCAGCCGAGGACGAAGTTGATGGCGCAAATCACCGCAGCCACGACGCCGGGACCGGCGAGACCGAAGTGTTTGAAGGCTTGCGATCCGAGCACCGGCCCCAGAATGAAACCCAAGCCGAAAGCCATCCCGATGAGGCCCATGCCTTTGGATCGCTTTTCCGGAGTGGTGACGTCGGCGATGAAGGCCGAAGCCACGGATAGGTTGGCCCCACAAATACCGGCAAAGACCCGGGAACCCACTAGGATCCAAAACCCGGTTTCGCCGACGAATTGAGCAGACAACCCGAAAAGTCCGTACGCGACAATTGAGCCAAAGTTGCTGACCAGCAGTACGGGGCGACGGCCAATGCGGTCGCTCAATTGACCCCACCACGGAGCGAAGACCAACTGCATGAGCGAATAAACGCCCATAGCCGCACCGATTTTCCAACCTTGTGCGCCGTAGCGTTCGGCGTATTTGGGCAGCAGTGGCAGACAAATGCCGAACCCGATCAGGTCAATGAAGACCGTCAGGAAGATGACCAATAGCGGGGAACCAGACCTCATGATGTCGAACAGTCTGGATGGAGCCTTCGGCCAGCGGCAACCGCCGATTGGCGGGTTTCAACCTTCTCGATACCGACGGCGATGACCCTCAATGACCCGCCCGCAAGGTGCATTGCCCCTGGAGCAAGCGGACGCAGCAAGTCAGGCGAAAACGCTCCGGGTCTTTGTTCCACTGATCGAGCACATCCAATTCCTCGTCGGTGGGTGGGGAGAGGTTTTCCATACCAGAAACCACTTCCGCCGCGCATGTGCCGCAGGAGCAGTTGAAACAACCCGCTTCCATTTCCACTCCGGCCAACTCGCCGGCCTCGACCAGCAACTCTCCATCGGGGACCTCGGCGGATTTCTGGGCGGGTAGAATGGTGATGGTGGCCATGGCGTTCGAAAAAGGACCTTCGGAGCAAAAGGGGCAGAAGCCCTGAAGTCAACCTTGGGAGAATCTTCAGCGGACGGATCTACGGGTGACCATCGGCTACGGCGCACGGCGTACTTCGACTCGAAAGGGGTTGTTTGAAAATCCAACTGACCGCCAAACAGTGCCGAAAATCGCCGATCAGGCCATCACGCCGCGAATCACCTCGCCATGAACATCGGTCAGGCGTCGATTAATGCCGTTGTGATAGAAGGTGAGCTTCTCGTGATCGACACCCAACAGGTGGAGGATCGTGGCGTGGAAATCCGGGATGGTGACCCGATTTTCGCCCACCGAGTAACCGATTTCATCGGAAGTGCCGTAGTGGTGTCCGGGTCGGATTCCGGCACCGGCCAGGAAGGTGGTGAAGACGCTCGGGTGATGATCGCGGCCTGAGGCATTGATGCCCTGAGTCGACGGGCTGCGTCCAAACTCGGTGGACCAGACAAAGAGGGTGTCTTCGAGCATACCGCGCTGCTTGAGGTCCTGGATGAGCGCTGCCACCGGGCGGTCCATGGTCGCGGCCTGTGTGTCGTGGTTTTCCCGAAGATTTTCGTGACCGTCCCAATTGATGCGGGGGCTCCCGAAGGCTCCGCCATTGATGATTTGGACAAAGCGAACTCCTCGTTCCAACAGGCGGCGCGCCATGAGGCAGTTGCGGGCGAACCCCTTGTTGGCCGGATCATCGAGGCCGTACTGGCGACGGATGGTCTCGCTTTCGCCGGTCAGTTGGGTGGCCTCAGGAATGCTCACCTGCATCCGCGCGGCCAGCTCATAGGAACGCAACCGCGCAGCAAAGGCGCGGTCGCCCGGATGGGCCGAAGCAAAGTCACCATTGATTTGGTTGAGCATTTGCAGGTCGGCGGAGCGGGCGTCGGCGGAAACAGACGCAGGGGTCTCGAGGTCGACCACCGGCTCCCTGGACTGTGTGCGAAAGGGGACACCTTGGTGATTGGCCGGCAGGAAACCCGAGGTCCAGTTGATGGATCCACCGGCCGGAAGCCCCCGAGGGTCGGGCAGCACCACGAAGGCCGGCAGGTTCTCGTTCTCCGTTCCCAAGCCGTAGCTCAACCAAGCACCCATGCACGGAAACCCGTTCAGCGTGAAGCCGCTGTTCATCTGGAAGGTGGCCGGGGTGTGGTTGTTGCTTTTGGCGAACATCGAATGGATGAAGCACAAGTCATCCACGCAGCCGGCCAGATTCGGCAACAAATCACTCACCCAGGCGCCGCTTTGGCCGTGTTGACGGAACGGGTAAACACTCTTCATCAGCCGACCGGGCTGACCAAAAAAACCGAGATTCTCGCCGCGCCCTTTCAGCTCGGTGCCGTTGAGGCGCTCCAGTTCGGGTTTGTAGTCGAAGGTGTCGAGGTGGCTGACTCCGCCGCAGCAAAACACCTGGACGATGCGCTTGGCTCGCGGCCGGTGGTGCAACTGCCCTGCGAGCGGGGCTATTCCCGACGCAGAGCCAGACGCCGCAGCGAACGCACGATCCCGAGCCATCAACCAGGCCAGCGCGATGTTGCCGAGTCCTCCCACGCTGCTGGAAAGGAAGTGGCGACGGTTAAGGAGAGTGGCTTCAGCGGACATAGACAAACTCGGTGGTGTTCAACAGTGCCCAGGCGACATGGGGCATGCCTCGTTCGCGCACGGCCCTCTGGGCCATCTGGAATTCGCCGGAGTTGGGGTTGCGTCCCAGTGCCATCCTCCAGATGCACGTGATCGCCTGGTCTGGGTCTTGGGCGCACAAGGACAACGCCCGTTGGGCCAAATGATCGGCCTGCCGCTGCACAAAGCTACTGT
Organism: Akkermansia muciniphila; assembly: GCA_945883815.1. GTDB lineage: Bacteria > Verrucomicrobiota > Verrucomicrobiia > Limisphaerales > UBA9464 > SXXZ01. The sequence goes on along the minus strand of CAMCYJ010000061.1, from coordinate 205 downwards.
TCATCAATCCCAAGGCTTGGAGCGGAGTCGTGGTCACTCCTCGACGCGGTGTCCGCACCGATGGATCCGGGCAATCCAAGGCGTCGAGAAGCGGTTCCTTGCCGGAATTGATGTTCATCCGGTAGACCGTGCGGCGATTGAACTCCGGTGTGCCGCGGTCGACCAAATGGTAGAAGGTGGCGCCGTACTCGCTGGTGGTGAATGG
>CAMCYJ010000060.1 GCA_945883815.1 Akkermansia muciniphila | reverse complement strand
CAGGACGCGGGTTAAGATAGGCCGCCTCGCTGTGGTGGTACCAGCGTTCTGGGATGACCACATCACCGATGTGTCGCGCCGGATTGATGCCGCCGGCGATCCCGGCGAAGAACACGTGGCTGATCCTGAAGTGGTCGAGCGCCTTCTGGGTGTTCATTGCCGCATTGACCATGCTCACACCGCTGGGAAAGAGCAGTAGGTCGCGGCCTTCGAAGCGCACCTGTTGGAAGACGATGCCGTCGATTCGCCAAGTGGCGATACGGGTTCCGCCCTGGGTCAGGACGGATTCGTTGGCTTCGATCTCCGGAGGGTAGGCAGCCATGACCGCGATGAAGGGGCCGGGCCGGTGGTCACGAACCGTCTTGATCGAGGTGGATGCACAACCGCATCCGAAACAGAGCAGGAGGAGCCAAATCCGGTTCATCGGAAGATCAGGTGGGCCAAGAAGAGCAGCCCCAGCAGGTGCGCGAGCGGGGTCACGGTGCGGGCGCGTCCGGTCAAGAGGTTGAACCCAATGTAGGCAACAAATCCGAGTGCGATGCCTTCGGCGATACTGAAGGTCAAGGGCATGGCGATCATGGTGATCACCGCTGGAACGGCCTTGGAGAAGTCCTTGAGGTCCAACTCAGCGATACTCTGCATCATGAAGATGCCCACCAGAACCAAGACCGGGGCTGTCGCGACATCGGGAATGATGGCGATGAGCGGCGACAGGAAAAGGGCCAGGAGGAAACATCCAGCCGTGGTGATGGCGCTCAGGCCGGTGCGCCCTCCCGCTTCGACGCCGGCGGCTGATTCGATGTAGCTGGTGACCGTGCTGGTTCCTAGGACCGAGCCAACCATGGCAGCCGAGGCGTCAGCCATGAGAGCACGACCAATCTTTGGCAACTGCCCCTTTGAATCGAGCAATCCGGCCCGGTGGCACACGCCGATCAAAGTTCCCATGTTGTCGAAGAGGTCCACGAAGAGCAGGGAGAGCAGGATCGGAAGGCATTGGCGCCAGTGGCTCCAGAAATAGCCGAGGTCCAGTTTCAGGAAGCTTGGAGACAGGGAGGCGGGCATGGAAATCCAAGCCTCGGGCATACGTGTGATGGGGACGAGGCCGCCCTTGCCGTCGGAGGTCTGCGTGAAGAATCCCAGGATAGTGAGTCCGATCACGGTCAGGATGATCGCACCGGGTACTTTTCTCCAAACCAACGCCGCCGCCACGACGACGCCCGCCATGACCATCAGGGGGCTGGGTTGGTTGAAGGCGGCTAAGCCAACCAGCGTGGCCGGATTGTCCACGATGACCCCGCCGTTCTTGAGGCCGATGAAGGCGATGAAAAGCCCGATGCCGCAGGTGATGGCCAGCTTGAGTTCCTGGGGAATGGCCTCCAGCAGTCGTTGTCGGATGCCAGTGAGACTGAGGATCAGAAACAGTACCCCTCCGTAAAACACCAGTCCGAGGGCCGCCTGCCAGGGGATCTTGGCACCGAGGCAGATGCCGAAAGTGAAGAAGGCATTCAGGCCCATGCCCGGAGCTAGCGCGATGGGGTAATTGGTAGCCAGGGCCATGGCGAGGGTCATGATGGCCGAGGCCAGAGCGGTGGCGGTGATCAAGGCTCCCTTGTCCATGCCACTCATCCCGAGAATCGCTGGGTTCACCGCCAGAATGTAGGCCATGGCAGCGAAGGTGGTGACACCGGCGATGATCTCTTTGCGGATCGTGGTGCCGTGGTGGGTCAGTTGAAACCAACGTTCGATCATGAGGGAGAAGTGTTCTGAGTACTGAGAAAATTACCATTCCCAAGGAAGCAGGAGGTGAGCCGTGCCTCGCTGGTAGCCCCTCGGGGACCGGTCCCGTCGAGGGTTTGTCCCCGGGGACAGCCATTTCACCACCTTGGGACTCGCCAAGGCGCCCGCAGTCGAGAGGAGAGGGAGTGGCGATTGGTGGGCACCACGCTCAGAATGCGTCACCAACGCGGACGATGCACCGGCGTTTGGCCTTAACGAGGTGACTTGAGGCTATGGTTGAATCTCAGATCACGAAGTCCGCATCGGCGAGGTCGACGGCCTTGAGCTTTTCGGCGCGGGTGACCAGATCGGCGAGTGTGGTTTTTTCGAGGAGGTGGGCGATGGAGTCGCGGACTTCCTTCATGATTGAGCGCAAGGCACAGCGGGCCTCGTCGGGGCAATTGCACTTTTCGTAATAGTTCTCCGAGACACACCCGATGGGGGCCAGAGCTCCCTCGATGTGCCGGATCACCCCGGCGATGACGATCTTCTCCGGCGGTTTGGCCAAGCGGTATCCACCGGCGACGCCACGTCGGCTTTCTACAAACCCACCCGTCCGGAGGTCATTGAGGATTTGCTCGAGGAACCGTTTCGGGATGTTTTCCGCAGCCGAGATCGCAGAGATCTGGATGACCTTGGCTGAATGGCGCAACCCAAGATGGGTCAGGGCGCGCAGGGCGTATTCGCCTCGAACGGTCAGCTTCATCGTCCAGGAAGTTTAAAATCCCGACCGTTTCAATCAAGGATTCGATGAAGCCAGAAATCAAATAGAGTGACAGGTTCAAAGTGTGGAATCGGGTTGGGTGAGGATTCGATTGGGGAGTCGCGCCGGCCGGGCTTCCAGTGGTTGCAAATAGAGTGACAGGTTCAAAGTGAGTAGAATGGGCGAGGGTGCGGATTCATGGGGGACAGGCTTGACCGGTCTGGCGACCCCAGCGCTTGATCGGTCTCAGGCTCCACTGACCTGATGACTGACTCTTCCGAATCCCAGTTTTTGTCCGGCGTGATCGAAGGATTCTATGGCCCGCCATGGACCCCAGCCGAGCGACACCAACTCTGGGACTGGATGGCTCGCAGCGGGCTGAACACTTACTTTTATGGTCCCAAGGACGATTTGCACCAGCGAGCCATCTGGAGGCAGCCGTATGATGAATCCGGGCTAATGGAAGTGCGGGAGGCGGTGGCCGCATGCCGGCAGCGTGGTTTGCGGCTCATCTATGCCTGCAGCCCGGGACTGGATGTGACGTATTCGGATCCCGCCGATATGGCTGCCATCCAAGGTCGTCTGACCCAGTTGCTGGACAACGGCGTGGGCGACTTTTGCGTCTTGCTCGATGACATCCCAGACGCGATGCGCCCGGAAGATTTGGCTCATTGGGGCTCTCTGGCCGCCGCTCAAGCCGCCTGGGTCAATGATGTGTACACTTGGACTCGCGCCCGCACGCAGGGTCGCTTTCTGGTGTGTCCAACGCCCTATTGCGCGCGGATGGTTGCAGCACGTCACGGGGGCGAGGGGTATTTGGGAATACTCGGCCAAGGTCTTCATCCCGACATCGACATCTTTTGGACGGGGCCGGAGATCATCTCTGAGACGCTGGATGTGGCCCCGATCGCTCGGTTGACTGAGATCCTGCGTCGTCCTCCGCTCATCTGGGACAATCTCTTCGCCAACGATTATGATGGTCGCCGGTTTTTCTGCGGTCCGTATGCCGGAAGGCCTTTGGAGCTGAAGCAGGCGGTGCGGGGAATTCTGCTCAATCCCAATACGGAGTTTCCGCTGAACTTCGTGCCGATCCAATCGTTCGGGGCTTACCTCGCGGCCGATGGAAATTGGAATTCTCGGGAGTCGTTTCTGGAGGGCCTCCGGGCCTGGTGGCCTCGATTCGCCACCGTGGGGGTTCCTTTGAGTTTCGAGGATTTGGTGACTTTCGCGGATTGCTTCTATCTGCCTTATCAGGAGGGGCCTGAAGCCGATGCGTTGGCGCAGGCCATAGCAGTGTGCTTGTCGTCGCCGCGGCGTCCGGATGATCTGGAGTCGCTGGCCGTGCGAGCGCGAATGCTGCGGTTGAAGGACTTTTGTGCGCGGTTGGTGGATCTAAAGGATCGCAGCCTATTTCACGCGTTCCACCGACGGGTCTGGGAATTGCGCGAGGAACTGGACCTCATCGACCGCTGGTGGAGCCACCAGATCGATCCGGCCCTCGCGGGCACTGCGTTTGAGTCCGACTTCCACCGGCCGAAGACGTATCGCGGTGGTTTTGTGGTGCGGTTGCAGTCCTTTCTGAACCCCCAGCCAGATGGCTCGATGGCATGGACATCCTTGAACCACGGACCAGAAACGGCGGTATGACAGCGAGCATTCCTTCTCCCTTTCGATTGCGGCCACCCCAAGCGGGTGACACGGCAGGTGCCTACGCGGTTTGCTTGAAGACCGGCAATTTCGGACAGGATGGCGAGCCGTTTTACCGCGACGATCCGGATGCGTTGGGCCGGGTGTTCGTGGGGCCTTATCTGGCCTACGAGCCGGAGTTGGCGCGGATCCTCGAAGATGACCAAGGCATTTGCGGGTACGTGCTTGCGGCGATGGATTCCCACGCGTTTTACGCCCGGTATGAGGCGGAGTGGCGGCCGGAGTTGTGCCGGGCTTATCCGGCCCCGACTGGCGACCTGGGCGGATGGAACCGGGTCCAGCAAATCCATCACGTCTATCACCACCCGGATTATTTTTGTCCGGAGCCCTACGACCAATACCCCTCGCATGTGCACATCGACTTGCTGCCACGGGCCCAAGGTCGAGGGCTGGGTCGGGCGATGATGGCGGAAGTGCTGGGGTTGCTGCGTCAGCGCGGTTCTCCTGGGGCACATCTCGGGGTGAGCTTGCCCAATGTTTCGGCCCAGGGGTTTTACCGGAAGCTGGGATTCCAGCCGCTCATCCAGGTTGGAGAGGGGATAGAAGGTTGCCTGTATTTGGGTCACCCATTGAATGGTCTTACGCCTGCCTCGAGTGAGAAGTGAGAGAGCATAACCCCACGTGACATGAATTCGTTGTCCCTCTTCCTCCACCGGTGGCTGATCCCGCGGATGACCGCACTCAGTGAGAACACTTACCTCGCCTCCATCCGCGCTGGGATGGTTTCGGTGGTCCCGCTGACCATTTTGGGAGGGCTCTTCATGGTGGTGGCTTATTTGCCCATTCCCGGATGGGAAGCCCGGATGGCGCCGCACCTGCCGCTCTTGCAAATTCCCGTTACGGCCACCTTCGGACTCTTAGGTCTCTTTGTCTGTTTGGCGATCGGCTACGATCTGGGAACGCGGCTTAAACAAGAGGCCATCTTGAGCGCGACGCAGGCGGCCCTGGTCTTCCTGCTCATTCAGTTGGAGATGAAGGATCAAACCCTGGTCATGGACGGCCTGGGATCGAAGGGCTTGTTCACGGCTATCGTAATCGCCATGGCGACAGTCCGTATCCAGAAGGCCTTCACCGATGCCAATTGGGTCATCCGCTTGCCGGATTCGGTGCCCAAGGTGGTCTCGGATACGTTCATTTCACTGACGCCCACCGTGTTCCTCGTGGTGGCTTTTTGGATCTTAAGGTTTGTGCTGGGGGTGGATATCAACGCGGGCGTTCAGACGCTCTTCAAACCGTTGGTCTTCGCCTTGAACAGCCTGCCAGGCATTCTGGTGTACGCCTTTCTGGTGACCTTGCTGTGGTCGGTGGGCATCAACGGCGACAACACGCTGGATGCCTTTGTGGCCCCGATTTTCCTACAGTTCCTGGCCGAGAATGTCGAGGCGGTAGGTCGCGGTCAGCCCATGCCCTATGTCACGGCCAACGGATTCTTTTCGACCTTCGTCAATGTTGGCGGCACCGGGGCCACGCTGGGGTTGGCGTTGATCTTGGCGGTGTCGAAAGACCCGGTTTACCGGAAGATCAGTCGTCTGTCCTTGCCGACCCAAATCTTCCAAATCAACGAGCCCATTTTCTTCGGCATCCCCATCGTGCTCAATCCGTGGTTCATGATCCCTTACGTGGCCAACGCATTGCTGCTGACGGCCTCGACTTATTGCCTAATGGAATGGGGTTGGATTCGAAAACCCTTCGTCAACGTCCCGTGGACCACGCCGCCGGTGATTGGTCATTACTTGCTGACCGGGGGTGATTGGCGCGCGGCGGTTTGGGGTGTTGTTTCGCTGGGTTTGGCGATGGTGGTTTATTGGCCCTTTGCCAAAGCGGCCGAGAGGCAACGCTTGAACGCGGCCTTATTGTCGCCCCCGTCGACAGACGTCGTGCCCAAGGGAACTGAGCTCAACCGGGGACAACAGCAATGATGACACCGATACGATGGAGTCTTGGGTTTTGGGTCTTTCTGGCGCTGATGGGTGCATCTGTCCGGGCCGAAGAGACGAAGCCGGCGGTGCCGCCTCAAAAATCATTGCCGCTGCCAGGTGTGGTGCTGTCCATCCGTGGCCACACGGCCTTTGTCCTGGCTCCGCCATCGACCGGGAAAATCATACCTTGGGTGCTCTATGCTCCCACGTTGCCGGGGCTTCCAGGCACCGAAGAGAAGTGGATGTTTGAGCGTTTTCTCGAAGCAGGCATCGCTGTGGCAGGCATCGACGTGGGGGAATCCTACGGCAACGCGGCGGGGCGGGTGCTCTATTCGGCGCTCCATGAAGAACTTACCTCGCGCCGCAGATTTGCCCGCAAGGTGATGCTGTTGGGTCGCAGCCGTGGAGGTTTGATGACTCTCTCTTGGGCGGCTGAAAACCCCGACAAAGTGGCCGGTTTCGCTGGGATTTATCCGGTTTGCAATCTAGCGAGTTACCCAGGCATCACCAATGCCGCTCCGGCTTTTGGGCTCAAACCGGCGGATCTGGAAGCGCAATTGACCCGGCACAATCCCATCGATCGATTGGAACCCTTGGCTCGAGCCCGGGTGCCGCTCTTTGTGATCCATGGCGACCAAGACAAACTGGTACCGCTGGAGGCCAACTCCGGTTTGGTGCGATCGCGGTATCAGGCCTTCGGCGGGATGTTTGAATGGGTGGTCCCGGCGGGGCAGGGACACAACATGTGGACGGGGTTCTTTCAATCACCGGAACTCGTAGCATTCGTCTTGCGGGAATGCCGAAAACAGGCCCGGTGATTCGCTGCTCGATTTGGACATGGAACTCTCCTGGGAATGGTATCCGGCTCTCTTTGTGACCGGGTTGGTGGCGGGTTGGGTTGACGCGATCGCCGGGGGCGGAGGCTTGCTCACCGTGCCGATGTTGCTGGCCACAGGCATGGATCCGCAGGACGCCCTGGGCACCAACAAGTTCCAATCATCGATGGGCACCACCATGGCCACGGTCCAGTATGCTCGGCATGGACTGTTGAAGTGGACTGAGGTGTCTCAAGGCGTGGTGGCTACCGCGTCCGGGGCGTTGCTGGGTGCGGTCTGCGTCACGCGAATGGATCCGCAGCTGCTGAGGCCCGTGATTCCGGTGCTGTTGGTCGGCATCGCCCTGTATTTGGGATTCAAACCGGATCTGGGTCGCGAAGAACGACCCTCGGCTCTTGCGGGCGGGTTGCTGCGATGGCGAGCCTCGGGCTGGGGCGGCGGTTGGATTTCCCCCGATGCGCGGCGGGAGGCGCGATGGATTTTCGCAGGCGTTTTTGGACTGCTGCTGGGATTCTACGACGGGTTCTTCGGTCCGGGCACGGGCAGCTTCTGGACCATCGCTTGTTTGATCGGCATGGGGTGGAATCTCTTGGCCGCGACGGCCTACACGAAGGCCATGAACCTCTCCAGCAATCTGGCCTCGCTGGCGCTATTCCTCATCACAGGTCATGTGCGTTTTGGCGTCGGGGGAGTCATGGCTGTGGGGCAAATGCTGGGAGCGCGATTGGGTGCCGGAGTGGCAGTGAAGGGCGGGGCGCGATTTATCCGTCCGATTTTCCTCACCATGGTGACGCTGCTGGCGGTGAAGCTTTTGCGCGAGGGGTGGATCCAATCTCGGTAGACTATCGAGGGTCGTCATGGAAAACGAGGTTGCTTTGGGGATAGTGGTGCAACGCTGAACTTGCCCAGAGAGCCCTGTCGCACTATTCCAATATCAACCCCAATGAAAACATTCCCCTTGAGCGGACAGCGCCTCCGGAGATCTCCGGGATTCACCCTCATCGAACTCCTGGTGGTCATCGCCATCATCGCCATTCTGGCAGGGATGCTCCTTCCGGCTCTGTCCAAGGCCAAATCCAAGGCCACCGGTATCTCGTGCATGAACAACACCAAGCAGTTGATGCTCGCTTGGAAGTTGTATGCCGGTGACAACGGAGACCGCTTTCCTGGGGCCGCCAGTTGGACTCCTCCTGGGGCGGGGCGGGAAGTGCCCAATTGGACTGGCGGCAGTTGGTTGGACAACACCAAAGCCATGGAGCGGGATCCCAATAATTGGGATCACGAGGCTTACACCAAGAAGAGTGTCCTGTGGCCCTATTGCGGGGGCTCCATCGGTATCTGGCATTGTCCGGCTGATATGACGATGGCCTACAACACGCGTGAGAAGAGGTATGTCTCCCGCATCCGCAGCGTCTCCATGAACAATTGGGTCGGAGGTCCGGGTTGGGGCAATTCAGGCACGCAGTGGAAGGTGTATACGAAAGAGTCTGATCTCAACTTGCCGGGGCCCTCCAATACGTGGGTGCTCGTGGATGAGCGTGAAGACTCCATCAACGACGGATACTTCGTGGTGGATATGGCCGGATTTGTGGAGGGCAATCCCACCTCGACGCGGCAAGTTGTGGATTTTCCGGCATCGTATCACAACGGGGCGGCTGGATTCGCCTTCGCCGACGGTCATTCCGAGATCCATCGCTGGCGTTCCTCTCAGTTCCTGCAACCCGTCAAGAAGGGGCAGACGCTTCCATTGAACGTGCCGGCCCGCGACAATTTGGCCCGTTCCGATGTGTATTGGATGGCTGAGCGCAGCACTCGGGCTCAATGACCCAAACATTGTTTGCTGGGTAACTGGGCGTGTCAGAGCGGCTATGGGCCAGAATCCCGGTAGCCGATGTTACCCGAAGGACTTGCCGAATCCTGAACCCGTGCGGATAGTCGAGATCGTGCATTCCACCGGCCCGTTCTCTGCATTAGCATTCCGTTGGTTCCTAGGCTTGCTGAGCCTGGGTGAGTGGGTGGCTGTGTCTGCCGCCGCGCCCACGCCCGAGGCTATCCAGAAATTGCCTCCGGCCGCGGGTCGTGGAATCGACTTCCGCAAAGATGTTCAGCCCATTCTCGAGGCCAGTTGCGTCAAATGCCACGGTCGCGGCAAGGCCAACGGCGATTGGAAAATCGACACGCGCGATACCTTTCTCCAGCCCGGTCAGTCGGGGCCGGCGGTGGTCGTGGGCAACAGCGCGCAGAGCTATTTCATTCACCTGGTGGCCGGAACCGATCCGGATTCCGCCATGCCCAAGAAAGGGTCCAAACTGACCCCGGAACAGGTGGGAATCCTGCGCGCTTGGGTCGATCAGGGATTGAAGTGGGACCCACAGGTTTCGTTCGCCCAACCGCCGGCCAACAACCTCAAGCCCCGTCGCCCCGAGCTGCCGACCGGCCGGGCAGCCCATCCGGTGGATCGGTTCACTGAGGCATATTTTTCGCGGCACGGAATCCAAGCTCCCAAGCCGGTCGATGACCGGATGTTCTTGCGACGGGTTTCGTTGGACATCACCGGGCTCTTGCCGACCCCGGAGGCGCAGGAGGTGTTCCTCAAAGATCGTCGCAAAGACAAGCGGGCGCGCTATGTCCGGCAGTTGCTCGATGACAAACCTCGCTACGCCCAGCACTGGTTGACCTTCTGGAACGATCTCCTTCGCAATGACTATGAGGGAACCGGGTACATCGATGGCGGTCGCAAGCAAATCAGTCCCTGGCTCTATCAAGCCTTGCTCGACAACAAGCCGTACGACCAGTTTGTCCGGGAGTTGGTCAATCCGGTCAACGGGAGCGAGGGCTTTACCAAGGGCATTGTCTGGCGCGGCACGGTCAACGCATCCATGACGCCGCCGCTTCAGGCCGCCCAGAACATTGGACAGGTGTTCATGGGTGTGAACCTGAAGTGCGCCTCCTGCCATGACTCGTTCATTGATGATTGGAAATTGAGCGATGCCTATGGCCTGGCGGGCATTTATGCCGATGGCGCCCTCGAAATGGTCCTGTGCGACAAGCCCACCGGGAAGGTGGCTCCGTTGAAGTTCCTCTTTCCCGAACTCGGATCGGTGGATCCCAAGGCTCCGAAGACCAACCGGCTCGAGCAATTGGCCCGCTTGATCACGCAGCGTGAAAACGGCCGACTGTCCCGCACCATCGTCAACCGCCTTTGGGCCCGGTTGTTGGGGCGAGGTCTGGTGGAGCCGCTGGACGTGATGCAAAACACGGCCTGGGACCCCGACTTGCTCGATTGGTTGGCCGAAGACCTGGTGGCCCACCAATGGGACCTCAAGCGCACGTTGGAGCTCATCCTCAGCTCCCGGGCTTACCAGTTGCCGTCGGTCAATGTTCCGGAAAAACCCGAGGCCGAGTTCACCTTCAAGGGGCCTGCCATTCGCCGCCTCACGGCCGAGCAATTTCGGGATGCTTTGAGTTCCATCACCGGGATCTGGGCCGACAAGCCATCGGGCGATTTGGATCGATTGCTCGCGGAACCCGGCCCTTCGAAGAAGTTACCCGGCAATGCCTTTTGGATCTGGAGCGATGCCCACGCCGGAACCACGGGTGTGCCTCCGGAGACCAACGCCTTCCGCAAGGATTGGGTGGTTTCAGCCCTCCCGACAGAGGCCACTTTGTTTGTCCACGCCGACAACTCGGCCAAGGTCTTCTTGAACGGCAAGAAGGTGCGGGGCACCGAGTCCTCCGATTGGATGCAGTCCAGCGTGTACGATGTGCGCGGTCAGCTTCGTGTCGGGACCAACATTCTGGCGATTGAGGCCGTCAACGGTGGTGATTCGATCAATCCCGCGGGCCTGTTGGTCTATGCCCGTGTGCGTCAGGTGGAGACCCAATCCAAGAAGCAAACCGGGTCTCCTGCCGAAGTCGTTCTCGACTTCGGGTCCGATGCAGCGTGGCGGGTGAAGAAGAATCCTTCGGGTGATTGGCAGACGTCGTCTTCGGAACGTTGGGTCGCCGCCGACATTCTTGGAGTGCCGGGAATGTCGCCGTGGAATGTGGAAACGACTCTGGCGCAAAATGTTTCAGGCCGTCAGGTCTATGGCTCGGTGCGGGCCTCGTTGATCCCGGCCGATCCGCTGGCCTTGGCTTTGGGGCGTCCCAATCGCGAGCAAGTCATCACCACGCGGCAGTCCATGGCCACGACGATTCAGGCGCTGGAGCTGACCAATGGCGAAAGCCTGGCCAAACTCCTCAAACGGGGGTCCGAGAAGCTGGTGGCCGCGCACCCCGACGGACGGGCGTTGGCTCAGCGGGTTTTCCAGCAGGGTTTGTCCCGGCCGCCGACCCGGCAGGAGTTGGCGTTGACCTTGGAATTGGTGGGTGCAAAGCCCCAATCGGAGGGCGTCGAAGACCTCTTGTGGAGCCTCGCCTTGCTGCCTGAATTCCAGCTGACGTATTGACCGCTCCCCAGACATCATCGATCGATTCACCGCCAAACACCTTTTTCATGAAGACTCCCGATTTCAGTCGCCGCGATTTCGTCAAGGGACTCAGCGCCGCCACGCTGGGAGCTCTGGGTGCCGGGTATCCCAGGGCCCTGGTGGGCGCCGAAGGCGAGGCCCTGAGGCCCCCGGCCACGGCCGACACGATCATCGTGCTGTGGATGGGCGGCGGCATGGCCTCCACTGAGACCTTCGATCCCAAGCGTTTTACGCCCTACGAAAAGGGCATGAACCCCAACACGGTCCTCTCGACCTTCCCGTCCATTCCGACGGCCGTGGATGGCATTCGGATTAGCGAGGGATTGGAGAAGGTGGCCAAGGTGATGGATCGCGGCACCCTCATCCGAACCTACACGGCCGGTGACCTGGGATTCATCCTCCATTCGCGCCATCAGTTTCACTGGCACACGGGCTACGCCCCGCCGCAGTCGGTTGCCTGCCCGCACATCGGAGCCGTGATGTCGCGCACGCTGGGGCCCAAGAACCCCGCAGTGCCTGCCTTCATCAACATTGGCCAGCGTCTGGATGTCGGTGAGGGCGAGGAACTCAAGGCCTTCACTTCGGGCGGATTCCTGGGCAGTGAGTTCGGTCCCTTCAACGTGCCGTTCCCCGATGCCGCCAAGGATGTGGTGACGCCGCCTCAGGGGATGAGCCCGTCCCGCTTTGAGAACCGGGACCGTTTCTATCGTCGGCTGGTGGAGGCATCCCCGGTGGGTCAGTTGGGCAGCGGGTATCAGAAGGAATCGTTGCTGCGCTCGCTCGACAACGCCCATCGCCTGCTGGCCTCGCCTTCGGCCAAGGCCTTCGATTTGACTCTGGAGTCTCCGGAGACCATCGCCAAATACGCGCCCGGAGGCTGGGATTTCAGCCGCCGATTGGGCGGTGACCGAACCCGGGAGGGAATTTACGAAAAGGCCAACCTCCAGCGCTTTGGCTTGGGGTGCCTCTTGGCCCGGCGTTTGGCCGAGGCGGGTGCCCGCTACATCGAAGTCACGACCGAGTACATCCCGTTCCTCAACTGGGACACGCATGAACGCGGGCACGAGAAGCTCGTTCACATGAAGATGGCCATCGACGGGGCGATCTCGCAGTTGGTCCTCGATTTGGAGGAGCGCGGCATGCTCGACCGGACGCTGGTGGTGGTGGCCAGCGAGTTCAGCCGCGACATGATGCAAGAGGGCAAGCCGGACAAACCCATTCAAGATCAGGTGCCGGTGCCTCAGCGCATCGATTCACCGATCAACTACGGCATGCACCGGCATTTCACCGATGCCGGCAGCGTGCTGCTCTTCGGTGGCGGCATGAAGCGCGGTCACCTCCACGGTGTGACGGCCGATGAGCGTCCCTGCAAGACGATCCAAGACCGCGTGGTCATCGAGGACTTGCACGCCACGCTGTACCGTGCGATGGGAGTTTCACCCAAGCTCTCCTATGAAATTGAAAAGCGGCCGTTCTACGTGACCCGGGACGGTGTTGGTAAACCCATCGGCAGCCTGTTCAGCAAGTCGATCTGAAAGGCGAAACCTTGGGGGGTGAGCTTCAAGATAGCCCACCTATTGGACGGACGCCCGGACACCCTCAGCGGGAAACGGGGAACACCAGGCTGATGGTCGTGCCACGGCCGGGACTGGAGCGGACCCGGGCCTGACCGCGGTGAGTCTCGACCACGCGGGCGACGATCGCCATGCCCAAGCCGTTGCCGCGCGGCTTGGAGGTTTGCAGCAACGATGAAAAGGCGTTCTGCGCCTGCTCCCGGGTCATTCCGATTCCGCTGTCCCGAAACCGAACCAACACATGGGTGACCGGACTTTTCCGAAGAAGCGGCAAGGCCCGGGATCGAATGCTCAACCGCCCTCCCTCAGGCATGGCTTCGACGGCATTGAGGGTGAGGTTCAGGAAGGCCTGTTCCAACTGGGTGGCATCGGCCATCAACAGCGGTAAATTTGAGTCCAGTTCGCGGACCAGCTCGATGCCGGCCGAACGGAGTTTGACCCGGGTGAGCATGAGCAAGTCGTCCAGGACTTGATTCACGTTGACCTCCTCGAGGCGAGGCTCGGCGCCTCGGGCAAAGTCCAAAACCCGGTCCACGATGCGGTTCAGGTGGTCCATCTTCTCGCCCATGATGCGGACATCGGTTTGGCGGGGGTCGCCGGGTCCGAAGTGCAGGTCGAGCGAGTGGTGCAGCATCTTCATCACCGTCAGCGGATTGCGGATCTCATGGGCGATTTCGGCGGCCAAGAGACCCAGGGCACTGAGGCGTTCGCTTTGGCGGAGAGCTTCTTCGACGGACACGATACGGTCGTAGAGGCGGGCTTTTTCAAGGGCCAGGGCCGATAGTTCGGCATAGGTCGAGAGGGTGCGTACCTCTTCGTCCGAGAATAGATGAGGCTCGCCCGAGTAGATGTTCAGGGTGCCGATGGCCTTGCCTGAGAAGAGCAGGGGGACGCTCAGCAGAGAGACGAGTCCCTCGCGTCGGGCCACACTGACGTTCTGGTAGCGACCCGACACCTGCACGTTCTCCACTTGAAGCGGTTTTTGCCGCCGGGCGACGATCCCCACCACGCTTTCGGTCAGACTCACCCGCGGCTTGGAGGCGTAAGCCTTGCCCGCCCCATCATGGGCGCGGAGGTCCAGCCACTCGCCCGAGGAGTCCACCATCATGAGTGAACACATCTTGGCCCGCATCAAGACCCGCGCCTCTCGGGTGATGACGGTGAGGGCGTCATCGACCGAGAGGGTGGAGTTGATGAGTTGGCCCACTTTCAGGAGGGATTCCAGCAACCCGGCCCGTTGGCGTGCCGACTCGTACAACCAGGTGTTGCGAATGGCCGGAGAGGCCAGCGACGCAAGTTCTTCCAGCAGGGTCTGTTGTTCTAGCGAGAAGGCGTTGAGCCGGTCGGAATCGACATTGATCACTCCGCGTACCTCTCCGCCGACGCGCAAGGGTACGGCCAATTCCGAACTCACCCCGTCCCGCAAAGGGATGTATCGGCGTTCTTTGGAGACATCGTCGATGCGCAGCGTGCGCCCGGATCGGGCCACCTCGCCGGTGATGCCCTCGCCCAAGCGGAGTCGGAATTGGTTGGCGCGTACCGGAAGACCACAGGTGGCTTCGATCTCCAGGAAACCACTGGTTGGATTGATGAGGCAGATCGAGCCCGAGTTGCTCTCCATCAGGCGAACCACCTCATCGAGTAGGATTTGCAGCGATTCCCGCAGATCGAGGGTCGAGTAGACCCGCTGCGCGGTTCGGTGGAGCGACTCCAGACGGGCGAGGCGGGTCTGGAGATCTAGGGTGGAGTCGGGCGGATTCACTGGGATTCAAGAGATCACCGGACCCTCGCGGTGAGGATCAGGCCGGTGAGGCTGAACACGAGATTGGGCAGCCAGGCTCCGAGCCAGGCAGGGACGATTCCGTTCTGCCCCATGGCGAATCCCACGCGTTGGACCACGAAGAAGATGAAGGCCAGGCCGATGCTGCCGGCGACGCCAAAGAACAGATTCCTGCGCCCGGAAGGAGCGGCGAATGGCACGGCGATGATCACCACCACCAGGCAAGTCCAGGGTGCGGCCAGTCGTGCGTGGAATTGGGTTTCCAGCCACGCCTTCAGGTCGGGCTTGAGCACCGGGTGCAAATGCTGGTAGTCGACGATTTCTTGCAGCGTCAGTTGAGGCCGCTGCATCGCCTTGGCCAGATTGAAATCGGCGATGCGCAATTCGCTGCGGATGATCTCCGGAGTTTCGTTGAGTTCGTTGAGGGATTCCACCCCGGGCAGCCAGAGCGGCTCGCGGTCCTGATGGTTTCGGAATAGGTACTCGTTGCCGTTGGTGAAGCGCCAGTTCGAGCCCATCCATGCGGCTCCGTCGGCCAGGAATTGGCGTTGAGCACCGGGTCGGATGGGTTCTTGGATCACCAGTCCGATGAGTTCACCGCTGCGGGAATCGAACGAGGTGGCCGACCAACCGATTTGGGTCGCGGGATCGTGGAAGACGATGTTGGTCTTGAGCACTCCGTTGGTGAAGGTCTCCATGGCACCGGGCCAAGCCAGCCATTGGTTGGTGCCCGGCAGAGGCGGGGTCGGGGTGAAGCGGGTTTCGCGAACGGCGGGAGCGGGATCCTCGCCACTGCGCCACAAGCGTTCGCTGGCCGAGGTGTAGTTCCAGGCTCCGTTGGTCCACAGGGCCGAAGGAATCCGCACTTCGCGATGGGCTCCGTTGCCCAGCGGCATCAAGAGCCGGATCCCGACCATGTCACCGGTGGAGGGCAGGAAACGGCTGATGCTCCAGGAGCGGCGGTCGGTTTGATTCTCAAAATGGAATTGGGGTCGCCAGGCCTCGTTGGGTTTCTCGCTGCCGGACCTTTCGGAAGTCAGGTTATCCTGTCGGCGTTTGGCCTGTGGGATGAGGTTTTCTCCGCTCCAATACAGCCCCAGAGAGAGCAATAAACCGACGGCGAGATAGGGTACGATGGTCCGCCACAGGCTGATCCCGGCCGCCCGAATGGCCGTCAATTCATGATGCCGGGCATGGTTGGTCAGGGTGTACAGCAGCGACAGCAGCAGCGCGATGGGCAGGGTGGTATTGAGCAACTCAGGCAGACCCCAGAGGTAGAACTCCATTACCCCGACCAGGCCGAGGCCGGCCTTTTGGAAGCGGGTCATGTCGCCCAGAAGGTCGAAGGCGATCCAGAACAGCGTGAAGCCGCTGAGGCAGACGCCCAGCGGCAGCAGGAGTTCCCGGAGCAGGTAGCGGTCGAGGAGGCGCATCGGACGTGGCAATCTTATGCAGGATCGATTCGGTTGACCAACTGCGGTTTGCAGGACTTCCACGGTGCGGCGGGTGCGTTCTTGGGGCGGCAGCGGGGCTGGGCCTGCGCTCGCAGGGATCGTTCGGGAGGTAAGGGCTTTCGCGCTGACGCGCGATGGGGATTGGGTTGCTGCGATCCTATGCTCGCTACGGCCCAGCCCCGCTGCCGCCGGTGTGTGGTCGGGGTGTGGGTGGTTTTTTGCTGGGGACAGGGGATTGGGATTGTTGGGTGGGCTGCTTGGGGTGGCTTCGCGGGGTTGGGCCTGCGCTCGCAGGGATCGTTCGGGGGGTGATGGCTTTCGCGCTGACGCGCGATGGGGATTGGGTTGCTGCGATCCTATGCTCGCTACGGCCCAGCCCCGCTGCCGCAGGTGTGTGGTCGGGGTTTCCGTTAGGGAGGGAGCTGGAGAATTGGGATTGTTCAGCAATTTGGGCATGCCCAGCGTTAGAAATTTGTCACCCCAATCAGGCCAAGCCCGGCCTTTTGGAACGCGATTACGTAACCCAAACGGTCGAAGGTGATCCAGAAGAGCTTAAAGCCACTCAGGCAGACGCCCAGTGGCAGCAGGAGTTCCCGGAACAGGTATCGGTCCAGGAGCCGGATCGGGGGAGCCTCAGCTTAAGGATTCATGGGTAGAATTCGCCCATAGATTTCGGTGGGGAAAGTTGTCGCTGAGCTTAGTAAAATTGTTGCTGACTAGGACAGCTTTTGTCCCACCCTGCCTGAGATTATCTCCCGCAGGTAAACCCAAGGAAGAGGTGTTGTTGATGACATCTCGAAGCTTTCTGGACTGTGAATTACTACGCGCATACGGCCACCTTGGCAGACGGTAGCCCGGATCCCGACACCGGGCGATGGCAGACACTAGGTGACCACTTGCGCCAGGTGGCTGCGCTTGCTCACCGATTCGGTGAACCGCTTGGCCTCGGCGACGAGGCGGAGTTGGCGGGACTGCTGCATGACTTGGGGAAGTATTCTGAGCGCTTTCAAGCCAGACTCCGGAATCCTGCGGTTCGGGGGATCAATCACTGGGCCGCTGGAACTGCCCATGCTGCTCGGTTAGCCGCTATCGCTTTCGCAATTGATGGTCACCACACAGGTATTCCGTCGAGGGACGGTGACGGCATTAAGCAAACCATCGCCAAGATGCTTGATGATCGTGAGCGAGAGGACTTTTGCCGTTGCCGTGAAGCTGTACCGGAGTTGGTGCAACGTTGCCAAATGGATGGGATTCGGTTTCCCGAGGTCCCTTTACGGAAGTCCGGGGCTATTTTCGCCGAGTCCCTCCGCACGCGAATGCTGTTCTCCTGCTTGGTGGATGCCGATTTCTTGGATACCGAGGCGCATTTTACTCCCGATGCTGCGAAACACCGCCCTGTGCCGGGGATTCATGCTTCGTCTGCGTTCAGGCTCCTTATGGATCATTTGGGGCGTTTCCCGACCGGCGGTGACCTGAATCAACGGCGGCGAAACCTACTTGCTGACTGCATCTCGGCGGCAGAGAAGCCTTCTGGTCTTTTCACCCTCACTGCGCCGACCGGGAGTGGCAAGACTCTCAGTTCGCTCGCGTTCGCCCTTCGGCACATTGAACACCACAACGCCGGGCTACCGGACGGCGATCCACGACGCTTCCGCCGCATCATTGTGGTGATTCCTTTCACTACGGTCATCGAGCAGACCGCCTCCGTGTACCGGAATTTATTTGAGGAAGAATTCGGCCCCGACTACGTCTTGGAACACCACAGTTCCGTCGCACCCAGAGAGCGGCACCAAGATCACGGGCAGGATGCCGAGAACCAGCGCCTGCGAAGAGCCCGGTTGGCAGCTGAGAATTGGTCGTCTCCGATCGTCATCACCACCAATGTCCAATTCTTCGAGAGTTTGTTCAGCAACCGCCCCTCCGACTGCCGCAAGCTTCACAGTCTCGGACGTTCAGTGGTTCTATTTGATGAAGTTCAGACACTGCCGCCGGCTTTGGTTCCATCGCTCCTCTCGGGCGTGAAGGTTTTGACCCAGGATTTTGGCGTCACGGCGGTGTTCATGACGGCCACCCAGCCGGCCTTTGCTGCTGCCGGTGATGCCGTGCTTGGTGGGTGGAATCCTGTTCCAATTTCCACAGATGAAGACGGGCTAGCTCAAGCACTGCGACGTACTCGAATCCAACTTCCGAAACCCAACGAGGTGATCTCATTGCCTCAGATCGCCGAACAATTGGCAGGCCACGGTCAAGGGCTTTGCGTGGTCAATACCACCTCGGAAGCTCGGCGACTGTTCGGTCTCCTTCGGGAGGCATCCGTAGAGGGCGTTTTCCATCTCTCCTCCCGCCTTTGCCCTCAGCACCGCAGAGAGAGGTTGGCTATCATTCGCGATCGGTTGGCCGAGGGTAAGTCGTGCCGATTGGTCTCTACTCAACTGATCGAGGCGGGGGTTGATCTGGATTTTCCGATCGCTTACCGAGCCATCGGCCCCCTGGATTCGATCATCCAGACGGCAGGCCGTTGCAACCGCGAAGGCAGATCAGCCGAGCCGCTACCGGTGATCGTGTTTCGCCCCGAAGAACTTAAAACTCCCCCAGGGGCCTACCGGATTGCCACTGACAAGACTGTGGAGTTCTTGGCTAGGCATCCTGAAGCGGCCGAGCAGCTTCATTTGCCGGAATTCTACGCCTCCTATTTCAGAGAGCTATACGGTCTGCTGGGACCGGAGTCCGCCAAGCAGGATCCGGTTTTCGCCGCGTGCGAAGCGCTCGATTTCCCAAAAGCCGCCGATGAATGTCAGTTGATCGGCAACGAAACACGGGCGGTTCTCGTGAAATGGGGTCGCGGTCTTGAACTGGCCGAAAAACTTGCCCGCCAACGCCATCTGACGGCCGCCGAGTGTCGCGAAGCCCAGCGATACTCTGTGAACCTTTACCAGAGTGAATTCCTCGCCTCCCAAAGCAGGGGGTATCTCTATCAACCAGCTGAAGACTGGGACTTTTGGGTATGGAATTCCGACTACGATCCGGATCTGGGCCTCGGGCATGTCGGTACCGACGATTACAACCTTTGAATCAACAAGCATCATGACCATCCATCTCCGAACCTGGGGCGACCTTGCCTGCTTCACCCGCCCCGAAATGAAGGTCGAACGCGTGAGTTATCCCGTGATTACTCCCAGTGCGGCGCGGGGGCTCCTAGAAGCGATCATCTACAAGCCGCAGTTTCGCTGGCGTATTCGCCGGATCGCAGTGAAGCGCCCCATCCAGTTTCTAGCGTTCCGCCGCAACGAGGTGAAGTCGCGGCTTTCTCCTCGGAAACCGGAGCCGCTCTTGGCCGACGAGGACCGCACCCAGCGCAACACGCTTGCCCTGCGGGACGTGGAATACGTGATTGAAGCCTCGATGCACCTGACGCCATTGGCAGGCCTGCCACGCCGCCGGCCGGAAGACGACGAGGACCGGGGCGATGACACGCCCGTAAAGTATTTGGCCATGTTTCAGCGCCGTGCGGAGAAAGGTCAGTGCTTTGCCCAACCGTGTTTCGGTTGCCGCGAGTTTCCTGCTCACTTCGAACTCGCGGATGCCGGATCCATGGTCGTCCCGAATGGCATCAATCGGGACCACGACCTCGGCTGGATGCTTTACGATGTCTTTCAGCTCGATGTCTCTCAGGACCAAGCTCCCGGCAAAGTGGAGAAGCCGCAACCGAGGGTGACCTTCTTCAAGGCTTCCTTAAAACAGGGGGTCGTTGTTGTACCTGACTGGAATGACGTCAAAACCCAATTGGGAGGTGCCCAATGATGCTTCAAGCCCTCATCGCCTACGCTGAACGCGAGAACCTGGGTGACCCTGATTTTGAAACTGTCGGCGTGCGATGGCTGATCTCACTGACGGCAGATGGACAACTGGCGGGAGAACCAATTGCCTTGGTTGAAAACTCGGCCGACAAGAAACCAAGGCCGAAATCGATGGCTCGGCCATTCACCTCGCCCAACGAATTGAATCAAGGCACCAAAGCCCATTTTCTCTGTGACTCCTTGGAGCGGGCGCTTCTTCTTCTTGATCCGAAGGCACCGGAAAAAGTTGGAGCACGGACGGTCCAGCATGGCTACTTCCGATCTCTGATCACCGAGGCAAGTTCCAAAGTTCCCTCCGAGGCTGGCATGCTCAACGCCCTAGCGTCCTTTCTTGGTGATGAGCATGCGATGGCGGATGTTCGCGAGAGACTCTCGCAGGCGAAGGCGAAGCCCACCGATAACGCCACATTCGCTGTGGATGGCGAGATTCTGCTGAAGAGAGAACCTTTACGCCAATTCTGGAGGGAACGGCGCCGGACCCGGGCATCAGCATCCGTACCTGGTGAGTCTCGAATCTGCCTCGCTACGGGGCAGCTGACGGAGACTTTGGACACAACGGAGAAAATCCGAGGTGTCCCGGGTGGCTTGGCGATGGGTACCAACCTTATCAGCTTCGATAAGGACGCATTCTGCTCCTTTGGTTTAGAGCAGGCTCAAAATGCTGCGCTGTCATCGGTGGCCGAACTCAAACTGCGTTCGGGTCTGAACTCCCTCATCGACAAGAGCCGCGCTCAAAATCTCGTCTTCAACGACACGGTCCACCTTCACTGGAGTCGCGATTCGCTGGAGCAAGACCCTATGGATCTCTTGGCTATGGCGGATGGTGAAGCCGTGGCCGCTCTCCTTAAATCTGTACACAGCGGCCAACGTCAGGTCGGTCTGGAAGCCAACGCATACTACGCGCTGAGTCTTTCCGGCAACGGGGCCCGTGTCGTTGTTCGAGATTGGCTAGACAGCACTGTGCCGGACGTTCAACAGAACATCGCCGATTGGTTCACCGACCTTGGATTGATCCATCCTGACGGCATGGGCACTAGGCGCGACTTCAAGTTTGGTGCGTTGCTGTTCAGCATGGTTCGGGCAGAGGTGTCAGAACTCTCACCGCAAATCCCCACCCAACTGCTTCATGCCGCCTTGCGGGGGCGATCGGTCTCGCTGCCGCAGCCAGCTCTCGCGGCGGCCCTCCGCCGTCAGCAACTCGACCAAGATAACAAACTCAACCCGGCTCGCCTTGCTCTCATCAAGGCTTGCCTCCTCCGATCTCCGAATAATTCCAAAAAACATCCAGCCACTAATGCAGCCATGACTGAATCCCTGAATCCTGAGTGCCCTGATGCCGCCTATTTGTGCGGCCGGCTTTTCGCGGTTTTTGACCGTCTCCAATACCTTGCACTTGGCGGGGTCAATGCCGGTGTCGTCGAGCGGTACTATGCCAGCGCAAGTGTCACCCCGTCTCTGGTCATGGGCCGATTGTTTCGTAATGCCCAATTCCATCTAGCCAAGGCCGGTGGAGGCGTGGCGGAGAATGTGCGCAAGGACTTCGAAGAGATAGCCTGCGCCTTG
>CAMCYJ010000059.1 GCA_945883815.1 Akkermansia muciniphila | reverse complement strand
GGACCATTGCGGGTAAGCTCCGGTGCCTCCCAATCCAGTGCCACCTGGCGTGACTTGCTTGGCCGGCGACAGCGAACTGACCATCAAGGACAACCGTCCCGACGCCAGCGATCTGGCCACATAGCCGGCGATGAGCGGATCGGACAAATCGAGATCGAAGCGAAAGGTGCTGCCCAAAGGAACGCTCTCACCGGAATTCACGCCATCGGTCAGACCCACAGCCCAGGGCCGGGCCTCGAAGGGCGGCTGTGTCCAAGCGGCGTTGGCCTGCCCCACATGGTTGGCGACGTCGATGAGTTCGCCCTTCGGATTGAACACGGCCGCGAACGAGTTGCGGGTGCCGACGGAGATGGTGTTCGAGGTGAAGGCACCGACCACGCCGAAAGGGCTGTCCTCCGTGTAACCCACCGCATCGAATCCATTGCGGAAACCAACCCCGAAGATCTCCACCGGTCGGCCTGCATCCTGATCGGGTTGATAGGAAGGGTCTTGGGGAGCGAGGTGGGTTTTGTAGCTGTCGAACGACGGGTCGTACAAAAACGTGACCCGCTCGCCCGTGACGTTGTTCACCAAGTCACGCCCCACGGTCAGTTTGAGACGAACGCGCCGCAGAACGTACCGGCTCGGTACACCATTGGTGGGAATCACCGATGCGGTCTGCCAGCCCAAGAGGAATTCGGCATCGCGGGTGTCGAAGCGCGGATCGAACGAGGCGAAGGTGGGGGCCACCGGCCGGGAACCGCCGGTGCCAAATTCGAAGGGGTACATCCACTTGTCCATGGACGAGCCCAACTGGGCTTTGAACTCACCCGCGATCAGCGCGGCCGAGCAGAAACCCGCAACGCACACCGGGTAAATTCCCCCACCCCACCGACTCGATATTCCTGAGCGCATGACAAAAGAAACATCGGAGTCTGTCCACCGACCGCAAGTCTCCGATTGCGTGATGCGCGAGATGAACGCGGCTTCTGGCAAGGAATCCGGCCGAGACCGCCCGCCCCAGACCCTATGGTTCAACGGGGCCTGGGTTCGAAGCGCAAATAGGCGGCCTTGAGGTAGCGGGCTTCGTCGAAGGTGGCCGGATGATCCGGGGCGTGCCCGGTGTAAACCTCGTCGCCAAAGGGACGGCCGCTGCGTCGGGCTGCCTCGGTAACGGCGGCGTAGAACTCCTCGGGCGTCACATGGGCGGAGCACGAAGCCGCCAGAAGCAAGCCGCCAGGACGAACTCGAGCGATGGAATGCAGGGCCAACCGATGGTAAGCCTCAATGGCCCCGACTCGCTCGGTCTCGCGCTTGGCCAGCGACGGCGGATCGCAAATGACGATGTCGAATTGCTCCGTGCTGCGTTCCAACCAGGCGAAGGCATCGGCCTGAACCGATTCATGACGGGCGGCGGCAATGCGGGTATCGGCCGCGTTGAGTTCGAAATTGCGACGGGCCGACTCGAGGGCGTGCGGGGAAATGTCGAGGTCGGTCACACTGCGGGCGCCGCCGCGGGCTGCGTGGAGTGAAAATCCGCCGCTGAAGCTGAAGGCATTGAGCACGTCCATGCCGGCCGAGCACTGACCGATCCGGCGGCGGTTGTCGCGCTGGTCGAGAAAGAAGCCAGTCTTCTGCCCCTTCACCACGTCGGACCAGAAGCGGATGCCATCCTCCAGGAAGACCACCGAACCCGCGGTGTCATCGCCCCAGAGGTTTTGCCCATCCTGATAACCGGCCTGCTCGAAGCTCGTGGTGGCGTTGCGGCTCAACCGCAGGACAATGCGTTCGGGCTTAAGGAATTCGCGCAGCCAACGGGTCAGGTCGGCCACGCGCGGCAACCAGACGGCCGAATACAGCTTGAGGACCAAGGTGCTGGCGTACTGATCCACCACCATGGCGGGCCAGCCATCCGATTCGCCATTGATCCAACGCAGGCCATTGGTTTGTTCAGTCAAGACGCCTTCACGCCGGGCCAGTGACGCGGCCATCCGATCACGCCACCAGGCGTCATCCACCATCACGGGTTTGCCGGAGTGCAGGGCACGGAAACGGATCGGTGAATCCGGATCGTAAAGTCCCAACGCCAGGAACCGGTCCTTGCGGTCGTACACGACGGCAATCTCACCGGAATCTCCTTCCCGGTTTTTTTCGCGAATGCGTTCGGCGTACACCCATGGGTGACCCGTGCGAACCGCGTATTCGGCGGCCGGGGTGAGGCGCAACCGCAGACGGGGCTTTGCTGGCCCAACCGAAATCGTCGGTGATGCGCTCATGCCTGAAGCGAGGCAAGCACCTCGGGGTCACGGACATCGACCCAACGGCCGGCAATTTGCAGCCCAGCCAGCACCTTGCTCTCGGCGATCATGGCCGACAACGCGTCGGTCAACTCGTACTCACCGCGCGGCGACTTCTCCAACCGGGCCGTGTAGTCGAAGACCGACGGCCTGAAGAGGTAGATGCCGGCGTTGTACCAGACGGGCTTGCCCGGGCGGATCCAACCTTCAGCGCGGAGGGTATCCAACTGGGAGGCACTGGGTTTCTCGACCAATCGGGTCAGGCAAAACTGCGCGTCATCAAAGAAGAACAGGCCTCCCTTGGTGACGTCCTCGCCGGCGGTCACCGTGAGCACGCCGTCGAATCGATCGGCTTGCCAACGTTCGATCATGTGTCGGTAAGTCTCGGGCTTCACCAGGATGTCGCCGTAGGTGAGCACGAAGTCGTCGCCCCCCACGAAGTCTTTGGCCAGTTCCGGAGCCTTGCCGGTGCCGTCCTGCACCACCTGACGGGAATAACTCATCTGAACACCGAAGCGGGATCCGTCTCCGAAGTGCGACTCAATCACGTCGGCACGCCAACCGGTGATTAGGTGGAACTGGCGGATCCCGACTTCTTTCAACCCTTCGACAATGTGCTCCAAAATGGGACGCCCCTGCACCGAGAGCATGGGTTTGGGGATTTCCTGGGTGAGGTCGCCCATGCGGGTGCCCTTTCCGGCGGCGAGGATGACAGCCTTGGTCATGATGCCTGACAGTGTGAACCAATCCCCAACGGGAAGGAAGCCTCAGCCGGATTCGATCCTGACAAGACGAAGGGCTCCGGGAGTTGAAAACCCCTCGGAGCCCTGTCGTTAAAAGAGTGAAACGGCGACGAATCAGGCCAGTTTGACGGCCTTCTTGAGCTGAGCGCTCTTCACGGCCGCATCGACGATCTCCTGACCGATCCGGCTAATGGCCAAACTCACCGGCCCTTCCAGCGGCACATTCTTGTCGAGGCAATGCAGGAGGTACTGCACCGGGTTCTGGTTGGGAGCCTTGGTCGCAGGCGCGGCGACGACATGCGGCACGGGTTGCTTGCGGGTCTGGACGGTGACGTAGTCGTCGTAATCGTAGCTGCTCACCGAGCCCTCGGTGCCCAGGATCACAAATCCGCACTTGGGCTGCGGCTGGATGATCCAGGGGTCGGTGAAGGTACCCCAACGGGTCTCGAACTTGGACAAGCCATGCGCGTAGCGAGCCACCACGATGCTGTGCTCATCGACCTCCAGACCGGCGGGTTCATCGACAACGGCTGTGACCTCGATGGGCCGACGCCCGCCCTGATACCAGGTGCCCAGGGTGGTGCCGTAACCCAAGTAATCGAGCAGGGATCCACCGCCGTGCGCCTTCTTGTAGAACCAGGAGTTCGGCTTCTCCTTGGCGACCTGTGCGGGCGTCTTCTCATCCTTGTCGGCGCCATGGAACAACGGACCGCGATTGCCACCGATGTGCCACACGTTGAGCACTTCGCCGATTTTGCCGCTCGAAACCAGCTCGTAGGCCTTGCGATGCGAGGCGACCCATTGGAGCGGCCAGTTGATCATCAGGCGTTGATCCTTGCCCATGCACTTGACCATGGCATCGGCCTCCTTCAGCGAGGCGGCGAAGGGTTTCTCAACCATGAGGTGCGCCCCGTACGGAGCCACCTTCTTGACCCACTCTCCATGCTTCGAGGCCGCCGGGCACAGCAGCACGACATCCGGCTTGGTCTTCTCGAGGCATTCCTTGTAGTCGGTGAATGCCCTATCCCGGGCGACCAGTCCCTTGCGGACCGCTTCCTCCATTCGGGCCGGCTGTTCATCGCTGATGCCGACGATCTCGGCATTCGGATGCTCGTGGGCGTATCGAAGCAAATCGCCCATGTGGAAGTGATCGAAGTTGATGCCAGCAATTTTCCAGGATCGTTTTTTCATTGGAGACGCGGGCTGAAATCTGGTGCCAAAGACGCCTCGAGCGAAGCGTAAAATCGCCCATTGAAGACGGCTCGGACGCAGGATTCCCGGAGTTGGTTCCAGGGAAACGGTTCCGGCTTAGCCAACATGACCGGTCCAATGGAATCGTTCCGCAGCATTCTCAGGGGCAGCTCTCTGGGTAGGGCGATTTCTCTGAAAGAAACGATGTCTGCGGTGCCGGACCGCTCGGAGATCGGTCCCTACCTCAGAGGCTGTTCGGGTCAGGAGCGCGGGGAGATCGGTCCCTACCTGGAAGGCTGGTCGGGTCAAGGAACGCGGGTCTTGCTAAGGGCTGGCCAAGGTCCGGCGAGCTCTGGGGGTAGGGCGATTTCTCCGAAAGCGCCATGTCTGCGGTGCCGGACCGCTCGGAGATCGGTCCCTACCCCGGAGGCTTTTCAGGTCAGGAGCGCGGGGAGATCGGTCCCTACCTGGGAGGCTGGTCGGGTCAGGAGCGCTGGGAGATCGATCTGGGTTTCAACCATGGGCCTTCCATCGGCCCGCGACTCGCTCTCGCCTCGTCTTGCGACAGAATCCGCCACGCCATCCCTTTCCTCCCAACGGAATCGTTCCGACTTAGGGTTCCAATCGATAGAAGCCCAATTCGCCCAGCATGGACTGGCCTTCCTTTCCCCGCATCCAAGTCACCCAGTCTTGGACCGCCCCCCGGTCGACCGGCACGTGGACGTACACATACAGCCGCCGCCACAACGGATAGCGTCCGCTGCGCACGGTGGTTTCGGAGGCCTCCTCCGGGGTTTGTCCGGGCCGCTGGGCCAGACGCAGTCGTCGGGTTCCGGCACCGGGAAGCCCACCGGAAAAGCCCAATCCTCCGGGATCGGCCGCCACCGAGGCCGCCACCTGGGCACTGCCCTGCAGTGGCTGCAAGGAGGGCGAATAGTCGCCGCCACGAAGCACCGTTTCCCGGAAGAACTCGTAGGTACCCGAGCTGCTTTCCCGCCCATAAAGGACCACCGGCTGATCCTTGCCGCCGACCTCCTTCCAGTTCCGGATCCGCCCGGAAAAGAGGCCCGCCAACTGGTCGAAATCGAGGGCGCTCACCGGGTTGGACGGGTGCACATGCACCAGCACCGCATCCAAGGCGACCGGGTACTCCCGCGGACGAACCCCGAAGGCCCGCACATAGGACTCCACCTCTCGGGCGCGGATCTTCCGAGAGCAGGTCGCCAGATCGGCCGTTCGGTTCACCAGCGCCGCGACCCCGGTCCCAGAACCGCCCCCGCTGACCTCGATCCGCAACCCAGGATGACTGCCCATGTACGCGTTGGCCCAACGTTGAGCGAGCAACACCATGGTATCGGAACCTTGGACCGACAGCTCTGCGGCACACGTCCCTAGAGACGCAGCCAGCATCCATACGATCGAGAACCACCAAGCCCAGGGTTTCATCCGGCCGCATTGCCAGCCAGCCGGTGGCCAAAGGCAAGCCCTCCCCGGGACGAACGCACTGAATTTGGCCATTGATCCGAGGCAGAAATTCAGGGATGGGAGGCGAGTGCGGATGAAACGTTTTCACTGGATATCCCTGATCGTGACCGGCCTGACCGTGGCCGCGTGTGCGGGACGGCGGGGTGGGAGCGATAGTTCCGTGGCACAAGCCACCGCCCCGACCCGTTCAGGAGACACCATTTATCGCGAAGATTGCGCCCGCTGCCACGGCCCTCAGGGCGAAGGGGTCGCCGGCCAATACGATGAAACGCTCTACGGGGAACAATCCGTAGCGTCGCTGGCCCGGTACATCCACCGGACCATGCCCGACGACCGCAAGGACAAGACCCCGGAGGCCGATGCTCACTTGGTGGCCGAATTCATCCACGGAGCCTTCTACTCGCCTCAGGCGCGCGCTCGGAACACCCCTGAACGGATCGAGTTCAGTCGCCTCACCCAGCGGCGCTACCGCGAATCGGTCGCCGACCTGCTGAGTGGTTTCACCGAGAGCCGTCAAACCGAGCGATCCGGGGGACTTCAGTCGGAGTATTTCCAGTCGAAGGGGATGAACAAGAAGGACAAGTCGGCCCTTCAGCGGGTTGATCCGATCGTCCGCTTCGACTACGGGACCAACTCTCCGACCCCGGACATCACGGCCGACCAATTCTCCATCGCCTGGAGTGGGTCGGTTCTGGCGCCGGAATCGGGGGAATACCAGTTCCGGGTGACGACCCCCAATGGCGCCCGGCTCTACGTCAATACCGACCTGGCGGCTGGCGACAGCAATCGGCGGGATGACTCGGACGCCAAGCGCGAAGCCGCTTTGATTGATTTGTGGGTGAGTTCGGGTGGCGTGGAGCGCCAAGGGTCGGGGGCGTTGTACTTGTTGGGCGGACGGAGCTATCCCCTGCGCCTGGATTACTTCAAGTTCAAGGAGAAGACGGCTGCCGTGAAGCTCGAGTGGAAGCCGCCGCATGGGCCTTGGACTTTGATCCCCTCTTCAGTCCTTTCTCCGGACCCGTCATCGGCTACCCCAGTGATCGGCACCGCATTCCCCGCCGACGACTCCAGTCTGGGATATGAGCGCGGGCATTCCATCTCCAAGGAGTGGTGGCGGACCATCACCCGAGCCGGAACCGAGACGTCGGAACTGGTGGCCGGACGGATCCATCGCCTGGCCGGTATCCCCGCCAACCAGACCAACCGCACCGAGCTCAGCCGCCGGATGCAGGACTTTTGCGCGCAGTTGGCAGAGCGGGCGTTCCGGCGCCCCCTGGATGCGGAGTTGCGGCGCCGAACCGTAGACCTCTGGTTCCAACCCGGAGTCGCTCTGGAAGACTCGGTGAAGCGGTCGGTGCTGGCGGTAATGACTTCCCCGCGCTTCCTCTATCCGGAGTTGGAAGGACGCCAGGACAGCCACGCGACCGCGGCGCGTCTGGCTCTGGTATTGTGGGATTCACTCCCGGACGAGGTGCTCCGGAAGGCCGCAGACCGCGGTGAAGTCGCCACTGCGGAACAAATCCGCGCCCAGGCCCGACGCATGATTCAAAACCCTCGGGCCAAGGCCAAGCTGCGTGGGTTCTTTGATCACTGGCTCGACACGGATGCGGCCGATGAGATCGCCAGAGATCCCAAGGCCTATCCCGGATTCGATGCCGAACTGGTGCAGGATCTGCGGACCTCCCTGAACCACTTCGTGGAATCGGTGGTGTGGAGCCCATCTTCGGATTACCGGCAATTGCTCTTGTCTGACGAGCTGCACCTCAATGCCCCATTGCGCCGGTATTACGGAGTCGAGGGTGCTCGGAGTCTCCAGAACAGGGAGGGCGGCGGGAACACCAACGCCGTCGCTGACGCATTTGTCCCCGTGCGTTTCGATCCGGAACAACGGGCCGGAGTGCTCACGCATCCGTTCCTCCTTTCAGCCCATTCCTACTACCGGTCTTCCTCACCCATTCATCGGGGCGTCTTCCTGACACGTAAGGTGCTGGGCCGTTTTCTCAAACCACCGCCGATGGCCATCGAGTTCATGGACGACCGGTTCGATCCGTCGCTGACCATGCGCGAGAAAGTCACTCAACTGACCGAAAAACCGCAGTGCATGGCTTGCCACGCGACCATCAACCCGCTGGGCTTCAGTCTGGAGCAATTCGACGCGGCCGGGCGGTTTCGTTTGGAGGACAGTCGCAAACCCGTCAACGCCACCGCCGAGTACCAGACGGCCGACGGCAAGACGCTGACCCTGCGGGGCCCCCGAGACCTCGCCCGCCACGCGGCTGAAAGCCCCGATGCCCGCCGAGGGTTCGTCCGACAACTCTTCCAACACATCGTCCAACAGGCGCCGGGCGCCTATGGGGCAGAGTCGCTCCAGAAGCTCGATTCGGGCTTTGAACACTCGAACTGCAATATTCGCGAACTTCTAGTGGAGATTGCCGTCCATACGGCCACTTTGGATCCGAAGAACTTGTCACGGAAATGAAGACCCAACTCACCCCCACACCGCGTCGCCGCTTCCTTCGGGACCTGGGCCTCTCTGCCGCGGTCTTGCCGTTCCTGGGCGGCCTGCCCTCACTCCGTGCGGCGGGACGATCGACTTCGAAATCGAGGATAATCTTCGTCTTCACCCCCAACGGCACCGTGCCCAACGAGTTCTGGCCGGAAACCGCAGGCACCGACTTCCAACTGAAGCCCATCTTGGAGCCATTGAGCCCCTACCGCGACCGAATGCTGATCCTCAAAGGATTGAGCAACCGAGTCCGCGGCGACGGCGACGGGCACATGCGCGGCATGAGTTGCTTGCTGACGGGCATTGAATTGCTCCCGGGCAATATCCAAGGAGGCTCCGACACGCCGGCCGGCTGGGCCAGCGGGCCGTCCATCGACCAGGAACTGAAAGGTTTCCTGCAGAGCCGACCCGAAACGCGGACTCGTTTTGGATCCTTGGAACTGGGCGTCGGCGTGCCGCATCGGGCCGATCCCTGGACCCGTTGGACCTACGCCGCTTCCAATCAACCGGTCGCTCCCCTTTCAGATCCTTACGAGGTGTTCGAGAAACTTTACGGGCAGGTCAAAGACCGTGAGAATCTGGGCAGTGTCCTCGATCAGGTGCGATCGGATCTGAAGCAAGTCTCCCGACGGTTGGGGCGCGAGGAGCGGGCCTTGCTCGACCAGAACGCCACCCTCGTCCGGGAGATGGAGCGCGAGATCACCGAGGCGGGGCGGCAAAAACTGCGGATGGCCGCACCGGTCTTGGAACCGGGCGTCGGCACAGAAAACGATGCCATCCCTCAGGTGTCCCGCATGCAGGCCGATTTGCTGGTCAACGCCTTCGCCAACGACATGGCCCAAGTGGCCTCCCTGCAATACACGAACTCGGTCGGGCAAGCTCGCATGCGCTGGCTGGGCATCGAAGACGGCCACCACTCGCTCTCGCACGATCCGGATCTCAACACCGGCTCGCAGGAAAAACTGGTGAAGATCAACCGGTGGTTCGCCGGCGAGATCGCCGCGCTGGCGCAGAAACTGGCGGCAACGCCCGATCCCGATGGCCATGGCTCCCTGCTCGACCACACCACAATTCTTTGGACCAACGAGCTGGGCAAGGGCAACAGCCACTCCCACGACAATATCCCCTTTGTGCTGGTGGGGGGCGGTCTGGGGTTCGGCACGGGCCTATGCCTGCACCTCGACAAGACGCCCCACAACCGGCTCTGGCTCTCGATTGCCCAGGGCTTTGGCCACGATGTGAAGTCCTTTGGCAATCCTGCGCTGTGCAGCGCTGGGCCGCTGCCGCTCGGTTGACCCCAAACAGCCCCTTGGGCGCCTCGAATACCTCCCGGGCGTCGAAACAGAGGGTTTGCAGGCGCACTTGACCCGTTCGCAGTCCAAACTAGGATGATATCCGAACCGCGACATCGGCTGCCGGAGTCTTGCTCTTCTACTCCGCCCTCAGATTCTCGCGGAACGGTCACATCCATTTGAATCAATGAGCACTGCTGCTTCTCCGCAATCTTCGCCCAAGATTTCAAAAATCTCCGAGGCGGTCATCCGTATCGCCGGCAATTCACAGGACGGAATCCAGGCCATCGGCGGCTTCCTCGCCCGCCTCGCAGGCCGCTCCGAGCAGGAGGTCATGACCTTCATGACCATCCCGTCCACGATCTCCGGCGGACCCTCCATCTTCCAGGTGCGTATCGGTTCAGGCGAAGTTCTCTCGGCGGGTGACGAGGCAGACATGCTGCTGGCCTTCTACGATCACAGCTACAAGGCCCACCTCGGTTCTCTCAAAAAGGGCGGCATCGTGATCTACGACTCCGATCACATGAAGGCCGAGGATATCCCGGCCGAAAACCTCACCCAGTACCGCCACGTCGGCGTCGCCATTTCCTCCCTGACCGTCGAAGCCATCGGTGGCACCGGCCGCGACAAGGGCAAGAACGTGTTCTCGCTGGGGCTGTTGGCCAAGATGTTCGACCTCAATGTCACCAAGCTCACCCGCTTGCTGACCGAGCGCTTCACGGGCAAGGACCCCAAGGTGGCCGAAACGGCCCTCAATGCGTTCAACGCCGGCTACAACTACCAACTGGCCAGCGCGCCCGAACTCTTCCAGTTCAACCCCGGTGAGAATGTGGGTCTGAGCCAGGTGGTCATGAGCGGCAACGAAGCCCTCGCCTACGGCCTCATCGCAGCCGGCGTGCGATTCGGCGCCGGTTATCCGATCACTCCCTGGACCGACATCATGGAGCTGCTGCGCCGCGAACTGCCCAAGTACGGCGGCAGTTTCCAGCAATGCGAAGACGAGATCGCTTCCATCTCCATGGCCATTGGGGCCAGCTGGGGCGGACGCGTGGCGGTGACCGGTTCGTCCGGCCCGGGCATTTCGCTCAAGACCGAGGCACTGGGATGGGCCGTGATGGCCGAGATGCCCTTGATCGTCGTGGACGTCCAACGCGGCGGTCCCTCCACCGGCATGCCGACCAGCATCGAGCAGTCGGACCTGAACATCGCCTGCTTCGGCGGACACGGTGACAGCCCGCGCGTGGTGATCGGGACCTCCTCGGTCGAAGACTGCTTCTACACCGCCATCGAGGCCGTGAACATCGCCCGCAAGTACAGCACCCCGGTCGTGATCCTCACCGACCAAGGCATCGCCACCCGGATCGAAGCCTTCAAGGAGCCCGATCTCCAGAAGATCGTCCAGGACATCTCCCCCGATCTAACCCCGGTCACCGATCACAAGCCCTACGACCTATCGGCTCCGGATGGCATCACGCGCCATCTGGCACCGGGCACCCGCATCGCCAGCGGCAAGTATCCCGTCGTCACCGGCCTCGAGCACGATGAGCTCGGTCACCCAACGGGTTCCGCCAAGTTGCACGTCCAAATGGTCGCCAAGCGCCGCAACAAGCTGAAGAAGCTGGCTTCGGAACTGCCAGTGCCGACCGTGTACGGTCCCGCCGAAGGCCAGATCCTGCTCGTCAGCTGGGGTTCTTCGCAGGGTCCGGTTCAAGAAGCCGTCAAGCTGGCCCGCGCCGCAGGACACGCCGTTTCCTCGGTCCACATCAAGTACGTGAATCCGCTGCCTCCCGGCTTGGAGAATATCTTCGCCGGTTTCAGCCATGTGTTCGTGGTCGAACTCAACGATGAAGGATTCGCCGGCATCGGCCAGATGGGCGCCCTCATCCGCACCTACATCCCGGACGCCAAGATCCGTGGCATCACCAAGACCGATGGCCTCACCTGGAAGGTGAAGGACATCGTGGATCGCGCACTGCAAATGGCCAAGTAAGCCGCCCGGGAACCCAAAAACTCTTTTATCCATTCATCATGAGCGAAGTTGCTATCCTGAACCCCACCACCTCGCGCGGGCTCAACACCAACACGACGCCCGTCGCGCCCCTGCTGGACGCCGACCGCAAGCCGCTGACGAAGAAAGAAGTCTCCGCCGATCACCCGACATGGTGCCCTGGCTGCGGTGACTTCGCCGTCCTGGCCCTCTATTTCAAGTTGATCGAGCGCCGCAAGCTCCACCACGAGAAGATCACCACGGTGGCCGGCATCGGTTGCTCCTCGCGCTTCCCGTACTTCGTGCAGGCGCACGGAGCCCATTACATCCATGGAC
Source organism: Akkermansia muciniphila (assembly GCA_945883815.1). Taxonomy (GTDB): domain Bacteria; phylum Verrucomicrobiota; class Verrucomicrobiia; order Limisphaerales; family UBA9464; genus SXXZ01. The sequence continues at coordinate 9,829 of CAMCYJ010000059.1, read as the reverse complement.
GCGCCCTGCCCTTCGCTTCGGGCGTTTCCCTGAGCCGCCCCGACTTGCAGGTTTGTGTCTTCGGCGGCGACGGCGACGCCTTCTCCATCGGTGGCAACCACTTCACCCACACGGCCCGCAAGAATGTCCGCCTCACCTACGTGGTGATGGACAACAGCGTGTACGGCCTGACCAAGAATCAGACCTCGCCCACCTCGCCCATCGGCTTCAAGTCGAAGACCGACATCTGGGGTTCCAAGGATCGCCCCATCAACCCGATCAAGCAGGCGATCTCGGCCGGCGCGACCTTCGTGGCCCGCACCACCGCCACCAACCCGAACCACGTGCTGGCCATGATGGAAGCCGCCATGGACCACGATGGGTTCAGCTTCATCCAGTGCTTGAGCGAGTGCGTGGAGTTCTATCCGGGCGCATTTGACGCCGCGACCCCCCGCAAGGGTGGCGTGTTCAACGAGATCTCCAAGGAGCACGACGTCACCGACGAATACGCGGCGTACAAGCTGGCCGACACCGCCTGGCCCGGACTCTTCGGCGTCTACTACAAAACCGAGCGCCCGACCAAGAACGCCAACGAGCAGTCGATCATCACCGACTTGCAGGGCAAGAGCGCCGGTCTCGAGCCGTGGCAGATCCTCAAGAAGAACTTCGACCGCATGAAGTAAGCGGGCCAACCGCCCGTCGGCTTTTCAATCAGGAGCAGGGAGTCCAAAAGACCCCTGCTCTTTTTGTTTTTCCCGCCCGGCTCCGCTGAAGCACCCCGGGTGAAAATCAACCCAAGGGACGTCGCCATCATTCCGCTGCCGCCGACACCCGAACCAATGCCGCGTCGGTGTTGTCCGACCAACGACTGCCCCACTCGATCAAATAGAGGGCTCCATCTGGCCCCAATTGAAGGCAAATAGGGCGTCGGAACTTCTGCCCGGGCAGAAGCGGCTTCAAGCGGGTGATCCGATCCTCAGCATCCAACCAGGCTCCAAGGATCCAACCGCGTTCCCAGTCCATCAAGAAGGTGGCCCCATCCCACTCTGCAGACAGTTTGACCGGGGATTTCAAGCCGGCAAAAAAGCGGTAGGTCGGACCCGCCATGGCGGAGCGAGGGCCAGAGCCCACCTCCGGCCAACGCGCCGAGGGCCCCGGCGGATACCACAGGAAAGCCGGTCGGGCCGGCGGCAAGGCGCGCAGTCCAGTATTGAACGGAGACTCGTTGATCGGCTTCTCCGGGTTCCACGGCTCCCCCGACACCCGGGTGGCAAAGTCGAAGCGGCGATACGGCCGATTGTCGGCAATGAAAAAGGGCCAACCGAAATTGCCGGCTGTGCGCGTCACATGAAACTCGTCGAAGCCCGACGGGCCGCGGGCAGGATCGGGTTGGGTGGCATCGGGCCCGACGTCGCCCCAGAACAACCGGCCGGTCGGACGGTCGATGCTGAGGCGGAAGGGATTGCGACAGCCCATGGCGTAAATCTCGGCCAAGGCCTTGGGATTTCCCGCCGGGAACAAGTTACCCTTAGGAATCGTGTAGGTGCCGTCGGCCTCCGGGTGGATCCGCAGGATTTTCCCACGCCAGTCAGCCGTGTTGGCGGCGGTGCGCTCGGAGTCGTTGAGTTCCTGTCCGGGACGCTGATCCAGTGGTGCAAACCCCTCCGAGCGGTCCGCATACGTGTAGTCACCCGTGCCGAGGAAAAGGCAACCGGCCGCATCGAAGGCCAGCCCGCCTCCGGAATGGTTGGGCTTGGGAATCCAAGTGGGCACCCGCAGGAGAATGCGTTGCGAGGCCAAATCCAGCACTCCCCCTCCGGGCCCGTGCTGAAGCGTGAAGCGGGACAGGCGGTTTTCCAAGACACCCGGCGTGCCGTGGTAGCAGAAGACCCATCCATTGGTAACAAAGCCCGGATGCAGCGCCAGTCCCAGCAACCCGTCCTCTGGACCCGAGAAGACGGTCAAGGAGCCCACCGTTTCCAGACGAAGGCTTTGGGGATCCCAGACCGCGATCCGACCCCGACGCTCGGCCAGCACCACACGGCCATCGGTGGCGACATCGAGTGCAATGGGCTCGCGCAACCCGTCAGCCAGCACACTGCGCCGAAGCCGCGCCTCGGGTTCCGGGGCCGCCGCACCTGCGGTGATCCCAGTGATCAGACCGACCGTCGTGGCGGCCAACAGGGAGGCCTTGATGGCGACGACAGCGAACTGGGCTGCCAAGAATCTCCCGCTGGAACGAGGCCGCATGGAATCCGGGTCAGGGAATCGGACGGACCACATAACCGCCGCTCTTGGCGTCGGCCTCCATGTCAATGAGCCCGCGTTTCTTGGCTTCGATGAGCAAGTCATTGAACGAACGGAACCCGCAGGCCCGCTCGTTGAACCCGGGATTCCGGCGCTTGATGGCCTGCTTGATCATGGAACCCCAGATCACATCGTCTTCGTCCCGCTCTTCGGCCAGATCTTCGACCGTCTCAACCACCTGATCGAAGGTCTTCTCCAGCAACACCGCCTTGGCGTCGACCGCAGAAACTGGCGCCGACTTGGTCGAGGAGGCGGCCACCGATCCGCTCGCAGGTGCCGACGCCGGTGCCTTGGGGCGCACCCGGGAGCGGGAGGGGGTCGCGCGGACCAGATCGTCGTAGTAGATGAACGTGTCGCAGTTGTTGATGAAGAGGTCCGAGGTGGAGTTTTTCACCCCGACACCGATCACGGTCTTGTCGTTTTCCCGCAGCTTGGACACCAGGGGCGAGAAATCGGAATCTCCGCTGAGGATGACGAAGGTGTCGACATGGCCCTTGGTGTAACAAAGGTCCAAGGCATCCACGACCATGCGAATATCGGCTGAATTCTTGCCGGACATGCGCAGGTGCGGAATTTCAATCAACTCGAAGGCCGCCTCGTGCAGGTCGCGCTTGAACTCCTTGTAGCGGTCGAAATCGCAGTAAGCCTTCTTCACTACAATGTGGCCTTTGAGCAGCAACCGCTCCAACACCTTCTGGATGTCAAACCGCGGGAACCGTGCGTCTCGGGCTCCAAGCGCGATATTCTCTAAATCCAGGAACACAGCCATGGTTGAATTGGGAGCGGAATGACTCATAGCGCCACCAGCCTACCGAGAACGATGGCCGGCGATAGAGTTTCTTTCCCAAGGGGGACTCGGCAATCTCCTCTTCCCTGCCGAGACTTCGCTCAACAGTTTCGATCCGGCACCGGGACCCATGAACAAAGCGATCCTCATTCAGCACATCGTTGAAAAACTGACCGTGGACATTTCGCTCTACCTCAAGGCGGCGAGTGCGGCCCGGGCCGAAGCCACCCACGAACAGAGCAAGGCGGAGAACAAGTACGACACGCGAGGCCTTGAGGCATCGTACCTGGCCCGCGGACAAGCGCGCCAGGTGGGTGAATTGGAGGCCTCGATCCAACAAATTCGGACGATGACCCAACGTCCCTTTACCCCGGACAACCCCATCGACCTGGGGGCCTACGTGGAAACGGAACGTCGCGGCATCGTGTCGGCCTACTTGCTGGCTCCCCGGGCCGGCGGCACGGAGGTCACGGTCGAAGGTCAAGAGGTCATGGTGATCACGCCGCAGTCTCCCCTGGGCCGGCAATTGATCGGCCACCGGCAGGGGGATTCAGTGAAGATCGATCTGGCGGGTCGTTCTGAGACCCACCGGATCCATCGGGTGAGTTGAGAGGCCCGGAAGATCCGGCTTCGGGACGGACTTGCGGAGGGCCGCATCGCCGGGGAAGGTCTCCCCATGCTGATTCGCGTTCTGCTCCCTGCGCTCACCCTCGCCGTGGCGTTGTCGGCGGAAACTCTCCCGGCCATCCCACCCCGGCCAGAGGCACTGAAGTTTCCGACCCTGAACTACGAACCGCCGGACCCCCGCGAGTACCGGGTGGCCCTGAAGGCCGGTCCCGTGGCGTATGTGGTTCCGGATCGGGAACTGCCGCTGGTGACCGTCTCCATCTTGGTTCGCTCCGGCGCCTACCTCGACCCGGTGGGTCAGGAGGGTTTGGCCGCGTTCACCGGAGGCCTGTTGGTGCGGGGCGGCACCACTTCGAAAACAGCCGAGGCGCTGGACGAACGACTGGCCTTTCTGGCCGCCCAAATGGGCGCCTCGATCGGTGACGACCTCGGCACGGTGAGCCTGAACCTCCTTTCCAAGGACTTGCCGGAAGGCTTGGCAATCTTGCGCGAGGTGCTGACCCAACCCCGGTTCAAGGCCGACAAGCTGGAACTCCAACGCCAGCAGACCCTCCAAGCGCTCCAGCAGCGCAACGACGATTCCTCCTCCATCGAGGCCCGCGAACTGGAGAACCTCAGCTACGGAAATCAATTCTGGGCTGCGCGCCAACCCACCTCGGGCAGCGTCAACTCCCTGAAGCGGGAAGACCTTCAGGCCTTCCATCGGCGCTGGTTCCATCCGTCCAACTTCATCGTGTCCGTCAGCGGTGACTTCGATCGGGCCACCATGGTCCAAACGCTCGAGAAACTCTTCGCCGACTGGCCATTCCAAGGAGAAGTTCCTCCTCCGATTCCCTCAAATCTCAAGCCCGCCGGAGCCGGCGTTTATCTGGTGAACAAGGACGTTCCCCAAGGCCGTGTGTCGATACTGCTACCCGGGGTGATGCGCGATGATCCGGATTATCCCGCGATCCTGCTGATGAACGACATCCTCGGCGGCGGCGGCTTCACCTCCCGGATCATGAACCGGGTGCGCAGCGATGAGGGTTTGGCGTATTCAGCCGGCAGTGCGTTTCCCGGAGGGGTCTGGTACCCCTCGACGTTTCGGGCGGGCTTCCAGAGCAAGAGCCGCACGGTCACCTATGCGACCAGCATCGTGCTCGAAGAAATGAAGCGCATGGCCGCAGGTCCGGTAACCGACGAGGAACTGCAAACGGCCAAGCGCTCGTTCATCGAGAGCTTCTCGGAGAACTTCAACACCAAGTCCAAGGTGGCCGGGATCTTTGCACGCGAGGAATTCACCGGTCGCTTCGCCAAGGCCCCCGACTTCTGGAAGGGCTTCCGACAACGCCTCGACCGCGTCCAACGCGAGGACATCCAGCGGGTCGCCGCCAAGCACCTGCATCCCGAGCGGGTCTCGATCCTGGTGGTGGGCAACAAGGAGGAGATCCTGAAAGGCCACCCGGACCACCCCATTTCGCTCGAAAAACTGGTCCCGGCCCCGTTGACCGAATTACCCCTGCGCGATCCCCTGACCCTGGAGCCCATCAAGGCTGGGTCGGAGTCCGGGACGGCAAAATAGGTACCGAGACGTCCGGAGCCAGAATCCAATTGCCGGATCCGTCGGGCTGAAGGCTGCCTGGACGGCCCCGTTGAAGGTCCAGAATCCACGAATTGTGCCCGAACCAGCGGACTGATACCGAAGCCAGATCTGCCGTCGGATCAACCACCGGATTGAAGAGCCGACGATTGAGCGACAACTGGGTCCGGGCGCGAACCTCCGGACGACGTCCCTGATCCAAGGCCCACGCATCGGCCACCCGCTGGGCATAGCGGCGCAGCAAGAATGGCTGAGTGCTGAGGTGCATCCCCTTGGACGGCCCAACATCCCGGAAGAGATTCCAACGGAACTCGACCCGCGGCCCGTCGGTTTCCGTCGATTCGTTCACGTACCAACGGGGCAACAAATCCCCTTCGCCCATTCCCAGGGGTTCGTGGAACACCCGCATCGGCCCGGCAGTACCGGAAGAGACATCTTCACGCCAGACCTCCGGATTGATTCTCGGCGGTAAAGACGAACCCGGCTTCATCAATTGGCGGTCCTCAATGACCAGAAACACCCCGGGAGACGGGCGCGTAGCCGTCATGGCAAAGGGATCCATGCGGCGCAACACCGGCATGAGTTTGCCATCACCGAAGCGGCCATTGAGGGTGTTGAGGGCGTCCAATGTTTCCTGAGGGTTGCGGAATGAGTAACCCCGGGCGCGCATGGATCGCTCGTAGCCCTCGACGATTCGGGCCAGCGGTATGGATCGATGGATCGAATCCGGTGGGCGTCCGTACCGCTGCTTCCAGAGTTGCTGGATACGGACCTTGGCTGCGGTTTCAGAACGATCGGTGACGGAGGCCGACAGAGTGTTGTAGACAATCCGGTCGCCGGTCCACGGGTCCAATAGCACGACGAGTTCCGGCAACTTCGACCAGTCACACTGTCCCGGTTCCACCGGATGATAAATCACCGGATCTCCGCCCCAGGCTTTCCAGTCAATGTTTTCGATTTCGGTGCCCGACGTGGAGGGTTGGATCACCGAATCGCGTACCGAAATCACCACCGGGGTGCTCTGGTACACCTCCGACTTGAGACGCCAACTCCATTCCAGACCCTCGAAGGTAACGCGGACATCCCCGGGGATCAGGGCGTGCCGGATCGGGAACAAACCCTGAAAGGCAGTCCAGGCCACCACCCCACCCACCGTCCACGCTTTCAGGGTAAAGGGTTTGGCCAATTGGCCTACCAAGACCGAAGAACGGCCCTTCCAACCCAAGGCCGCCCCGACCCCCGGCACCGCCACCAGACCACCCCAGAGCCAAGGCCAGTCCGGTGTTGGAATGCGCGGATTGCACAGCCAGCGAAACACCCGGGAAGGCCAGTCCGGCTCCAGAAAAATAAGGGCCGTGGTGAGCCCGAGCAGCGGAAACCAGACAATGTCGTTGAAGAGGATGAAGTGATTGATCCCGTGGAAGATCCCCATCAGCACTATTGCAAGAAAGCGGGTCCGACGGACCAACAGCAAGAGCCCGATGGACAAATCAAAGACCGCCCCGATCCAGCTCACGCCCAGAGCCAGCGCCGAGGAATGAACCCACCGCTCGATCATTCCCGCCCAATCGTAGGGCAAGAGGAACTTCAGGCGCGCCGTCACCCACGGTTTCTCGAGGAAGATCCGAACCGGATAGCCATCGACCATCCAGTCGGTGTTGAGCTTGGCCACCCCGGCGTAAAAGTAGGTGATCACCAACTGAGCTCTCAAAAGCCAGAGGGGCCAGAACGGGATGAGCACCGTGCCGGCTCTCACCGTTTTTGAGGCATCCAGGCTGAATCGGGCCGCCGCCGGCAGGAAGGGCATCAGGAAGAGCACCAATAACTCGAGGTAGTAGTAGCTCATCCAGTAGGTCCGCGTGGACTCGACCACGTACAAGTAGCCCCAAGCCAAGAAGGTCAGCAGGGCCGAAGCCCGGTACCGGAAACCCAATCCCATGCCAATCGCCCCCAGTCCCAGCAACACGCCGACCCCCTGAATCCAGGGCGACGGCAGGAGTGGCAGCCAACCAAACCCCGCATACGGGAGGTGGAAAGTGACTTCGCTCCCGGCGTAGTACACGTCGAGGTGGGATTTGCCCCCGGACGATTCAGAGGGCAGGAACAAGGACACCGCCTCCAGCAGCATCACCAACCCGACGGCGATGCGGAAAAAAGCCAGGGACTCCGCGCTGACCGCGCGATCCAAGCACAGGGCACGACCCCACGACTCCCATCGAGCCCGCCAACCGAGCCGGTCTGCGGCGGTGGACGACGGAGAGGGCTCCGATCCTGAAGAGATTTTGCTCATCGGACCGCGATAAAGCCCTGGTGATGGGTCGAGGAAAGACCGTCCCAACGTTCCGCCGACAAGCCCCTTGCCAGAGGAAACCATCGGTCCATTTTCCGTTTGGTCGGCAATCGGGAAAATCCGTAGCCTGCCCCTCTCAATCCAACGGACGCGCCAGCGCAACGATGTACACCCGAGCCTACGACTGCCCCAACTGCGGTGCCGCCGTGCCGTTCACATCGGCCATTGCGGTGTTCGCGGTGTGCGGATTCTGTCGCTCGAATGTGATCCGCAGGGATGCGGATGCGGTGCTCGAGAATCTGGGCCAGCAGGCCCAACTTCCCCCGGACTTGAGTCCGATACGGATTGGAACCTCTGGTGTTTACACATGTCATCGATTCAATGTGACCGGTCGTATACGAGTTGGTTACGACCAAGGTTCCTGGAATGAATGGCTCATCGAATTTGGCGAGAAACGATGGGGATGGATCGCCGAAGCGCAGGGTTTCTATGCGGCCAGCTTCGAAATCCAACCGCCCTCGGATCTTCCTGAAATCAGCGCCTTTACCCTAGGCGCCACGATCCGCATCGGGGAGGTGGAATACCGAGTCCGGGACGTGAAAGGCACCCAGGTGATCGGGAGTGAGGGATCCCTGCCCTTCGTGGCCGTGCCAGGGCGAGGCGCCACGAGCATTGATCTGGGGGCACCCGATCGGCAATTCGCCAACGTCGAGTTCTCCGCGGACGGGGTCCGGGTCTTCATCGGACACGGCCTGACCTTCGCGGAACTCGAATTCACCGACCTACGCCCGCTCCCGGGTTGGACGACCGACCGTCTGGAAAAAGAAGCTGCCGGCAGCGATGCCCTGAATTGCCCCACCTGCGGTGCGGCACTGGAATTGCAAGCGGCCGGCCAAACGGTGCGCGCGCTCTGCGGCCATTGCGGCTCGCTGCTCGACACCTCGCATCCCCTGCTGAAATGCGTTGAGCGCTCTAGTGCCAACCAACCGACACTCATCATCCCCATCGGCCAACGAGGGCGTTTCGATGGCGTGGACTACGCCTGCATTGGTTTCGTCCGCCGCAAGGATGCCGAAGGCTATTCGTGGCAGGAGTACCTGCTGTTCAACCCGTTCGCAGGATTTCGCTGGCTGGTTACCTATGACGGGCACTGGAGCTGGGTCACCCTGCTTCAGGACGAACCACGCATCGTCGACTCATTGCCCGTGCACGATGGCGAAGGATACCGGCTGTTCGCATCCGGATCAGCGACGGTGACCGAGGTTTGGGGCGAGTTCTACTGGGCGGTGCGCCTGGGCGAACGCACCTATCTCTCCGACTACGTCGCTCCGCCAAACATCCTTTCCTCAGAGAAGTATCCAGAACTGACAGAAGAGACCTGGTCCCAGGGCCACTATCTGGAACCGTCAGTGGTCTTCAGCGCCTTCGGCCTGACCGGAACGCCGAAGGAACGCACCAGCACTTACCTCAATCAACCCAACCCGCATGCCGAAAAGGGGCGGACCCTGCGCTGGCTGCTGCCGGTGTTCGCCGGTGTCTGGATGTTGATCTCGCTCATCAGTGCCGGCACTAAGGCCAATGAATCGGCCTTCCGGGAGGTGTTCACCTTCGATTTGTCCGGCACCAACAAGACGCGGGTCTCGGCACCGTTCCGGATCGCGGGCAGTCATCCTCAAGCGCTGCAATTCGATTTCTTCACTCCCGTGGACCAATCCTGGGTCGAGCTGGACGTGGACTTGGTGAACACCCAGACCAAAGCCGTCCGCGAGCTGAGCCTCGGGGCAGAGTACTGGAGCGGCGTCGATGAAGGGGAGGCTTGGTCCGAGGGTTCCCGGCAAGCCACCGAACTCATCCCGGCCGTCGAACCGGGCGAGTACCAACTGGTCATGGACATCGAAGGCTCCCCTGAACTCGGCCAGGCCGAATTCCGCCTCGAGATCACCCGCGATGTGATGGTTTGGAGCAATGTCCTGCTCGGTCTGGTTCTGCTGTTGGCCTACCCGCTGTTCCGCTGGATTCGCGAACATGCCTTTGAGCGGGAGCGCTGGTCCCTCAGCGATCACTCGCCTTACACACCCATTACGACCGGTTGGGACAGCGATTCCGACGACGACTAACCCCGTCCAAATCCTTCACACCATGCGCATCAAAACCCCCGTTTATCTGGCCTTCGGAACCGCCCTTTGCCTTTATCTGGCGGCTGCTGGACGCAATGGCTACAGCCTCATGAGAACATTGTCCCCCTCGCGCCTCCTGCCCC
>CAMCYJ010000058.1 GCA_945883815.1 Akkermansia muciniphila | reverse complement strand
CGATGACTCGGGAGATGCGACGAATCTTGGTCAATGGTCGCTCGACGCCGGGCCCGGTGCAGCCCTATGCAAATCCGGACAATTGGCCTCAGGCGGATCCATTCCGTGTGGAGTGAGCTTCGCGATTCCGAGCAGGGGGCAGATTCCGGGTGGGCTCCGCGGGCTGCTGGATGTGTGCGAAGCCTGTCTCTGTGGATTTCCTGGGGCTTTGGGACTCACACGAGTTGTATATTCTGAGCCTGTGCATCGATGTCTTGGAGCTGTGGCCACGGGTAGGGAGGCGGAGTGGCGATGGGATGGAGGAAGACGGTCGGGTCAGGGTCCGTCGGTGGAATGGCCATGAAAAAGGGCCGACTTCCTTTCGGAAATCGGCCCTTGGGTTCACGGGATCGACCGGGTGCACCGGATCGTCCCGAGGGTGTTTGTGCTTCAGCGGACGCGGTAGAAATTGGCCGATCCGGTGGGGGTGACCTTCAGGGGGGAGACGGCTCCGGTGACTTCGGTGTAGGTGCCGTTGAGGCTGTCGGACTGCTGGAGGGCTCCGCCGGACCAGGTCAGTGTGGCGTCGGTGCCGCTCAGGCTAATGGTGACCTTGGCCGGTTCGCTGGATCCGCCGTTCAACGCGATGGTGTAGTGCTTCTGGATTTGCGCGGCCGGCAATGCTTTGGGATAGACGGCCACCTCGTCGATGGCTCCGGTGAAGGCTCCGTCCCAACCGTTGCCGGTGGAACCGATGGCCCAGTCGGCGCCCGTGGCGGCGATGGCTTTGCCGGTTCCGGCGGCGGCGGCGATTTCGGTGCCATTGCGGTACAGGCGCCAGTGGGTGCCATCGTACACGCCGCTCAATTGCACCCATTGGCCGGCCGTGAGGTCAGCGGCGGGAACCGGGGCGAGGGCCCGTTCCACCGTCAGGTCGGGAGCGCCTTTGTACTCGCTGGATCCGAAGGAGTAGTTGAGCGCGCCGTTGACTGATTCGATACGCAGCGAGATCTCCGTGGTGTTGGTGTTGAGCGCGGTGATTTCCTTGGCCTGCTCGAAGATCTGCGCCACGAAGGAGCTCGCGGTTTCGGGACCCCGGGCGACGATGCGCGCGGGCGAGGTTTCGGCCGTGAGGGTCCCCGGTTGGATCCAGGCGCTGAAGGTAACCCGGTCGGTGAGCTTCAGGCCGCCCAAATCATCGAGGGCACCGAAGGACTTGGCCTTGGCCAGATCCAGGGCAGAGTTGTCGGCTTCAAAACCCTTGAAAGCCGGCGGACGTGGGCCAGCGGCCGACGTCTTGGCTAGAACGCCGTGACCGTCGGCATCGGCCTCGAGGCTACCCGCGTTGGCCAGCGGCGAGACCGCGCCTTCGTTGAAGCGCAGGTAGGTGGCCGGACCCTTGCGCTCAGGACCAGTGAAGGGCGCGGTGATGACCAGGTTCTCATAGGGAACGGCCGGGTGGGCGTTCGTGCCCGCCTGATAGTGGGCCAAGACCTGTTCGGGCTTCAGCAAATAGTCGCCGTAGATGGCAAACTCGTCGACGTTGCCTTCGAACGGATTGCTGCCCAGACCCGACTTGGCGTTGTAGGCACCGACGCCCAGATCGGCCGCGACGCTGCTGTCTTCCGGGGTTTGCAAATTGGCGGCGTAGAGGGCGGCAGTGTTGGTGTTGACAGCGACGCCGTTGACGTAGGCGGTCAAGATACCCTCCCACTGGTTGTTTCCGTTGCCGCTCGGATCACCGTTGTCGGTCACCGGCTCCCAGGTGAAGGCCAGGTGCTGCCATTCGCCGATGCGGTAATCGGTGTCGGTGTTCACATCGGCACCGCTACTGCTGACTCCCCGGAACATGCGGAAGTTCCAACCGTGGCCTTCCGAGGCCGGGTAGGTGGTGTTGGGATTGCGCTGGAAGATGACCCAGCCGGTTCGACCGGTGCCGCCGACGAAGCGATTGTTGACGGGGCACTGGCCGCCCTGCTGGTCTCTCATGGGCCGGACCCAGAATTCGACGGACAGGGCCTTATCGGCTCCGGGATTGTTGCCGGCGGTCCAGGGCACGGTGGTGGTGGATCTGCCGTTGCGGTTGTGGAACGCTGCGGAACCATCGGTTCCACCCTCGGCGATCGCGCCCGGCGCCGGGTGACGCGCTTCTTCGGTGTACGTGGCGTGACCGGCCGATCGGCTTTCACCGTAGTTCACGGCGATGTCCGCGCCCGGAGCTTCCTCATCGAGGTGGAGGTACACCGAAGGTTGGTCTGCCTGAACCAGGCTGGTGTAGGAAACCGTCCGGTTGGCGTTCGTGGCGTTCTGATAATGGGCCAGGATTTTTTCCGCACTGAGTTGGGTGGGGTAGAACGCGAACTCGTCCACGCCGCCGAAATAGGGGTTCAGGCTGGTTCCCGCGGTGTTGTTGTAGTTGCCGATGGCCAGGGCCGCTTCGCCAAAGGTGGCGACAGCGGGATCGTGGTCATTGCTGTTGGCGACGTAACCCACTTGAGTGCCGTCGCTGCCGCCGGTCCAAGCCTTGGTGACGGCCTCTTTGCCGTCGATGTACATGGTGACGGTGGCATCGGTGACGTTCTTGGGATTATAAACCACCACCACATGCGTCCACTTGCCGAGCACGTAGGGCACGCCGCTCAAGACATCGAGGCCAGAGCTGCTGCCGGCCCCGCGGAACATACGGAAGTTCCAACCGACGCCTTCGCCGCCGGCATAGTCGGCGTTGGGCTTGCGCTGGAAGAACACCCATCCCTGCCGGTCTACGCCGGAATAGGCGAAGCGGTTGTTGATGGGGCATTGGCCGTTCGCGGTCTGGTCGCTGGTCGGGTAGAACCACGCCTCCACCGTGAACGGTTTATCGTTCTTGGGGTTCAGAGCGGCGTTCCAGGGGATTTCGGTGCGTGAGGTGAAATCGAAGAAGGCGGCACGTCCGGCATCACCGGCGATGGCACCCGGCATGGTGTGCACCCGACCCAGGTTTTGGGAGGCGACGATGCCGGTCGCAAGGCCGGAGTTCAGGTTGTTGGTGCCCCGGAAAGTGCTGTCGCCCAAGCGATAGTAGGCGGCAGGACCGTCTGCGAGGATTGCTTTCGCGTAGTCCGATGCTCCTACCGATGCGGGTAGGGCCAAGAGGCAGGCGGCAGCGATGCCCCGAACAGGAGTTTGTATCAGGTTTTTCATGATGAACGCTCCGGACGGTTCCAAACCTGGCTCTATTCCGGAAGTGTTTTATCCCTTGGCTTCAGATCGTCACCCGATTGTCAGACTGGCAGGGCCGGGTTTTCGGCAAAAGGTTCACAGACCAGTGAATTTTTGGTCGCGATGACGGTCTTCGTGTTCCTATGCTCGGGGATCCACCGAGCGCGCAGTCCAGGAGGGCCGATGGGTCGGTTCCTTCCACGCTGCATTCAGAACCCTATGAGATCCATACGACTGGCCCTGTTATCAGTGGCCCTATCCCTGGCGGTCAGCGCCCAAACCCTGCTCCAACTCCAACCCGGCGACCACGTGGCGATTGTCGGTGGTGGCATTGCGGATCGGATGCAGCACACCGGTTATTTCGAGACGCTGGTCCATGACCGTTTTCCCGATCATCGACTGGTGTTCCGCAATCTGGCCGCCGCGGGCGATGAGGTGGCCAATCGCCATCGGTCGGAAAACTTTGGTTCTCCGGACGACTGGCTGACCCGGGTGAAGTCCGATGTGATCATCGCCTTCTTCGGCTACAACGAGTCTTTCAAGGGGGCCGAGGGGTTGCCGAAGTTCAAGGCCGACTTGGATGCCTGGATCAAGCACGTGCGCGGCGGCAATTACTCCGGCAAGGGGGCTCCGCGGGTGGCGCTGGTTTCGCCGGCGGCCAATGAGCGGCACGTGGATGCCAATTTCCCGGACCGCTCCGTCAACAATGCCAACTTGCGTCTCTACACGGCCGCCATTGCGGAGGTGGCCCGCGACAATGGCGTTGCCTTTGCCGATGCCTTTGAGCCGTCCTTGCGTTTGATGGCGGCTGCATCCGCCAAGGGCCGTTCGCTGACCATCAACGGTTTTCTCCTCAGTGAAGAGGGCGACAAGGCCTTGGCGCCGGCGATCTTCAGCGGCCTGATTGGTGGTAAGGTGCCGACGGGCGACATGGAGAAGCTCCGCCGGGCGATCAATGACAAGAACTGGCAGTGGCATCAACGCTACCGCACCGTCGATGGCTACAATGTCTATGGTGGTCGCTCGGCGCTGGCTTATCAGCCGGGCAAGGGAGGCTTTGTCGGGGATCGCAATGCTCCGGCACCGTACGTCTCCAACTACAAGGTCATGCAGGAGGAGATGTCCCAGCGCGATGTCTTGACGGCCAATCGCGACCAGCGTGTCTGGGCCGTGGCTCGGGACGGCGACCTCAAGGTGGACGACTCCAACCTGCCGGTCGTCACTCCGGTCGAGTCCAACAAGCCCGGCCCCAATGCCGACAAGAGCCCGGTTTACCTCGATGGTCAGGAAGCCATCGCCCAGATGACGGTCCACTCGGGCATGCAGGTGAATCTCTTCGCCGACGAGAAACGTTTCCCCAATTTGGTGAACCCGGTCCAGATGGCCTGGGATACCCGCGGTCGTCTCTGGGTCGCCGTTTGGCCCAATTACCCGGAGCGCACCCCGACCAGCAAGGTGGGCGACAAGTTGCTGATCTACGAAGACACCAACGGCGACGGCAAGGCCGACAAAGAAACGGTGTTCATGGACGACCTGAACTGCCCCACCGGCTTCCAGTTCTACAAGGATGGCATCCTGCTCATGCAGGCCCCGGATCTCTGGTGGATCCGCGATACGAACAATGACAGCAAGGCCGACACCAAGGAGCGCATCCTCATGGGTATGGATTCGGCGGATTCGCACCATACGGCCAACGCCATTTGCTTGGATCCGGGTGGTTCGATTTATTTGAGCGACGGCGTGTTCCACCGCACTCAGGTGGAAACGGGCGAGGGCGCCCTGCGCAACACCGACGGCGCGATCTACCGCTTCGAGCCCCGGACCCATCAGTTCGAGACGTACGTGGCCTACGGCTTCGCCAATCCCCACGGACGCGTGTTCGATGGCTGGGGCAACGACTTCATCACCGACGCCACGGGCAACGCCAACTACTTTGGCCCCGCCTTCAGCGGTCGCATCGATTATCCGAACAAGCACTCGGGCATGAAGGAGTTCTGGAACCGGCCGTCTCGCCCGTGCCCGGGCACCGGCATCCTCACCAGCCGCCATTTCCCCGAGGAGTTCCAGGGCAACTTCCTGAACCTGAACGTGATCTCGTTCCAGGGCGTGTTCCGGGTCAAGGTGAGCGAAGACGGCTCAGGCCTGAAGGGCGAGACGCTCGAGAATCTGGTCTCTTCCACCGATCCGAACTTCCGCCCGATTTGCATCAGCACGGGCCCGGATGGCGCGATTTACTTCGCCGACTGGCATCAGTCGATCATCGGTCACATGCAGCACCATTTGCGCGATCCGAACCGGGGTCACCAGTATGGCCGCGTTTACCGCATCACTTACAAGGGCCGTCCGCTGATGAAGCCCGCCAAGATCGAGGGGCAATCCATTGCTGCTCTGTTGGACTTGCTCAAGGAGCCGGAGAACCAGACCCGCGAGCTGGCTAAGATCGAGTTGGGCAAGCGCGACACGACCAAGGTCATTGCGGGTGTGCGTCAATGGGCGGCTGGTTTGGATGCCAAGGATGCCAACTACGAGCACCACATGATGGAGGCCCTGTGGGTCCACCAGTGGCACAACGTGGTGGATGCCGAGCGCCTGACCCGCATGCTGAATTCACCGGAGGCCAATGCCCGCGCCGCCGCTGGCCGTGTTCTCTGCTACTGGCGTGACCGCGTTCCCAATGCCCTGGCGCTCTTCGCCAAGTTGGCCGACGACGAGAACCCGCGTGTCCGTCTGGAGGCTGTCCGCGGTGCGAGCTTCTTCCGCTCGGCCGAGGCCGCAGAGGTGGCTCTGGCCATCCTCAAGCGACCGCTGGATTACTACCTCGAATACACCCTCAAGGAGACCCTCCGCCAGTTGGAGCCTCAGTGGCGCAAGGCGATTGCCGACGGGCGTCCGCTGGCGCAGAACAATCCGGCCGGCTTGCAGTATCTGCTCAAGTCGCTCAGCACGGCGGAGATCCTGAAGCTGCCTCGGGTTGAGCCCGTGCTGGCCGACCTGTTGGGGCGCGCCGGAGTGCCGGATGCCGATCGCGGTGTGGCCCTCAATGAGCTGGCGACGCTGCGCAAGGTTTCGCGCTCGACGCTGCTTCTGAGCTTGCTCGAGAAGCCTGAGTCCCGCGCGGACGAAGCCCTTTCGAGTTTGGCCCGTTTGTTGCCCGGTCAGCCGGTTGACGAGCTGAAGGCGCAGCGGGCGCGCTTGAGCGAACTGGGAACGAAGAGCGCCCATGCGACCACCCGGGCCGCGGCGTGGGCTTCGTTGGCCTTGGTGGACGGTTCGTTCGATGCGCTCTGGCAAACGGCCTCTGCCAAGCCGGCCGCTCTGGCGGACTTGTTGGCCGGCATTCCGCTGGTCAGCGATCCGGACTTCCGGGCCAAGGCCTATGGTCTGGTTCGGCCGGTGGTCTCCGGCGAATCCAAGCTGGTGACTGATGCCTCCAAGAAGGGCGGGGCCCGTTACGTGCGCATTGAATTGCCCCGGCGCGGAACTCTGACCCTGGCCGAGGTGGAAGTCTGGTCGGGTGCCCAGAACATCGCTCGTCGTGGCAAGGCCAGCCAATCGACCACGTCCAACTCGGGCGAGGCTTCTCATGCCATTGATGGCAACAATGACGGATCGTTTGCCTCCGGATCGCAGACCCACTCCGCGGAGAACGATCGCAACCCTTGGTGGGAAGTGGACCTCGGCTCCGAGCAACCGGTGGAGGCCGTCTCGGTCTGGAATCGCACCGAGGGAGATCTCGGCCAGCGTCTGAACGGGTTTAATCTGACCTTGCTGGACGCCGCCCGTCAGGAAGTCGCCTCGCAGAAGGCCGTGCCGGCCCCGGCCAGGAATGTCCGCATTCCGGTGTCGGTGGATGGTGCCGGTGGCCTGCGTCGCGCCGCGATGCGTGCCTTGCTCAGCATGAACGAGAAGCCCGACGAGGTGTTCAACCTCTTCGCGCAATTGATTGCCCAGGGTGACAGTGTGCCTGCGGCCGCTCAGGGCTTGCGTCAATTGCCTCGCACGGCCTGGAATGCTCCCTCGGCGGGCACTGCGGCGACAGCCTTGGTCCGTTGGGCAACGGCGGTCCCGGCCGAATCCCGTACGGATATCGGCTATGTGGACGCTCTGCAGACGGCTTCTGATCTCGCAGGCTTGATGCCGGAGTCGGCGGCGGCAGCGTTGCGCGCTCAGCTCAAGCAGCTCCGGGTATCGGTGTTCGTCATCCGCACGGTGCGTGAGCAGATGCGCTACGACGTGCCGCGTCTGGTCGTGGAGGCGGGCAAGCCCTTCGAGATCGTCCTCGAGAACGACGACTTCATGCCCCACAACCTGGTGATCGTGAAGCCGGGTGCCCGAGAAGCGGTGGGCGCTGCGGCCGATGCGATGCAACCGGGAGCTCTGGACCGTGAGGGACGTGCCTATGTGCCGGCGCTTCCGGCCGTGGTGGGTGCCACCCGCTTGGTAGAATCGGGCAACCGAGCCACGCTCAAATTGACGGCGCCCACGCAAGCGGGTGACTACGAGTATATTTGCACATTCCCGGGTCACTGGCCGGTGATGTGGGGACGCCTGGTGGTGACCACTGATGTGGACGACTACCTGGCCAAACATCCGATCGCTCCGGCGGCCGGTGGGACCCACGCCCACGAAGAAGGGAAGTAATCGCTGTCGGTTTCTGAGGCCGGGAATCCTTGCGGGTTCCCGGCCTTTTCCTTGGACGAGGCCTCAATCTTCATGCCGAGTTGTCCCGCAGGCGGCCTGAAGCCGCTGAGACTTCCTGTCAGTGCCCACGGTCGGGCGTCGTTCTATCAATGGATCCATGGCTTTGATTTTTGAGAAAACCAGTGAAATTCGCACCTCGGTCGAGGCGCTCTTCCGCTTCCACCAAGACCCGGCCAACCTCCACCGCATCAATCCTCCGGGAGTTCGCGTGGCCAAACTCCGCTTGCCCAAGCACTGGAAGGCGGGCGCGAGGCTGGGGGTGACGGTGAAGATCCTGGGGATCGTCTCCCAGGAATGGGAGGTCTCCTTGGAGACGGTGTCCCCTCCCTGCCGTCTGGTGGATGTGGCCATTCGTGGGCCCTATCCCCAGTGGCGCCATATCCACGAGTTTCGGGAGGTGGGGCCTCGGCTGTCTTCATTGACGGACCGGGTCGAATACCTGCCGCCGTGGGGACGATGGGGATTGTTGTTGGACCGGTGGGTTTTTCGGCCCCAATTGGCAGTGATGTTTGCCTGGCGACACCGTCAGACGCGCCGTCTTTTGGAGCAGGCGCTCGCGCCGAAAAAACCCTGAGAACCTTGCCCTGCTGGCGGGACTGAAAACGGGAGACTCCTTCCGTTTTTAGTGGGACTGCCTATGGATGGCTGTGAAGACCGGTTGCTAGGACCGGTTGCAATGATCGGCTTAGGCCCGTCACTCGTTGCCTTCGGGGAAGCGGAACGTGACGTCGGTGAAGGTCGTGCCCTTGATGGTGATGCCGAGGACTTTTCCGGTGAAGTTGGTGGTGGTCTTCAACCATTCGGCGCGGGCTTCAAACTGGCTGGTGTCTCCGCTTTTTTCTCCGGTCGCCGCGTTGGCCACCGGGAGCAGTTCCAGGGTTTGGGTCCGGTTGGAGACCGTTGTTTCGATGCTCAGATGAGGCGAAGGAATTCGGATGAAGGATTCCATGTGCCCGTCGAGGACGTAGCAGGTGAGCAGTCCGGCCTCCGCCGTGCGGACCAACTCCAGATGGAAGGCCTCTTTGCCGAGGACGATCGCCGTGCCGCCATGTGGGGCCCGATGTTCGTGTTTGTGGGCTCCTGCATGATCGTGACCGGCCGGCTCTTCTTTGCCCCCGCATCCGATGAGGACGGCAGACAGGCTGACAGCCAAGAGGGCGATGGAAAATCGAGAGATTGGCGTGTTATTCATGGGGTCCGAGGGGCTCAGAGCTTCGTGGTCCGTTGGCGATAGAATCGCGTGTTGGGCAGTGTGGCAAAGGAATCTTCCCAACGCAAAATGGCTCCGATCGGAGTCAGGGAGGGCAATGGGGTCCAGGGACCGGTCAGGGTTGTGGCCGACTCCAGTTCGATCTGGGCCTCGCTCAAGCGTTCGGTCACCACCGGCAGTTCAAAGACCAGACTGGGTACGAATCCGGTCCCCGGATAGTACTTCAACCGGGGACGGCTGGATCGATCCCGGGGATTGGTTCCGGAGAGGAACTCCGCGACATTGGGTTCGCCATCGTGATCGGGGTCCGCCTCCGGCAGGACCTCGTCGGTGGGAACGCCTCCGGGCCACTGGGTCTGCACCCATTGATGCCAGAGGGGCGGGGGCGGGGGAACGACCGGAAGTGGTTCCACGGCGAAGAGAACCGGTACGGATTCTCCCAGAAGAAAGGTCTCGGAACCCAAGGGTCGGGCGCTGGGTTGGAAAACCAATTCATAGAGTCCGGCCGTGGTGAACCCGAGGTTGTAGTGATCGTGCCCATTGATGAGCGGTTCGATCCGGTCATCGGCATCCAGGCCGTCCTTCGAATTGATGCGCAGAGTCACTCCGCCCACGGAATCGGCCTGCCACAGAAACACCGAACCGGGCCCGCGGACCTCCTTCAAGTTCAGGCGTAGCCGTCCATCAAAGCGGTCTCTCGGGAAGCCTTCCGCCGAAAAGCCCAGGTACACGAGGGCCGGATCCTGACTTTGGGGAAGGACCCAAAGTGGAGAGCCCTCGGGGCCGAATGTTTCGAAACCGGCTGGGATGGCCAGCTTGGCCTGTTCCGCGACCATGAGCACCGTGTTGGTGGCCGGGTAGTTGATGCCACGATCCCCGTCGTGAATTTGGAGGGTGATCGGCGTCTCGGCATCGGCTTGGAAGACCGTCCGAATATCGACGTGCTGTCGGGTGAACGCGATGCGGTTGGTGAGCGACAGGGTGAGATCCGAAGCCCCCATCACGGGTGCCGCCACGAGGATTGCCCAGTAAGCGGCCCGGCAGAAGGCCTGGTACTGGGGCCATGAGAACGGGTTGCGGGAGAGGTGCATGGAGATGGAACCCATCAGGCGCAAGAGTGTAGCTGGCGATTTCGAGCAATCCAGCGACGGAGATTAATCGGGCGGGCGAGCAATGTTTTCGCCCCGATCGATGCGGGCTTTCAAGAGCGCCGCCGAGACGGATGAGACGTGACCGCAGGCCATGAGCTCGTTGGCACGACCGCTATCATGTCGGGGTGAAGCCGCCCCGTTGCCGTGTCGGTCGGGTTGGATATCTGCCAAGACCGCATCCCAACCGCCTTGGCCCCAATTCCGGGAATGGGTGTGGTCGTTGGACAGGCTGGGTTCCTTGTCGGTGGCCACCTCAAAGAGGGTGATCGTGTCGGTTGGATTCCTCAGGGTGTCCATCCGCCGGAAGGATTCGGTGACCCCACCGAAAGGGCCGACCAAGTCTACCATCACGTATTCGTTGGGAATGTAGCTGGACGCTTGGTTGGTCAGGCGGGCCTTGCGCAGGGGATCCGAGGGGCAGGCCCGGATGGCATCTACATTTCCCACGTAGGGTCGCAGTGTGAAGATCCAGGACCGATTGGTGGCAGAGGTTCCGTGGGTCGTTTCTGGGAAGTATCCGCCGTGGTCATCGGCGTACATCTGGATGCCTAGCCCCAGTTGGTGCAGTCCCGACATGCAGGAGGCGGCCCGCGCTTTCGACTGAGCCTTGGCCAGGGCCGGCAATAGTAACCCCGCCAAGATCGCGATGATGGCAATGACCACCAGCAATTCGATCAGCGTGAACGCGCGACGCTCGTTCTGGGACTTCAAATGTTGCAAACCAATTGCAACTAAACAGCCCGACGCCCCCATCGCAAACAAAAACCCCATGGCCCCATGGGTTCCACCCCTACGCTGCAATAGAGTGACAGGTTCAAAGTAAAATAAGGTGACAGGTTCACGGTTGGGCTGAGGCCAGGTGACCCAGCCGAATCTGCAATAGAGGAGCATGCTGGGGACAGGCTGCTGGGGACAGGCTGCTGGGAGCGGGTGAGGCAGGCCGTGGGGGCAGGCTCCGCGGGGCCAAGCCTGCGCTCGCAGGAAGGCTCGGGGAGGGTTTGGGGTTTTCGCGCTGCGCGCGAGGGGAGGGTTTGTTCGCCTTCAATGCTTGCTTCGGCTCGGTCCCGCTACCGCTGGGTGGGCTTTGGGGACAGGCATGCAATCGAGTGACAGGTTCACTGTCACATAAAGTGACAGGTTCAATGTTTAGCCGGAACGGTGGGGGGAGGGTGTTCGGGCTTCCGGTGGGGGCGGGGGAGGGTTAGTTTTGGCGGTGTTCCCCGCGGGTCGGGGATTCTAGACACGTTCTATGAGCCAAATTTCTCCGCCTTCCCGCCGTTTCATCACCACCGCCGAAGCCCTCCAAGAGGATTTCAAGGGGCGTGCCAATTATTGGTTGTGCCGGCCGGAGATCGCCGATGCCAAGGACCTCCAGTTGTGCCGGGCGGTGTTGCCGGCCGGGGAAGGCCATCCGTTCCATACCCATCCCGAGTTGGAGGAAATCATCTACGTGTTGGAGGGCCAGGTGGAGCAGTGGGTGGAAACCGAGAAACGCCTGCTGCAACCCGGCGAGGTGGCTCACATCCCGGCCGGGGTGGTGCATGCCACTTTTAATCCCACCGGTGCCGATGCGGTGATCTTGGCGATCCTCTCGCCGGCCAAATCGCAGGGGCCGTTCATGGTGGATGTCAGTGGGGAGGAACCCTGGAAGTCGCTGCGTCCGAAGGCCTAATCCCGAACCCATCCGTTGGGGGGACGCTGGCCGGATCTTCTTCCGCAAGAGCGTGCAAGAGCGTGGTTTTTTGCTCGTTACGAGTCTCAGCCCGGACTGTTCCTCGCCCTCTGCTCGTCGAGCGAAAGTAACCGCCAATCCGTCACTTTCCTCTCCACTAAAATCGTTCCAGCTCGGCTCAGTAGGATCAGGATTCGAGGCGAATTCGGGGCGGTGGGCGGAGCGCCAAGGGGTTCTTCAGGAAACCGGATGCCTCGATGTCGTGGCGCCAAGAAGCGATGTCTTCCAAGGACCTCTGGAGGTCGAGTCGCTGGTGAAGGCTGGGGTAGCGTTGGAGGTTGGTCGCGGCCAGATCGAACAGGGCCACCGCTGGTCGGAGGCGGCCTTTCTGTAAGTGAACAAACGCTCCGGCCCATTGAATCAAGCCCTTGTAAAAGGCGTAGTTTTCGCCGGTCTTCCCTCCAGCCAACCAGAGTTCTTCGAGCACATCATGGGCCTCGAAGTAGAGCCCTTGGTTGAAGCAGTGGAAGAAACCGGCGTAGTGCCGAGGCAGTCCGTGCGGGCCCGGGTCGTCCGGCAGATCGGCCAGCAGGTCGGCAATGCGGGGGCTTTTGTGGCTCACGGTGGAAATTCAGGGGGCGACGGTCAACGGGCCGTTGAACCGGGTCAGCGACAAGACCTCGGTCCGGGCATGATGCGGGCCGTGCCGGACTCCGCGCGGGCATTGCAGGATGGAACCCGGGCCGTAGGTCTGCCCGTCCTCCACCCATTCTCCGGAAATCACACAAACCCACTCGTCGGCCGCTGGATGACTGTGGGCGGGCACGGTGATGCCCGAGTGGAATTTACGCAGGACAGTCACGCCTCCGGTTTCTGTATTCCGCTCGAGGACCGCCAATTCAACCCCCGGATATGGGCCGGGAATCCAGGTCATTGCTTCGAGAGTTTGCGCGTTGGGGAACATGCCTGTGCACTTTGGCGTCCTTTGACAGGAGTGCCAAGCGCGGGCCGAGCCGACTTCCCGGGTGGGGTTGTCGGCCGAACGATGATTCTTCTCGGCTCGATGCTTTCCAAGCAGGCCGTCCAGACCGACGATGCCTCACCCAGTTGATCCTTGGATGAATCCAGTCCCCCAGAAGCCTATCCCACGATTCAGTGAGTCGCTGACCCGCCGGCGTCGATCCGCCTGGATGGATGTCTGGGCGGCTCGGGGGATTGCCCTCGTGGCGGCAGGGGTCGGGTTGACCACAGTCTTGGTGTTTCTTTTCATTTGCATCGAGGCCTGGCCGGCGTTGGTGGGGCAGGTTTCCGACGGGCCTATGACTACGGCCATCTCGCCGGACCAGCTGGATCGGGTTCCGGACGAAGCCTTGCAGCGGTATTTGGGAATGAGCCCGTCGGAGTTTGCTTCCAAAACCCGGGAACAACTTCGACTGCTGGCGGAGGTGCGTGCGGAAACTCTGGCCGAGGAACGCGGGGAGGAGCAGGGGCAGGGAGGGGATTCGATCCGTCCCACCGATTGGAGACGCCTGATTCTGCCGTGGGCTTGGAAGGGGTACGAGAACCCCGTGTACTTGTGGCAACCCTCCGGAGCGGGACCGCGTTTCAATTTGATCCCGCTGTGGTGGGGAACCCTCAAGGTGACTGGGATAGCTCTCTTGGTGGGTGTCCCTCTGGCGATCGCTGCCGCGCTCTATGTGTCTCAGGTGGCCTCCGCCCGGTGGCGGGTCTGGCTCAAGCCGGTCATTGAACTCATCGCGGGTGTTCCCACGGTGGTGATGGGTTTTCTCGCCTTGGGCATTCTGGCTCCGGTTTTCCAGAGGGTCGTTGGAGTTCCGTTCCTGCTCAACGGGATGGTGGCCGGGGTGGCGGTGGGTGTGGCCATTGTGCCTGTGGTTTTTTCACTGGCCGAGGATGCGCTGAGCACCGTGCCCCGTGAGTGGGTGAGGGCGGCGTTGGCCCTGGGAGCCACTCCGTGGGAAGCCGTTTACCGCGTCGTATTGCCCGCGGCTGCCCCCGGTGTCAGCGCGGCGGTGCTGTTGGGGGCGGCTCAGGCTTTAGGAGAAACGATGATTGTGATGATGGTCAGCGGCAATGCGCCCACCCTCGGGTGGAGCCTGTGGGATCCGGTTCGGACGGTGCCGGTGACGCTGGCGATTGAATTGGGCGAGGCGGCACGGGGTGGGCCCCACTACCGGGTGCTGTTCCTGCTCGGGTTCTTGCTGCTGGTACTGAGTGTGGTGCTGCAGGGGTTGGCGCGGGGCATCCGCACTCGCCAGGCCCGACTTCGAGGGGAGGCAATGGCATGATCCGACGAATTCCCGATTGGATGTTTCCCCGCCTGACCGGGGCCGTTGCCTGGGCATTGGCCGGTCTGGTGTTGAGCCTGATTCTGGGGATCTCCTGGATGGCTTGGCCGCATTTGTCCTGGGCGGCATGGGTGGGGCCGGGAGGTCGTGCTTCGAATCCACTGGATCCTCGGAGTGTCTGCTTGGCGCCGCTTCTGATTGGGACGGCTGCGCGAACCTTTCTGATGTCGCTGGCCGTCATTCCGATGGGAATCCTCACGGCCGTTTACCTGGCTGAGTATGCGCCATCGGGATCGCGGATGGCCCGGACGCTGCGATGGCTCGTGCAAGTGTTGGCCGGTGTTCCCAGCGTGATTTTCGGACTGTTCGGTCTCGGGTTTTTCGTCGGCGTCGTGGGTGGCGGGTTGGATCGCTGGAATGGCGATCTCGCATCGCCCGTCTGGGGGCGTCCGGCCTTGTTGTGGGCCTCACTGACCATGGCCTTGATGACCGTGCCGGTGGTGGTGGTGGCCACCGAGGAGGCCTTGCGCTCGGTGCCCCGGGATCTCCGTGTCGCGGCCATCGCTTTGGGCGCCACTCGCCTGCAGGTTCTGATGAGGATCCTTCTGCCCAATGCCCTGCCGGGAATTGCGACCGGAGTGATTCTGGCCATTGGGCGGGCCTCGGGTGAGGTGGTGCCGCTGCTCTTCACTGGCGCCGCGGTCGCCACTCAGGGGTCCGTGGCCTTGAATGAACGATTCATGGACCTGGCCTATCAGGTCTTCGTCTTGTCCACGCAGTCCCCGGACCCCCAAGCCAGCCGCCCCCTGTTGCTGACCAGCGTCTGGGCTCTCGTCTTCCTGTCCCTGTTGTTGAATGCTGGCGCAGCGATCCTTCGATCACGGGCCACTCCGGCGGCGCGGGATCGCCTTTGATACCGTGACCTCCGAGGCTCCCCAGAACCCTGTTTGCATCGAGATCCAGAGCTTGTCCCTCTGGGATGGAGCGACCCAAGCCCTGCGGTCGGTGTCGCTGATCGTTCCGGAGCGCCAGGTCACGGCGCTCATCGGACCGAGTGGTTGCGGGAAGTCTTCCTTGTTGCGGTGCCTCAACCGGATGAATGACCTCATTCCCGGGGCCCGTGTGAGCGGGGGTTGTCGGGTTGGCGGAGTGGATGTGCAGGATCACCGTGTCGACGTGACACAACTCCGGCGGCGGGTGGGGATGATCTTCCAGAAATCCAACCCATTCCCGCAGTCGGTCTTCGACAATGTGGCCTTCGGTTTGCGGATCGGCGGGTGTTCGGGTTCCGAGCTGGAGGGAAGGGTCGAATCGGCACTGCAGCGTGCAGCGCTTTGGGATGAAGTCCGGGACCGCCTGGGCGAGAGCGCGCTCCGGCTTTCCGGTGGGCAGCAGCAACGCCTGTGCATTGCGCGGGCGGTGGCCGTTGAACCGGAGGTGCTGCTCATGGATGAGCCGGCCAGTGCCCTGGATCCGGTCTCAGTCGGTCGGATCGAGGATCTCATCCGAGAGTTGCGGGAAGATTACACCATTCTGATGGTCACCCATCACATGCAGCAGGCCGCGCGCTTGTCCGACCAGACGGCCTTCCTCCATCAGGGGGAGTTGGTGGAGGTGGGCCGCACCGATTCGATCTTTTCCCAGCCTCGAGACCCTCGCACCGAAGACTATGTGACCGGTCGCTTCGGTTGAGACGGTGGATCCCTGCGGCGAATCGTTGATTCCAAGGTTTCCAAAAAGGATTTCCCTCGGCCCAATGGTCTCCAGTGACACCGTTGGAGGCAGAAATCACACAGCTCAAGGACCAGTTGCTCCGCATGGCAGGGATGGCGGAAAACCTGGTCGTCCGTGCTGTCCGTGCCCTTGTGGATCGGGACGATGATCTGGCTCGCAGCGTGACCGCCGGGGACGAGCCGTTGGACCAGTTGGAGAAGGCCTTGGACGCCGCATCCATCGTGCTGCTGACCAAGGCTCCGCTGGCGGGCCAGCTGCGCCTGATCACCGTGGTGATCAAGATCACCGGAGATTTGGAGCGCATCGGCGACGAATCCACCACCATTGCGCGACGCGCTTTGGAGTTGGGTCGCGAGCAGCAGCTCAAGCCCTATCAGGACATTCCGAAAATGTCCCAGATGGCCACCGAGATGTTGAGGGACGCTCTGGACGCCTTCGTGCATGGAGACACCGCCAAGGCTCGAGCCGTAATTCCGCGCGACAAGGCAGTCGATGCGTTAAACCGGTCGCTGCACCAGGAGTTGACCCAGTTCATGACCCAGGATCCTTCGACCATCGGTCGATGCCTGCATCTCATGACCATTAGCAAAGCCCTCGAGAGGATCGCCGACCACGCCAAGAACATCGCCGAAGAGGCAGTGTACCTCTATGAGGCCCGGGATATCCGGCACGCCAGTGCCGCGGGGCCATCACAGGACTGAGGCGGACCGATGCCGGTGAGATTGGCGAAGTTTGCTGGATCTTCTTTGGCAAATGAATCGTTGGAGGTTGGCTATGGGCCTCAGCATGTCTCCCTTCTCGCTCGCAGTTGGTTGCAAAGGAATCCTGCATCGTTGACCCCGGGGATTCCTGTCCCTAGGCTGGTGAGGCTGTCATCGGAACGCGGGCCCTGACGTGACTTCAGTCGGGGCTTTTTGCTGTTCACGGTGGGCGTTTATCCATGGCAAACGTGATTCTGGTCGGCGCTCAATGGGGCGACGAAGGCAAAGGCAAGATCATTGACGTGCTGACCGAGCAGTCGGAGGTAGTGGTCCGCACTCAGGGTGGCAACAACGCGGGCCACACGGTCTTCGTAGGCAAGGACAAGTACGTCTTGCACCTGATCCCCAGTGGTATCCTCCGCTCGAACAAGGTGTGCGTGATCGGCAATGGCGTGGTCATGGATCCCGTGGGTCTGGTCAAAGAGCTCGATGGTTTGGCCAAACTCGGTGTTTCGGTCACCCCCGACAATTTCCGCATTTCTGAGACGGCGCACGTGGTGTTCCCGTGGCACCGGGAACTGGACGGCGCTCGTGAGGCTCAGAAGGGCGACAATAAGATTGGCACCACCAAGCGTGGCATTGGCCCAACCTACGGCGACAAGGTCGCTCGGGTGGGGTTCCGGGTGTTGGATTTGGTGAACCGGGAGCGATTCCCCGCCAAGCTGCGCGAGCGCTTGGACGAGAACAACGTACTCATCCAGTCCCTCGGAGGCTCGCCGCTCAATTACGATCAGGTTCTCGCCGAATACACGGCCGCCGCCGATCGGTTGCGCCCGTTCGTCACCAACACGGTGGTGTTTCTCCATGAGGTGACCCAACGGGCCGGCAACATCCTCTTCGAGGGAGCCCAGGGCACTTTCCTGGACATCGACCACGGCACCTATCCCTTCGTCACATCGTCCAACACCACTTCCGGCGGCGCTTGCACCGGTTCTGGGGTTCCTCCGAACCGCATGGACAAGGTGATTGGCGTGCTCAAGGCCTACACCACCCGCGTGGGTGGCGGCCCCTTGCCGACCGAGAGCGCCGAGGTGAGCGATCTGTTGCACGGCATGGGGCGCGAATTTGGTTCAACGACCGGCCGGGCCCGTCGTTGCGGATGGTTCGACGCCGTGGCCACCCGCCACGCGACCATGGTCAACGGCATCGACGAGCTGGCCATCACCAACATCGATGGTCTGGATTCTCTGAAGACCCTGCAGGTGTGTGTGGCCTACCGGGCCAATGGTCAAACGTTGCGCCATTTTCCGGCCGATCACGACATCTTGGCCCAGTGCGAGCCGGTGTACGAAAACTACCCCGGTTGGCAGACCTCGACCGAGGAGGTCACCCGTTGGGAAGACCTTCCGGTGAACTGCCGCAATTACCTGTTGGCCATTTCCCAGATGACGGGCGCTCGGCTGACCATCGCCAGCGTGGGCCCGGCCCGGGCGCAGACCATGTTTCTCTGAGGTGCCCCGGTGAGCGCTGAGCCCAAGCTTTCTGCAGCGGCACAAGCCAATTTGCCCACCCATGTGGCCGTCATCATGGACGGCAATGGGCGGTGGGCCAAGCAGCGTGGGTTGCCTCGGGTAGAAGGGCACCGCAACGGCGTGGAGTCGGTTCGGACCATTGTCCGGGCCGCCGGTGAGGTCGGCATCAAGTACCTGACGCTTTACGCGTTCTCTGTGGAAAACTGGAACCGGCCGAAGGATGAGGTGGACACCCTCATGAAGTATCTGGCCCGCTTCCTTAAGAACGAGATCGGGGAACTCAATCGCAACAACGTCCGCTTGGAGGCCATTGGGCAAATCTGGCGTCTTCCGGAAGCGGTGCAGGAACAGTTGGCCAAGACCCGTGCCGCCTTGGCCAAGAACAATGGTCTGACGTTGATTCTGGCCCTGAGTTACGGCGGGCGAACCGAGTTGATCGAGGCCACGCGAGCCATCGCTGAGAAGGTGAAAACGGGCGCCCTCGATCCGGCTGAAATCAACGAGCGTGTCATCTCCGAGCACGTGTACACCCGCCATTGGCCCGATCCCGATTTGATGATTCGCACCAGCGGCGAGATGCGTATCAGCAACTTCCTGTTGTGGCAGTTGAGCTATGCGGAGTTTGTGATCACTCAGACCTTGTGGCCGGATTTCCGCAAAGCCCACCTCTGCGAGGCCTTGGAAGAATACGCCCGCCGGCACCGTCGGTTCGGCGGGGTTTGAGGGGCTTGGTTCGGTCTGTTCGGGTCGGTTGGGCAAACATCTCGAACATCTCCGACATCATGAAGATCACCGTGCGGGGCGATCCGGCCTGGGGCAGCGCAAGAGCAGTGGGCGGGCGTCCTGAGGATTGGATTTGCGCGGGTATCCATTGTTGTCGATGAGCAACCAGACGTTGTCGGCATCCACACTCAGCCCTTCGAAGAATCCGTATGGCAACAAGTGCTGATAGGCGTACTGGGGGTCCATTTCGATGGGGAAATAACTGAAGCACAGCCGGACGGCATGGGTGTGAGGGTTGATGCACAGAACCCGTCGGTGTTCACGGCATAAGGCCCAGAGTTCGCCATCGAACCAGCACAGGTCGGTGTAGTGGATGTCGTCGCCCGAGGCGCCTGGGGGGCGGGGTTGGAAATCGCCCATGATCCGGAGGGTCTTGCGGTCGATCTCAAAGATGCGCCCGGTGTCCCGCTCGTTGGCCACATAGAGAAAGCGGTCGCCGACAGCCACGCCTTCGAACGAAGCGTTCCGGTCGGTTTTGCTGAACCACCGGGAAGCCGGAGACCAGTCGATGGGCAGGCGTTCGAGCGGTTTTCCGGGGGCTGATTGCTTGAGGATCCCGCGCAGATGTTCTTCGCTGAGGTACAGGGCTCCGGTGCTGTCGATGCCGATCCCTTCGACATCCCAGGGCAAATCACGACCCGGTGTCAGGGGCTCGAACAGCGAGGGGGACAACCCCGCGTAGGGGACTAGGACGGCCTCGGTGCCAGAGTTGGGAAACTGAATTTCGAAAAGCCCGGTCTCCTTGTCGTTGACCGTGAGCATCCGACCGTCGGGCAGGCGGACCAGGGCCGATGCGTCAAAACGCCCGCCGGGCGGGGTGAGGGTCCATGATGCGGCCACCGAGAGGGGCTGAGTTTGCGTGGTGGAACCAGCCGGGTTTTTTGCGGAGGAGCAACCAGTCCAGAGGCTGGCCAGGAGACCGATCAAAGTAAGGATCCGTTTCAACGTCGCCACTTTAGTCCAGGCGGTTTGAAATGCAGGAGGAAAACCGTTTTACAGGCCGCCGATCCTCAGTACGGTTTCGCCGTTAGGTCACCCATCCGTAACATGACGCACTCCTTACCATCGTCCGGCCTGGAGCCGGGCATTCTCCAGCGTTCGTCGCTGTACCGGGAGTTCCTTGCCGAGAAGGAGGAAATCCTGAAGCACAAGTGGATCGAGTCGGAGAAGGCGGGGCACGATATCGGGTTCGAGGCGGCCTTGGTGGATTGGATCACCAAGCACCGCGCCAGTTGGCGACGCTCCCGGACTTCGGGAACCCTTGCTTGAATCGCTCGCCCGTGTCCGCAGTCTCTACCAGCTCGACCCTCAGGGTCGTGGTGGTGGGTGTGTGGTTTGCCGGGTCCAGGTACCTTTTCGGATGATGAATTCCATGCTTCTCGATTCGGCCGCCCTGCAGCGTACGCTGGCGCGCATGGCTCATGAGATCGCCGAGGCCAATCCGGATGCCGGATCGTTGGTGCTGGTGGGCATCCAACGGGGAGGGGTTCCGGTGGCGCTTCGATTGGCCACTGAATTGGCCCAGGTTTTTGGGCGCACTGTTCCCTGCGGTTCGATCGATGTGACGTTCTACCGGGATGACCTGAACCAACGGACTGCGCCGGCGGTGCATCCGACGGAGATTCCGGGCGATATCCAAGGCAAGACGGTGGTGTTGGTGGATGATGTCTTCTTCACGGGGCGGACGGTGCGTGCGGCGATGGATGCGCTCCATGAGTTCGGGCGTCCGAGTCGCGTGCAGTTGGCCGTGGTGATTGATCGCGGGCATCGACAACTCCCGATCCGTCCGGATGTCGTGGGCAAGGAGGTAGCCACATCTTTGCGGCAGTCCGTTCTGGTCCGATGCTCTTCCGGGGGTGAAGAGGACGGCGTTTTCATTCGCGACTCTCAGACATCTTCGGCCGCCCAACTTGCTTCATGATCTGGAACCGCAAACACCTGCTCGACCTTCAGAGCCTTTCGGCCGAGGAGATCATCCATTTGCTGGACACGGCCCGTGAGTTCAAGGCCGTGGGGCAGCGTTCGATCAAGAAGGTGCCGGCGCTGCGTGGCAAGACGGTGATCAATCTCTTCGTCGAGCCGAGCACGCGCACGCGTATTAGTTTTGAATTGGCGGCGCTGCGCCTCAGTGCCGATGTCATCAATTTCTCTGCGGAGGCCAGTTCTCTGAAGAAGGGGGAGACGCTCAAGGATACGGCCCGGAATCTGGAGGCTCTCAATGCCGACATCATCATTTTGCGGCACGGTGCGAGTGGGGCGCCCCACTTTTTGGCGCGCTTCTTGGGGGCTCATGTTTTGAATGCGGGGGACGGTGCTCATGAGCACCCGACTCAGGGGTTGTTGGATGTTTTCACGATCCGGGAAAAGAAGGGTCGGGTGGATGGGCTGAATGTGACGATTCTGGGGGATATCCTCTACAGTCGGGTGGCCCGTTCGAATATCTGGGCGCTGACGAAGCTGGGTGCAAGGGTGACTCTGTGCGGTCCGCCGACTTTGGTGCCGAAGTCGTTCGAGTCGTTCGCTCCGAATGTCCGGGTTACGTGGAATATCGATGAGGCGCTTCGGGACGCTGATGTGATCAATTTGCTGCGTATCCAGCATGAGCGGCAGAAGGCGTCGATGTTTCCCAGTACGGGGGAGTATGCGGCGTTGTTCGGGCTGAACACGGCTCGAATGGCGAAGGTGAAGCCGGATGCGTTGATCATGCATCCTGGACCGATCAATCGGGGGGTGGAGATTGCGAGCAGTATCGCGGATGGGCCTCAGTCGGTGATTCTGGAGCAGGTGACCAATGGGTTGGCGGTGCGCATGGCGGCGCTGTACTTGGTCAATGGGGGTGCGTCGCTTCAGGTGGCGGGTTGAAGGGTGGGGCGTTCGGTGGGGCTCTGCGGGATCGGTCCTGCGCTCGCAGGGAAGCTCGGGGGAGAATCGGTTTTTGCGCTGCGCGCAGTGTTTTTGTGGATCGCTTCCAATGCTCGCTCCGGCCCGATCCCGCGGCTGCCTGCTGGGCGTGTGGTGTGGGAGGTGGGTGAGGCTTTCAGCCTATGGATATGGGTGGGTTGGGAGGTTTCTGGGTTTTTCGTGGGGGTCTGCGCTGTGGTTCTGGCGATGGGGCGACATGCCGTGGGGGGCTCTGCGGGATCGGTCCTGCGCTCGCAGGGAAGCTCGGGGGAGGATCAGCTTTTGCGCTGCGCGCAGGTTTTTTTTGTGGATCGCTTCCAATGCTCGCTCCGGCCCGATCCCGCGGCTGCCTGCTGGGCGTGTGGTGTGGGAGGTGGGTGAGGCTTTCAGCCTATGGATATGGGTGCG
>CAMCYJ010000057.1 GCA_945883815.1 Akkermansia muciniphila | reverse complement strand
GGGGGCTTTGGGATAGTTTTTCATGAGGGCCTCAGCCGTCTCGCGGAGGATGGTCACCAACTCGGGCGGACTCAGTACCGTGGCCTGGGCCCCCCAACCCAGGATCCATCGGCTAATCTCCTCAAGACTTCCCAGCCGGAGATGGATCTCAACCCCCTGGTCGGGAAGCTCGGTCAGCACCTGAGAGGGATGCCAGCGTTTCTCGCGGATGTAGTCGGCCACGGCCTTGGAGAAGCGGATGCGGACTTCGAAGTCTCCACTGCGCGAGTACACGCCGAAGCTGTCGCTCAAATGCCGTTCCAGCGCGAACTTGGCCGGGCGCTGGAAGGTCTTTCCGGTCGGTTCAGCCTCGGCGATCCGGGAGGGCACAAAGGTGCGAATTGCTTTTCGGAGATGGTCGTGGGCGAAGAGGTACCAGTCGCCGTTGACATTGCCGATGTGGTAGGGATCCACCGTGCGCTCTTCGATGGCTGCGCCGGGCTTGCGGTAGGTCAGACGGAGGGTCTGACCAGCGGCCGCCGCCTGGGCCAGCCGATCGATGATCCCGAGGTCCACGTTGGGCTCGGCGGTCGTTCGGAAGGAAATGGTCTGCGTCCATTCGGCCAGATTCAAAGACACGGTGTCTGGCAGCGAGCGTTCGAGTTTCTTGAAGGCGGTTAGGAGGCGTTTTTCGAAGGGAGTGCCCCGGTACTGTTGGAGCGCCTTCTCAGCGACCACCAACGCGAAGAGTTCTCCCTCCGTGATTTGCAGGGTCGGGAACGCATCGACCGGTTCGGTGTAATAAAATCCATAACGCTGGGGGCTGTAGTCGATGGGCAGCCCCATCCGGTCGCGCATGAAATCGATGTCCCGCTGGATGGTCTTGGTGCTCACCTCGAACTCGCGGCTGAGGAACGAAGCGTTCGGATGCTTGCCCGATGCGATGGCGGTGTGGATGCGCATCATTCGCTCCAACGGCGGTCGGGACATGGGCAACTCACGCACGCTCTTCTTCATGGAGAGATCGTGTTCGCAGACGGTAGGAATGCCAACTCTGGACCCGCCATGGTTGGAGATCAGTACGCGCAGTTTGCCGCGCTTTCCGCTTTTGTCCCGAGGCGCCCCGGTCTTCCAATTCACCCCATGACGGATTCGGAGTCCCCAGTGGTGATCGGTATCGAATGCGGCGGCACCCGCACCGTGGCCTTGGCCGCGGCGGTGGGAGCTCGAGTGCCGCTGGCCCGGATCGAATCCGGACCCGCCAATTTGCGACTGACCTCGGACTTGGACCTGCACTCACACTTCGACTCGCTGAAAATCCGTCTTCCAGAACCGGTCGCCATCGGCATCGGCATGGCCGGAGTGAGGACCGAGGAAGATCGGCAACGCTTGCGGGCCTGTGTGGCGCGGGTTTGGCCATCGATGCCGGTCCGTGTCGATCACGACCTGGTGAGTGCGCTCGAGGCAGCCACCCTGGATGCCACAGATCCGGTGGAGGCTCGGATCATCCTCTTGAGCGGAACGGGTTCGTGCTGCTTTGGCCGAAATCGCCGCGGAATCACGGCCAAGGCCGGCGGATGGGGACACCAGTTGGGCGATCAAGGCAGCGGTTTTGCCATCGCTTACGCCGGATTGCGTGAAGCCATACGTCAACTCGAACACACCGGCCGCATCGGTGCCCTCGGCCGCCGACTCCTCAAGGCCTCCGGACTCAAAGACCCCGAAGCCTGGGTGGGCTGGATGCAGGCGGTTTCCAAGCGTGAGGTGGCCGCATTGGCACCGGAGGTGTTTGCGGTGGCGGCTCACGGTGACCCGGGGGCTCATCAGGTCATTGAGCGGTGCCTCGGCGAGTTGCTCGAGTTGGCATTGGTCTGCGCGGGGCGACTGGACCGGACGGGCAAGGCTCGGGTGGAATTTGTACTGGCGGGCAGCGTCTTCCTGCGTCAACCGCATTGGATGCCCCACATCGAGAGCGTGCTTCGGGCTGTGCGCCCCCAGTCCGTGATCCGCTCCTTGGAACGGGAATCGGCCTGGGGTGCGGTGGTCCTGGCCGAGCAAGCCCTGGCCTCGGGGGAAAGCTCGAATGCGCCCACAGTCATGACTCCGGGATTGGCGGTCCCGCCACCCGTCCCGCGTCCCGAATCGACGGGGGTTTCCCCGACGGAGCAGCGGAACCCGCGTTCCCGGCATCTCGACCGGATGCCGGTCGGCAAGGCCATCGACTTGATGTTGTCCGAGGACTCTCAGGTTCCCGAGATCATCGGCCGGCACCGGGTGGCCTTGGCCCGGTTGATTCGCCTGGCCGAGACTGCCATTCGCAGCGGAGGACGGCTCATCTACTTGGGTGCCGGCACCAGCGGCCGCCTCGGAGTCTTGGACGCAAGTGAATGTCCACCCACGTTTCGGACCCCGCCCGAGTGGGTCCAGGGCATCATGGCCGGCGGCGAGAAAGCCTTGCACACCTCCGTGGAAGGCGCCGAAGACGACGCCGGGGCAGGGCGTGAAGCCCTTCGTCTCCGTGAGGTTTCCTCGAAAGATGTCGTGGTGGGCATCGCAGCCTCTGGAAGAACCCCTTATGTTTGGGGAGGATTGGCTGCAGCCCGTGAAGCCGGAGCCCGGACCGCCTTGCTCTGCTTCAATCCCCATCTGAAATTCAGCCGAAACCTCCGGCCGGATGTGGTGCTAGCGATCGACGTCGGCCCCGAGGTACTCACTGGATCCACCCGACTCAAGGCCGGCACCGCCACCAAGCTGGTCCTCAATATTCTCAGCACCCTCACCATGGTCCGCCTCGGGAAGGTTGAGGAGAACCTGATGATCGACCTCAACCCCTCCAACGTGAAACTGCGCGATCGGGCGTGTCGTATCGTGCAGGACTTGACTGGTGTGACTCCCGAGATTGCCCAATCGGCCCTCGAAGCCTCTGGTTGGCGCGTCCAGGCCGCCATTCAGACTTTGCGCCGAAAGCGTTCCCAGCGCTGATCCCTCAGAAGCCTGCCCCATCCCGGTAAATGACTGCAGAATCACCTTGCAGTCAGAACGCATTTGCCAAACGACCGCCAGGGTGTTTGATCTGGGGTCTATTGTTTCGGGGAACAACGCAATGAATCCCACGGTCATGCATGGTTTGGCGATCGGGCTGTTGGTCAGCTTCGGTATGGTGATCGGCATTGCCATCGTCTTCGCCACTTTGTATCGCCGTCACCTTCGGGCCTTGCGGATGACCCAGCGCTGGATGGATCCACTCACTCCCCTCATCGGTTCCAGCAGATCAGCACTCACCCTGCCTCTGCCCAACCGCTGGCTTGCCATCCGCAGTTCCAACACAGCCTTCCTTCGCGAGATTCTGCACATCGGGCCTGAGGAAGGTTCGCGTTGGTCCGAGGCTCTGGTGCGGTCCCGTGAACGGGTGATTTTTATTTCGCCGCCGTGGCGTGGTTGGTCGTTGGTGGTCGGTGCGGCCATCCCGGATCCCACCGCCGATATCGATCAACTCTACCGGTTTCTCTCCGGTCTAAGCCGAGAAGTGGGCGAAGTTCAATTCTTCTCTGCCGACCGTGTCCTCAATCACCATGCTTGGGCATGGCTCCGGGAGGGTAACGTGGTGCGGGCCTATGCCTGGGCCGGCGAGACCTTGTGGAGTCAGGGTGACCAGACCTTGGATGAACGACTCCTGGGCTTCACCTTCCGCGATTACGGGGAAGCCGTTGAAGGCCCCGGTATTTGCGGAGGTCCATCCGAGCAACAGAATGCCGAGAGAGTGGCCTTGCTGGCCCGTCGTTGGAGCGTCGACCCTTCCGAGGCCAGCGCCTATTTTCTCGCTCTGGAGGCCTCCTCTCGCGTCCGTCGCAAAGGCCTCGACGCCGCCGAGTGACATCGGCTCAGTGCTCCGGATGAGAGCTTGCCGACCCCGATTTTTTCTCGGGACTTGAAGGTAAATCATTCCGGGTTGAGAGTCCTTAAAGCGGTTCCAAAAAATCCGCCCCACCAAGGCCATGACCCGTTCCATTGGACTGAATCCACCCAACCCCACCGATCTCCATCGGCACATCAACCTGAAACTGGCCGAGTTGGGCCTGACCGGTGTGCCGTTGCCCGGTGAAACCGAGCCGCTGGATTCACTGCTCGAGAATTTCATCGCCCAGGGCCGCGAGAAGGATCGTCTGCTCGCTCGTTATGCCAGTCCGGTGGACCGCCGGATCAACAACTTCATCCACGATTATCTTTCCGATACGGCAGTCCCCCGGGAATTGCCGCGGAACACCTTCGTCTTGGATCAGTATGGCCTGGCCCGTGTCCTGTCCCTGCCACCCGACAAAGACGACGTCGCTTCGCCCATGTTGCGCAGCTACCGATTGCGAAACGGAATCCTGCACAATCCAAAGTCGGACCGGCGGACCACCTCGGGCATCTTCCATGTCACCGAGGGCGGGTTGCCCATTCCTGACGACAAGAAGGGCGTTCCCAAGACGGTGTTCGCCGACCTTTTGGCGCGCGCGCTGCAACCGCCGGAAGAACTCCTTCGGCTGCCGTTCACCGCTTCCGGAGCCAATCCGGCTGCTTGCGTGGTTTCTTTGCTGATCCGTCCGGTCATCTGCCCGGAGGTTCCCGGCGTGATGCCCAGCAAGAGCATGGAGATCCGATTTTTCGTG
The DNA here is from genome assembly GCA_945883815.1 of Akkermansia muciniphila. GTDB lineage: Bacteria > Verrucomicrobiota > Verrucomicrobiia > Limisphaerales > UBA9464 > SXXZ01. The sequence goes on along the minus strand of CAMCYJ010000057.1, from coordinate 17,907 downwards.
CCGGGATCCCTGGTGGCCAACCTCGACTTTGTCGAAAGCATCTTCGGCAACGCGGGAGACCCGTTGCTCCCGGACAACGACGCATCACTGGATGCCGAGCATTGGAGTGGACACACCGGATGCGTGATCCTGGCTCCGCACCTCAACGGGCTCACCAAAAAGGAAGTCGGACTTCCGCATTGGGACGAGGCCACCGAGCGTCAGCGTCGGGATGGCATGTGCTGGTCCGACCCGCGGGAGCTCTACAACGACGGGAACGCCTTCAAGCTGACCGCACGGGATGCCTCTGGTGTCATCGTGACCCTCATTTCGGACAACTACTTCGGCTACTGCAAGAAGGAGGTCAAAACCCAGATCAGTTTCGCAGCCAACCTCTTTGGCATGGTCGAGGAAGAGCACGCAGGCGGAGCGTTGGTCTTCGCCCGTCATGATCTCGGCAGTGAATACGATGCCCAACAACATCGCGCCGATTTCCCGTACAGTTTTTCGGAAGTGACCCGGCTGATTCCCCATGAACTGAACCTCCAGCCCGAAGGGCATGCCGTGGACCGGCGCTTTCCGAAGGTGGTGTACGTGCCTGAGAACGCCCGCTTCGACATCGAGTCCCTGACGGTCCGATGGGATGATGCCGGGAAATCCCAGTCCATCCGACTCCGACGGGACCATCACTATATCCTGCCGAGTGGATTCCGGGTGCATCTGGAGCCGCCGGCCATGGCAGCACGAGCCTGGCGTCTGGTGGGTACCCGTCCGGAGGGCACCCTCTGTCACAAGCCCTGCACCGTCTCCGGAGGCGGCAAGAGCGAGATCTCCAAGCCCATCACCGACGCCATTCTCTTCGGTTCGGTCTTCGTCGCAGACCTGACGCAGGATTTCGACCGAGTGGCCGTGGTCGTGGCTCGAGACTTTTCTCGGAGGTTCCGTGATCCCGCTCGCAATGGTGTGGACCAGCGACCCATCCTGAGCCCGCGTCGAACCCTGGGTTCGGTCATCAAGCTCCTGACACCGAGCGAGGATTTTTCCGACGAACACAATGCCTGGATCGGTTCTGTGCCTCCGCACATCCGGGAACTGGTTCTCGTCGTGAAGCGCTTTTGGCAGCCCTCGTGGGGCGAGAACTGGCGCTCACATTTCAGCGTCGATGTCATCAACGGCACCCCTGCCAACGAGCTGCGACTGGGGCGCAAGCGATTGGTCACCCAGTTCCTGCGCGTGGGTTATGACGACGACGGAGCCTGGCGCACTTTCGGTCTGCGGAAGGATTACCTCCCGGCCTTCAAGCTTCAGATGGAAGACGACATCACGGCCAGCGTGACCGTGCCGCGCAGCCAGTTGCCGGGCTTGGACCCCCAGAGCGTTTATCCGTCGCTCAAATTTGTTCAGAACACCGAGTTCCGGCTTTTCCAACGACCGGACGACGCCATCCATCGCGGGTATGACAAGGCTGCCGAAGCCGACTTCGCGGGTGGAGGATGCTTCTTCAGCAACTACGAACCCATTTCACGCAAGCAGGCCCGCGAGCTTGTCGATGATGCCGTCGGACTCAACCAATACACCGCGCCCATGCGGGCTCTGATCGAAGCAGCCGCAGCCTCGGAACCGGGCGATGGTTCTCCCGAATGGATCGTCGTCACTTCTCATCCTCGATTGGTGGACGGCAAACCCTCGAAGAATCCTCGGTACCTTCAAACGCGTCCGGACCTCATCGATGAGCTCGGACGTCATCTGACCAGCATTTCGGCCCGATTGGCGCGGCGCTTGGCCTCCGATCGTCCCGTGCACACGCCGGTTCATGCCGTCTTGGCGGGTCGCCGGAACAACCCGGCAGAACCCGGAGTGCGTCCGCTGGCCTGCTATGGGCCCATTCATCACATGGAGTTGCCGGAGGCGTTCATGGAGTTCATCGCCAGCATGACCGGCAAGTCCCCGTCAACAACCGGGGCCGGTAGCGAGGGGGCCCTGACCAAGGGACCTTTCAACGCACTGCCGCCAATCTACGATCTCAATGCGGCCTTCGTGAGTCTGGCTGTCTCCGAGAACCCGGTGTTCCTGACCAGTGCTGGATGCCTCGGGCCCAAGACCCGTGTGGATCATGACGTCAGCCTGCTCGTTCCGGAGGTCTGGTGCCGTATGGGCGTCACGGAGCGGGATCCGGCCTTCCTGATCGCCAACGGGTATCTGGAGCGAGTGGCGGACTTCACCCACGAGGGGCGGACCGTTCCGGCCAGTCGCCTGGGGTGGCGGGTTACGCTCAAGTTCGTGAACGACTTCCTGGGGCGTGTCTTCAACCATCCCCATGCCGTCTTGGTGGAGAACATGTTGCGACCCGAAATGCAGGATGCGGCGCAATATGCCGATTCGGTGGACAATATCGCGGCGACTCACCGTCGAGTGGCGCAGCATTACTTCGACGACGGTTCCATTCACCAAGCGGTGCCACCCCTGCGGGCTCTCCTCCACATCATGCGCGATGGAGCCAGCGAGGGATTGAGCCTCGAGAGTCCAACTTTCCGGGCAATGTTTAGCCGGGAGAGTGTTCTGGAGAGTCCGTGGTACCGCGCCCGCTTGGAGATGCGGCGCGAGTTGGAAGTGCGTCACTGGAACACCATGGCCACCTACATTGAGCGGTTGCTCAGCCGCTCGGAATATGCGCGGGAAGCCGAGCGACTGGGTCTGCACGAACGACGGTCCTACGCCCGGATCATGCTGGAGCGCAGTCGGTCTGAACAGCGCATCGGTGAACTGACCGGGACGATCGGAGTCGAGCCGTCAGTCTATCGGTGATACCCGCTCCAGCGGGATGACGTCGTGGAGTCGGGCGTTGGCGCTGATTTTCGCGCCACGCCATCTCCTCCCTCCAGACTGAATCGCTCTGGGTCAGGCCAGGATGTTTCGCACCACCTGACCGTGTACGTCGGTGAGGCGGAAATCGCGGCCGGCGTGATGGTAGGTGAGTCGTTCGTGATCGAAGCCCAAGCAGTGCAAGATCGTGGCCTGAAGGTCGTGCACGTGGACGGGGTTCTCGACCACATGGAATCCCAAATCGTCGGTGGCCCCGTAGCTCATGCCCGATCGGATGCCGCCGCCGGCCATCCACATGCTGTAAGCCTGCGGGTGATGATCCCGGCCCTGGCTGCGGCCCAGAGCGGGGTTGGATTCCACCATGGGTGTCCGACCAAATTCGCCTCCCCAAACGACCAGCGTGTCATCGAGCAATCCTCGTTGCTTGAGGTCGAGCACCAAGGCGGCGCTGGCCTGATCGGTCGTCGCCGCATTGCTCTTCACATTGCCCACCACGTCGGAGTGCGCATCCCAACCTTCGTGGTAGAGGTTCACGAATCGGACGCCGCGCTCGATCATTCGCCGAGCCAGCAGACAAGCTCGGGCAAAGGATGGCTTGGCCGGGTCGCATCCGTACATCTTCAGGGTCTCTGGGGACTCCCCGCGGAGATCCATGAGTTCCGGGGCTGAGGTTTGCAACCGGAAGGCCATTTCGTAAGAGGCGATTCGGGTGGCAATTTCTGGATCGCCCACGGTCCCGAGACGTTTCTGGTTCAGTTCAGCGACCAGGTTCAAGGTGTCTCTCTGGAGTCGGGTGTCGATGCCGTTGGGGTTGTCGACATTCAGGATGGGCGGGCCTTGATTGCGCAGGCGCACTCCGGTGTGGACCGTCGGTAGAAAACCGCTGGACCACAGGGCGGCGCCGCCGCTGAGACCGCCTCCCGTGCTCATCACCACAAAGGCCGGCAAGTTCTGGGATTCAGATCCAAGGCCATAAATCACCCAGGAACCCAGGCTCGGCCGGCCGGGCTGCGAGAAGCCGGTGTTGAAGAAGATTTGTGCCGGCGCGTGGTTGAACTGGTCGGTGCGCACGGAACGGACGAGGCAAATGTCGTCGACGATCTTGCCCAGGTGAGGCAGGACCTCCGAGATCTCCGTTCCGGATTGGCCATGGCGGGCGAATTTGAAGCGTGGCCCCAGCACCGCGGCGTCGGGTCGGATGAAGGCGTAGCGTTGGCCTCCGATCACCGAGGGCGGCAGTGGCTTGCCCTCCAGTTTCGCCAATTCCGGTTTCGAATCGAACAGTTCCAATTGGCTGGGCGCTCCACCCATGAAGAGGTGGATCACCCGCTTGGCTCGGCCAGAAAAGTGCGGGGTTTTCGCCGACAGCGCGGAGGTCGATCCCAGGTTGGCAGCGGACAACCGGTTGCCCAAGCGGTCGGTGAGCAATCCGGCGAGGGCGATCTTGCCCAGACCCACACCGCAATCGCGGAGGAAGTGACGGCGGCTGACGAAGGATGGGGGAAGGTTGAAAGGGTTCATGGCGTGGGGATGAGTGGTTGGCTTCAACCCTTGGTGATCATTTCGTCGAGGTTCAACAGGGCCCGTGACAAGGCCGCCCAGGTGGCCCGTTCCTCCACGGAGCCCTCGCCGGGGCCGGCGACGGCAGCCGCGTCCAACTCCTGGGTTTGGAATCGTTGGAGTTGGTTTTTCCAGAAGGTTTCGAGGGACTGGAGTTCCGCCTCCGTGGGAGGGCGGGTCATGCAGCGTTGGAAGGCAGACTGGATGCGTTGGGAGACAGATCCGGGTTGTCGGGCCAGATCCCGTCCCATTGCTTGAGAGACCTCGATGAAGAACACGTCATTCAGCAAGGTGAGGGCCTGCAGTGGAGTGTTGGATGTTTCCCGACGGGCCAGACACGACTCACCGGTCGGGGCGTCAAAGGTGTTGAACATCGCGAAGGGTGCGGTTCGTTTGGTGAAGGTGTAGAGGCTCCGGCGGTATCGATTTTGCCCTTCGCTGGTCGGCCACGACGCTCCGCCCCACGCGGCTTCCATCACGCCTGAAGGTTGAGGCGGGTACACGCCGGGCCCGCCCATGGTGTCGGAGAGGAGTCCGCTGGCCTTGAGCGCGGCATCACGGATGACCTCCGCATCCAGGCGAACGGATGGTCCGCGTGCCAGCCACCGATTGTCGGGATCTTGGGTCAGGTGTTCAGGTCGGATCCGTGAAGATTGGCGGTAGGTGGCACTCAGGGCGATTTGCTTGTGGAGTCGCTTGAGGGACCAACCGTGTTCCATGAAATCCACCGCCAACCAGTCGAGCAATTCCGGATGGCTCGGGCTGTCGCCTTGATAGCCGAAGTCTTCGGTGGTGCGCACCAGTCCCTTGCCGAAGAAGGCCTGCCATTGGCGGTTGACGGTGACTCGGGCCGTCAACGGATTGTTGGTGGACACCAGCCAGCGGGCCAGGCCCAGACGGTTCCGCGGCAAAGTCGGCGGCAGCGCAGCGATGGCGGAGAGGGCCCCCGGTTCCACCCGATCGGTGGGCTGCAAGTATTCGCCGCGGCGATGGAGAAAGGTGGGTCGCGGATTGCCCGGTGGGCGTTCCTGCATCACCAGCGTGGTTTTCGGAGTCGGACGTTGGCGCAGCTGGGCGATGCGCTTTTGAGACTCCCCGAGTTCGGGTGTGGTCAGCAGGAAGTGGCGGCGAAGTTGTGAGCGCTGAGTTTCGGTCAACGAGGCATCGGCGATTAGCAGGAGGGGTTCCAGTTCAGGAGGTAAATCTCGCGCTTGGGCTCCGCCGGTTTGGGTGGTGACGGACACCCGGAAACGGCCGAGCGAACAGGCGTAATGGCGTCCGAAGAGGAGGGATAATTTCAGGTCGGCGTTGCCCGGGATTGGGGCCTCGGGAACGAAGACCGCCTCATGCCTCTGGCCTTCGCGGCCGGCCGTGGACCAACCGGTTTGCGGGTCGCCATCGACCGCCAAAGCCGCCGTGGCCTCCGCCCCGAAGGCGTTCTTGCCGAAGCTCTGGGAGGACGACTTCCAGCGGACCAATTGGCCGCCTGCGATCAGACTCAGTTCGCCGAGGAAGAAATCCCCCTTCGGCCCCTCGTAATAGGCCATGCCGGGTCCGTTCTTCGGCAGGTGTGGATCGGGCAAGGCTTCCAACCGCACCGCAGTGACGGCCTCGGATGGCGCGTTGAAGGTGAGTTGATACGTGTCGCTCTTGCTGATGTCACCGCTGGCAAGAATGGATGCGTCGTCCTGCACCGTCAGTAGCGGGAGGTTGGATGTGGCCGAGGAGGGACGCAGAGGAGCCCAGCGAACGGCCGAGCCGCGTGCTTTGCCGAGCCACTTCTGGAAGGCGGCTTCGGCGGCCGATTTGCGCCGTTCCGCCACCGAACGCCCATCGGAGACGGTTCGGCCGACTTGGATGCGGGGCCGACCGATGAGGTGTTGCGCAGCCTGTTGGTGTTCGAGGGTGATCTCGAAGCGAATGCCCGAAGGAAACGCAACCTCCTCGCGAAACCGCACGGTCAGATGGTGAGGTTGGTTCAGTTGGTTGCCCCCCACATCCACCGCCCAACCCGTTTGGAGTTGGTCATCGATGGCATTCCCGGCTGGGAACCCCGATTGCTCCACATCGGCTTGTGCCTGATGGAGGGCGATTTTCTGAATCCGGTCTGGGGCATCCCAAGGAGCGGCGGTGACCTTCAATTCGCTGAGGACAAAGTTTCCATGTGCCACCCGGCCGGGGCCTTTCTTGGGCAGAGCCTCATCCAACAGGGTATCGAGTCGGAGTCGGTCGATATGGGTTTCCCGGGTAGTCACCACCAGAGTCAGCGTGTCGGTTTCCGGGGTAACTCCGGTGAACAGCGCAGACTGGTCTTCCATCGGGCGCACTGTGGCTCCTTTTTTGGACCGGGCTTCGGTGAGGGTCGGGGTGGACCATACGGCTTCTTCAATCGGGAACTGCTCCGCCAGGGTTGCGGTCCGGGAATCCGCCTCGGACAAGCGGGCCTGATACTGCGCCTCCTCGGAGGGTTCCGGCAGTTCCATGTCGGGTTCCTCGGTGTTGTTGAGGAAGGCCATCAATTGGTAGTACTCCCGATGGGGAATGGGGTCGTACTTGTGGGTATGGCATTGGGCGCACCCGACGGTAAGTCCCAGCCAGGTGGTGCCGGTGGTGGCCACGCGATCGGTCATCGCATGGAAGCGGAACTCGAGCGGGTCGATGCCGCCTTCTTCGTTGAGCATGGTGTTCCGATGGAACCCGGTGGCGATGCGTTGGTCGGGCGTGGCGTTGGGCAACAAGTCGCCGGCCAACTGTTCGATGGTGAACCGATCGAAGGGCATGTCGGCGTTGAGGGCCCGGATCACCCAATCCCGCCACGGCCAGATGCTGCGGGTGCGGTCTTTTTCGTAGCCGTTGGTGTCGGCGTAGCGAGCCAGGTCCATCCATCGGCGGCCCCAGCGTTCGCCGTAGCGGGGCGATGCCAGCAGTTGGTCGACCCAGCGTTCATAGCCGGAATCGCTGGGATCTTTCAGGAAGGCTTCCACCTCGGCAGGCGTGGGCGGGAGACCCGTCAAATCGAGGGAAACGCGGCGGGCCAGCGTGTAGGGGTCAGCCGCCTCGGATGGAGAAAATCCGTGCTGCTGCAGTCGTTGGAAAACGAACTGGTCGATCGGATTCCGCGGCCAACTCGACGTTCCATTTTTAGGAGGCGTGATGGCCTGGGGTCGTTGGAACGCCCAGTGGGGAACGTATTCGGCGCCGGCGGCGATCCAGGCTTCGAGGGTCTTTTTCTCGGCGTCGGTGAGTGTCTGACGGGTGCTCGGAGGCGGCATGACCTCGTCGGGATCCCGGGAGTGGATTCGAACGACCAGTTCGCTGGACTGGGGCTTTCCAGGGACCAGAGCAACCGCGCCGGACTTGGCCGCGTGGATGGCGGAATCACGCACATCGAGGCGCAAGTTGCCCTTGCGTGATAGGTCGTCCGGGCCGTGGCACTTGAAGCAGTGCTGGGAGAGGATGGGGCGGACCGCGGTGTTGAAATCCGGTCCCTTCGTTGTGGCAGCCGTCAACGTGAGGCAGAGGCTCAGTGCTTGAGCAGCCCGAGCGATCAGACCCGTGACGGGTCCCGGTTTTGACAATCGACGGTTTTCCACGGCTTTTCTGACGATGAAACCCGCCTTGAAAGTCAGGCCAGCAGAAAGTTTTTCGGATGCTCGGGAAATCCTTCCCCGGATTTGGCGCGAGCGGAGATAGTTTTGGGCTGGCGGTCGTGTGGGACGTGCTTTGACCCGGGATGTGGAGTTGTTGCAGGGTTCCTCAATGCCTGTGATTCGTTTGATTTTCTTGATGCTCGCGCTCGGGTGGACGGGTTGGTGTGCCTCGATTCCGGACTTCATCCAAACAGCCCGGGATCGGCATGGCGCTGCTGGCGAAGGGGCCGCCCGTTTCCTGGCGGAACACATGACCGAGGCGGATCGCCGGGATCTCAGCAACGAGTTCCTTCTGGAGAACCTGGATTTGGCCCTGCGCGCCCGGAAGGAGTTTCCGTGGGCGGCAGCAGTGCCTGAAGCTGTCTTCCTGAATGATGTGCTGCCGTATGCGGTGTTTGATGAACCCCGGGACCCATGGCGCGCCGAGTTGTTGGCCTTGTCCCGGGATTTGGTGAAGGACGCCCGCACGGCCAGCGAAGCGGCCCAGGCCCTCAACCGACAGCTCTTCAAGTTGGTCAACGTCCACTACAACACCGGACGCAAGCGCCCCAATCAAAGCCTCAAGGAATCCAAGGCCCTCGGCAAAGCCACGTGCACCGGGTTGTCCATCATTCTCGTCGAAGCCTGTCGCTCGGTGGGTATCCCGGCCCGCGCCGTGGGAACCCCGATGTGGACCAACGAGCGGGGTAACCACACCTGGGTGGAGATTTGGGAGGGCGACTGGCATTTCGCCGGGGCCGACGAGTATGACGCCGCCGGTTTGGATCGGGGATGGTTTGTCGGGGATGCCTCAAAGGCCCGTGCCAATGAGCCGCGCTATGCCATTTATGCGACTTCCTGGAAGCGCGAGGGGTCGTCCTTTCCAATGGTTTGGGCCCGCAACAGCACCGACGTCGCGGCGGTCAACGTGACCACTCGTTATGCCAAGGCCGATGCCGCTCCGGTGGTGATCGCCTCGTTGGGCGTGCGTTTGTGGGACCGTTCTGGAGGGACACGCCTTTCGGCCAAGGTCTGCGTCCTTGATGGGGTGCGGCGATCCTGCGCCTTGGCCGACACCAAGGCGGGCACCGCCGATTTGAACGACATGCCGCGTTTCAGTTTGGCTCCGGGCGCCCAGGGATGGCTCCGCTTCACGGTGGGTTCCGAGATTCGTGAAATGCCCTTCGGACCGCTGGCCGAGGGAGATTCCACGGTCGATGCCCGTTGGGCCGAGCTGAGCCCGGCCTCGGCCACGGTGGACGCCGTGCGCGAGTGGCTCGACCTGCCGGCCAACCGGCGCACGTCCGACACCGAGCTGCTTTTGCGGGCCTTGTCCAAGGCCGAGGCCGAGCGGGTGCTGCCCATGGTCGCGGCCGAGCGTATGGCGGAATTGGCAGCCGAGCGCGCCCCGGAACTCGAGAAGAAGGAACTGGAGTTCGAGGGCAAGACCCTCCGCTGGTTGGAGAAAGAGTTTGGCAAAGCCCCGGTCGGGCAGCGGAGCTTGTGGATTTCCATGCACGGTGGCGGCGGCGCGCCGAAGCAAGTGAACGACCAGCAATGGCAGAACCAGATCCGCCTGTACGAACCCGCCGAGGGATTCTACCTCGCGCCTCGAGCCCCGACCGACACCTGGAACTTGTGGCATGAAGGCCACATCGACCCGATGTTCCAGCGCCTCATCGACGATTATGTCGCCGTGCGTGGCGTGAGTCCGGACCGCGTGTACTTGATGGGCTACTCCGCTGGCGGCGACGGTGTCTGGCAATTGGCCCCGCGCATGGCCGACCGGTTCGCTGCGGCTTCCATGATGGCGGGTCATCCCAACGAGGCCTCGCTCCTGGGGCTCCGGAACTTGCCCTTCGCCATTTTCATGGGCGGCAACGACGCGGCCTACAACCGCAACCGGATCGCCTCCGAACGAGGTGCCGAACTCGATCGCTTGGCCCGCGAGGATGCCGGCGGGTATGTCCATCAGGTGAAGATTTACGAGGGCCTGGGCCATTGGATGAACCGCAAGGATGCCGAGGGGGTTCCCTGGATGGCGGGTTTCGTCCGCAACGCCTGGCCCAACAAAATCGTCTGGCAGCAGGACGACGTGGTGCATCGCCGCTTCTACTGGCTGCAAGTGCCTTCGGAGACTCCCATCCCCGAGCGCGCCCAAATGGTGGCTCAGTTGAAGGGGCAGGAGATCCAACTGACAGGACAAGTTCCGACGAGCCTGCGCCTTCGGCTCTCGGATCGGTTGCTGGATCTCGATCGACCGGTGCGGGTGGTCGCCAATGGCAAGGAATGGTTCAGCGGTAAAGTGACCCGACAGGCCCGGGTGATCCTGACGTCGCTGCAGGAGCGGGCCGACCCGGTCTCCGCCGCGAGCGCTTGGGTGGAGATGAAGTGAGGCAGCAAAGGTCGCAGGGATAGTCGCGGGGATGGGCCGTTCAACCCGGGCTCCCATCGCCGATTCCGCCGCGGTACACCCTCGGAAGGCGTCCCCGCAGGCCGGTCAACACATCGTAGGTGACCGTCCCGCGCAGGCTGGCCAGTTCTTGGACGGTGATGCGCTCGGAGCCCTGGCTGCCGAGCAGCACCGCCTCGTCGCCGATCCGCGCCTCGGGCACCGTGGCCAGATCCACCATCAACGCGTCCATGGTCACGCCCCCTACGAGCGGGACGCGGTGGCCGTGCAGCAGCACATGCCCCTGGTTGCGGAGCCGCGGGTAGCCGTCGCCGTAGCCGATCGACAGCACGCCGATCCGGCACGGCCCTTCGGCGCGCCAGCGCATGCCGTAGCCCACCGTGTCGCCGGCCTCGAGCGCCTGGATCGCCGTGATCCGGGCTCGCAGCGACAGCACTGGGGCGATTCCGTCGATGCGCCGGCAAACCTCCGAGGGATAAACGCCCTGGGCCAGCAGGCCGACACGCACGCGGTTAAAATGGGCGTCCGGCAGATCGAGCACACCGCCGGAATTACAGTGGTGGATCCAGCGCGGACGGATGCCTTCGGCGGCAAGGTGGTCTAGCACCGCCTCGAATCGGCCGGACTGGGTGCGCGCGAATCCCTTGTCGAGTTCGTCGCTCTGGGCGAAATGGCTGAGGGCCCCGCAGAACTCGAGCCCCGCAAGATCCCTCAGGCGCTGGCTCCACGATTCGACGGTTCTCCATGAGAACCCGAACCGGTTCATGCCCGTGTTGATCTTCAGGTGGACGGGCACGGGCCGGCTCCGTTCACGGGCGGCCTTCGAGAAGGCCTCGGCCACCTCGATCGATCCCACACAGGGTTCCAGGTCCAGCTCCAGCACGTGCGGCACTTCTTCCGCGAGCCGCTCTCCCAAAATCAGAATGGGAGCGGTGATGCCGGCGTCGCGCAGTTCCTGGGCTTCTCCGAGCGTGAAGACAGCGAGGGAATCGGCGTGATGATCGAGCGCCACCCGGGCGGCTGGTACGGCACCCAGTCCATAGGCGTTGTCCTTGGCCACAAACATCAACGAGACCGAGGCCGGGACTTCTTTGCGGAGGATTTCCCAGTTGCGTGCGAATTGTTCGAGGTCCACCTCGACCCAGGCGGAACGGGGGCGGGAAACGGTTGCCTTCATGCGTTGCCAGGAGGCCACAGCGATTGACCGACATCGGTTCGGTAGTAGCTGCCGAGCGAGCGGATTTTTCGGATGTCGGCGTAGGCCTTGGCGATGGCTTCCTCAAGAGTGCCGGCCAAGGCCGTGATGTCGGCGATGCGGTGACCGGTCGCCTCCAGTCCGCCCAGGGCTGACTCGGCCACCTCTTGCCACCAAACCTCGCCTTGGAAGGAACCGTCGACCGTCACGGGAACCCGAGGTCCGGTGAGTTGGGTGAAGGGGTATCCGTAGCCGGCCAGCGTGAGGTTGCAGCCGAATTCCTTGCCAGGCCGCCATTGGGGATTCAGTGGCAATCCCAGCGCGCATCGCCCGAAGGTTTCCAGCGGGTTGGCCAGCATCGACGCGATCATGGGCCCACTGGTGACACCCAGCCGCACATTGTACTCGAGCACGTGCCAGCGATCGTTGTGACGGATGGCCGTGACCTGCACGGGTCCGCGGAATCCGACCTCGCGGAACCACGGGCGCAGGGGTTCCAGGAGTTCGCGAGCCAGTCCGTAGCGGTCGCCCGGATCGCGCTCCACCAGCCCGCCCAGCGGTGCGCCAGCCACGATGCCCAGATTGCCGTCGAAGGCCCGCTTGTATTCCTGGTTGGTCACCAGCGAGTGGATTTCTCCGTCGCTGACCAGCGCGATGTGCCCGGCCTCGCGACGCCCGAGATATTCCTGAAGGAAGATCCCCTCGGCATCATCGATCCGCGGCAACCAGGCCAGCGTGTCTTCCGGCGTTTCGCAGACGATGGTGTGGATGGGGCTGGTCGGCGAGCACAGCGGGTTCTTCACCACGAAGGGGCGATGCTCGCGTCGCACCAGAGCCTCGGCTTCCGTCCTTGAGGGGATGAGGTGCGACCGGGGGAACGGGATGCCAGTTTGCCGGCACAGTTCCCGGGCAAAATCGCGCTCGCGCTCGAGGCGTAACCCCTCGCCGGTCGGGCAGAGGATGGGGATACCCAAGCCCAGGAGTTCGGCCGTCCAAGGCCGCAGCGCCCACTCGAGCGACATCGGGATCAGCAAGTCGGGCCGGTGCTCCCGGAAACCGGGGCAGGGGTTGGGCACCTCGACGCTGGAAACACAGGGCCCCTCCTGACGCGGCCCATAATGGGCGTAGTCGCGGGTGAGGTAGGCCGAGACATCGGCACCGTCGCGACCGAGGTGGCGCATCAGCGCCTGGGTGAATGCGCCCACGCCCAGCAGGGCTACCCGTTGGAATGTCAGTTTACTCGCATCCATGCCATCGATTCAGGCCCTCAACGGTTCGGCTCAGGGCGTGAGTTGAAAAGCAGGAAGATGCCCCGAGTCACATTTTTCATTCTTCGCTAGATTCTGAAAGAGTTGACGGACCGGTGGAACGCATTGGGAAACGGGAACTTACAACACGGAATTGACGGGTCGGCTGGGATTGCCTCTTCTCGTAGCAGTCCCTCCGATGCCATGAAGCCATCCACTCGTCCTTTCCATCGTGCCCGTGCGGGTTTCACTCTCATTGAGTTGCTGGTGGTCATTGCCATCATCGCGATCTTGGCCGGCATGCTCCTGCCGGCCCTGGCGCGGGCCAAGAGCAAGTCGCTGACGATTAGTTGCAACAATAACCAGCGCCAGATGGGACTGGGGATGCACATGTATGCCGACGACAATCGGGACAATTACCCCGTCTACAATGATTGGGGTACCCTGGGCGGTAAGAAGGGCGTCATGTCGCTGCACGGCGGATTGACCGGTGCGACCAATCGTCCGTTGAACATCTACGTCCCGGCATTCGCAGCGTTTCAGTGCCCGGCCGACAAGGGGGATTCCCTCTGGAAGAGCACCTTTCCGAAAGGAACCCGCACCTGCTATGACGCTTGGGGCAACAGCTACCTGACCGTTTGGTCGGTGGAGACCTTGCGTGTGAAGCATGTGACCGGGGATTCCGCCAATCCCAACAGCCCTCAGGGACGACCCATCAAGACGAGCGAGATTGCTCTCGGGCCGTCGAACAAGCTCATCCAAGGCGACTGGCCCTGGTGGGCGGACCGCGACAAGAACGACATCGCCAGCCAGTGGCACAACGTGAAGGGGCAGTACCGTTTCAACGTGCTGTGGGGCGATGGGCACACCGATTTCTTCCGCTTCCCGAAAGAGGCCTCGCAGTGGAACTACACCGGCCCGGCGCCAGATCCCAACTTCACCTGGTGGTGAGCCGGTGGTTTTTGGGCGGGAACGCCGGGTCAGGGGACCCAGCCTACAGGGTGAGCCCGTAGGCTGGGCGGTGTGCTGTAGGCCCGGTGCCCTCACCGGGCGGTCTGAGGGTTCGGAATCGTCAATGGGCGGTCTGTGGGTGTGGTGGCCGCACCGGGCGACCCAGCGTTTGGGGCCGGGTGGGAACACGGTTGGTATCGGTGCAGCGATCGGTCAGTGCCGGCGTTTTTGGCGTCGGTGCCAGAGGGCCAGAGCCGCGGTTCCGACGATCATGAGAGCCCAGGTTTCGGGTTCGGGCACGATGGCCGGGGTAGTGAGGGGATCGACTGGGGTGAGACCAGCGGCCTTGTATTGGGCTTTGGTCTCGAGGACGACGGCTCCGCTGACCGGCGTGACGAGTTGCCAGAGGCCAGCCAGGGCGACGGCCTCCGCGGTCTTGCGCTGCTGGCGCAGTTGGTTGATTTGATCGCGGGCCCAGAGACGGACGAGATGGCGCGATGCGGTGGGGCCGTTCGTGTTTCCATTTTCGGATCGCTCGCGGCGCCAGTGCCACTCGGGAGCCAGCCCGCTCCAGGTGTCGAAGAACCGTTTCAGATCGTCGTCCAAAGTGCCGAGTCGGGGCAGGGATTCATACAGGGACTGTGAGGACCATTCCTTGGCGGCGACATGGGGCCCCGCCGTGAGCTGGAGGTCCACCAGTCGGGCTCCTGTGGCCTCCCCTCGCTGAAGTCGCTGAGTCATCGACTGGGGATCACCCAAGAGAACGGGCACGTTGCCGTGGATCCAAAGCACCGTACCGCCGGCCTGTTGAGAGGCCCAATCCCAGGCGGCCTCCAGCGCCGGTAGCGGATCGTGGCCGCCCTCGAACTTCGGCGTGTTGCGTTCCATTTGCTCGACGGCGGCCTTGAAGGGGCCTTCGTTGATGGTTGCCGCGTCGCGGATTCCGTCCTCGTAAGCCCAGAGGCGCAGCTCACCTCGGGCTGGCGTTGAAGCCAGATACTGCCGGAGGGCCTCCCAGCCATCCCGTCCGTCTCGACCTCCGTCCACCACCACTGCCAACCTCCCTCGAGACGGGTTTGTGACGGAAGAGATCGCTTGTCGCACGGTGGCGTGCGGAGTCGAACGGTCATCGATGCTCCACGGACTGGTGGCATCGGCCTTGCGCTGCAGTTTGAGTGTGGGGAACGCGTGGGGCCCCCAATGGAACGGGATGGTTGCTGTCAGGTGGTTGGTGCCGGTGCTGTTCCAGCCCCAGGCGGACGGCGGGTTCAGTATCTTTTGTGGGGACTCAAGCCAGACGAGATGTTTCAGAGCCTCGGCGAAGGCAAAGTTGCGTTCGACGATGCGGGGCCAGACGAAGGCGACCTCCTGAGCCCCCAGCGGTGTCAGGGGCGCGGTGATGCCGAGGCGGACCTTCATGGTTCCGCCCTTGGGGGGCACCGGAAAACATTGCATGAGCACGCGGTCGGGGCCGGAGGTGGTGACGAGGACGGGGTCGCGTCGCTGGGCGACGGCCACTTGTTGATAGGCGGCGCGGACCTCGCCGCGGCCAGCGAAGGCGGCTTCTCGTTCTTCGCCGTACACCCAGAGGGTCAGGCGCGAAACGACCCCACCGGGGGGCAACTGGATTTCAGCCCGGGCCTCGCGTTGGCGCGACGCGTGGTCGTTGCGGAATTCGAGAATCCATTCGGTGTAGCCCCAACCGTCGTCGGCGTTGCTGGTGACATCGAGGCGGGAGGATTGGAGGGACAGGCCAGACACGTGGCCGGCGACCGCCTCGCCGCCGACCGAGCGGTCCCACTCGAAGTCTTCGAAGATTTGCCGGCCAACGCCCCGTAGTGAGCCAAGCGGGGGGCGTACTTCATTGAAGGCGCGCCCGGTCACCTGGAAATAGACGGAACGGGCTGCTTCCGCCGTGACGGTGAAAGGTCGAGCCTTGCGGTTCTCGAAGGGATCCAACGCATTGTCCCACATCTGACGTCGTGTGCCGTAGCAGGCGCGCAGTACCGTTTCTTCGGTGCCCCATTTCCGCAACCACCGGAGGGCCGTCCGGCGGTCGGAGGGTTCTTCGGCATCAATCGCGTCGCGCAGAGCTCGTGCCGTGAAAAACTCCGGCAGTGCCAGCACGGCTAAAATCAGCAACGCCCCCGCGGCGGCGGTCCAGGTGTGGCGTGGCCAGACGATCGAGTTTGCTTGAGCGCGTTTTCGGCAGGCCGATCGAATTCGGAGACCGAAAATCCAAGCGATCAAGGGGGCCAGCGGGATGAGTCCCACGCCGTAGAGCAGGATGCCGAATGCAGCCAACGGCGTGATCGGGGCGTAGGTCACGGCATAAGCCCCGGAGATGCCCAAGGAGGCGGACAACATCCAGGCGAACCATCGGGGCAGGGGTTGGGCGGAACGTTCCAAGAACCACAGTCCCAAGGCATTGGTCACCGGAACCAAGGCGATGAGCAGGATGTGAAATGGGGTGGGGATGGGATCGAGGAGTTCGGATGCTGAGGGGCGTTCGACCCATTCGAGAATCAGGGTTCCCAAGGGCAATAGGACGCCCAGAAAGGCGCGGAGGATGAGCCACAGCCAACTTTTTCCGGATCGGCCTTCGGCAGGCGGTGAGGGTGCCTGGGGTTGGCTTTGAGCCGTGGAGATGGGAGTAGGAATGGTGGGGATCTCGAGGAGGCTGGGATCCACTTGCGCGAGGATGCGCCGGACATCCGACTCGGTGACCACGGAGAGGTTCAGGGAAGCCGCCTCGCGTTCGACGTGGTCGCGCAAATCGGCGACGACCTCGTCGGCCTCGGCACCGTCAGCGGCGAAGCGGGCGCGGTGTCGGTCGAGAGAGAGTTGAAGGGCAGCGCGGGCGGTGGGGGTCCAGGTGGTCATGGTTGGCCTCCGACTTGTCGGGTGCTGCGCTCAAGGGTTTCGAGGAACACGTTCATGGTCTCCAAGGTGCGAAGTCCTTCAGGGGTCAGGGAGTAGTACTTGCGGGCGGGGCCGCTGGTGGATTCCTCGAGGCGGGTGGTGACGAGGCCGGCGAGCCGCAGGCGGGACATCAGGGGGTAGAGGGTTCCTTCGGTGAGACCCATACCGGGCACTTGTGAAAGCTCTTTGACCAGTTCGTAGCCGTAGCGTTCACGCAGGGCGAGGGTCCGCAGGATGCACAGTTCGAGGACGCCCTTGCGCATTTGGACCACCCAATTGTCAAAGAAGTCCGACATGGCATTTTGGGGCAGGGGGGCTGATCAGAACCAGGAGGTCTTGGCGGTGACCGAGACGTTCAGGTCGGGGTGAATCACGGCCTCGACTCGGTACCCGCCTTGGGGCTCGAAGTAGCCCTGTTTTCCAGAGTCCACGGTTCGCTGTGCGGCATCAAAGCGCAGGCCGAGGCCGGATTCGCCACTGGGTTTGATCGTCCAGCGGTGTTGCCCGTTCGGTTCGAGGGTGGGGAGGCGTTCTGAAAATCCCGACCCGGAGACGACGAGGTTGCTCAAGGTGTGGGGCGAGTCGTTCTTCACGGTGATGCGCGGTGCGGGGTTGCAGCCGCACACGGCGGCGACGAGGCCGAGGGTGATTAGGCTGGGGAGCTGCTTCATGGGGTGAGTGGCCCACCCAGGTATGGGTCGGGGAGTGAGCCGTTGCATGATTAGGAGTGCGGTAAACAACAGGGGGAACCCGATGAGGCTGGCTATCAACAGCGGGTTCATGATTGCTAGTGTGTAATGCAAGGTAGCTGGTTTGGCAATGTTTTGCTGTTTGGAACTCTGTGGGCTGTCCCGGAGATGGTGAGGCAGGGTCGTGGGTGAGCGCTTCGCGGGACGGGCCTCGTTCGCAGAGATTCTTCGGAAGGAGGAGCTTTCGCGCGGTGCGCGAGGGGTGGGTTGCTCAGAGCCTGTCTGAAAATGGGGAGGGGTTCTGTTTGGGAGAGAAGGGTTCGATTGGCAAGGCGCGAGGAGGGAGCAGACCCGCAGCGGTCTGTGACCGACAAGCAACGCCGCCAGCGGGCCCTTCCCTCCCAAACCCTCCGGGCGGCGGGTCTTTCCGGCTTGGACTGCGTTGGTTCGGGCGGAACAGACCGCAGGAGGTCTGCCCCGCCGCTCACCGCCTTGCCCA
>CAMCYJ010000056.1 GCA_945883815.1 Akkermansia muciniphila | reverse complement strand
GGGCGGGGTGCTTTGGTTTGAGAACGGGGAGGCTGGGGGTCAATTCCGGGCTTGCGGCACTCGCACGAAGCGGAATTCCTTGGCGCAGCCGTCGAGGAAGCAGACGACCAGGCGGTGTAAGTCGCGCTTGGCGGCGTTGAGCTTCCATGTCAGGGGCCATAGGACCAGTAGGGTGAACCAGGGCCAGAATCTCAGCGGACTGGTGGCGATGGACTCCGGGAAGGGGAGACGGCTGAGGACGCCGATGAAGACCAGCAACGTGCCGGCCACCGTTGCGAAGATTACCCGGGCAAAGGAACTCCATTCTGAATGCAGCCGGCAGCGCAGCATCCGACGCCCACCTGCGTGGAATTCGACCGCCGTGAGCAACTGCAACCGGGCCCAGCGGGATCCGTAGATCTCGACGTCAAAGGGGCTCCAGCCTGCGTCGGGTTTGTTCTGCCAGCCCAGCGAATCCAAACGCTCCAGGACGTGGGCAAGGAAGGTCATCCGGTCGAGTCCGTGTTCGGCCCAGTAAAGCAGTTGGTCCAGTGCTCCGGTGCGATCAGCGAGGCTGAGGGAGTCAAGCGTTTCACGGGCGCTCAACGGTGTTTGGCTTCCGAGAAGGTTGCCCCGATGCCGAGCCCAGCCGCGCACGATGGGTTGCAAGAGGAAGAGCAGGGCCACCAGAGGTCGTGACCAGAATCGCGATTTGCTGGTCGGGATTTCGGCTTGGATCGCCGCCGTCACGCAGAGACCCAGAGAAAAGAGCAGGCTGGCCAAGCCCAGTGTCCAGACAAAGGGAACCACGGCGCTGACCACCAACAGGGGTAGGGTGAACAGCACATGGTACTCAAGGCTCGTGACCACGACGAGGGTGAGGCTCGCGTCCCGGGTGTAGATGCTTTGGAAGGGGGCGCTGCCGAAGATGCCGTGGTAAATCACCGGCCTGCGTGTCTCGACGCCGATCTTGGCCGATGTGTAAATGCGGCCATGCCACATGGATCCGCCGAAGCGGTTGAAATTCTCGGGGTGACGGCGCTCGAGGAGTGATTCGGCTTCGCCGTAGCCGGTCTGCTGTTTGAGGTAGGCGGCGATGGTGTTGCGCCGGTAGTGCCAGACAAAACCTGCGGAGCTGAACCCGATCTGGTAGCCGCGCTGCTGGAGCCTCCAGCAAATGTCCACATCATCGCCGGCCTTGCGGTAAATAGGATTGAAGCTGCCGATTTCCCTCAATGCCCACCGATAGAACGCCATGTTGCAGCCGGGAATGTGCTCGGCAATGCGGTCGTTGAGCATCACGTGGGCCGGTCCACCGGGCGAAACCATTACAGATGCGGCCGTGGGCGAATCGTCGGCCGGTAGCAAGTTGTGGCCACCGATGCCCGTGAACCGGGAGCGCAACAGGTCTCCCACGAGGAAAAAGAGCCAATCCTCATCGGCTCGGCAGTCGGAATCGGTGAAGGCGACGATGGTGCCCGTCGCCGCTTCGATGCCGGTGTTGCGGGCGGCGCTCAAGCCGAGGTTCTTGGGGTGCCGGAGGCTGACAATGCCGGGGAAGAGGGCGGTGATGGACGGGGTGGCATCGGTCGAGCCGTCATCCACCAAGATGACCTCGTAATCCGGGTAATTCAGGTGTTCGAGCGACTGCAGGCAGGTCTTGAGCGTGGTGGCTCCGTTGTAGCTGGCGATGACCACCGAGACCCGAGGGGTGGCCGGGAGCGGGAAATACGGGGCGATGGCGAACTGCTGTCGAACCGTCTCAAAGGCGGGCTTCGGAGTCCGGTCCGAACGGGTCAATCCGAAGGCCCAATCGTCGATGAGTTTCCCGCCATTCCACCACTCGTCGGTGTAGGCATACACCACCACGCCAGCGCAGCCGTTGCGGAAGGAACTCTCGATCTTCCAGTGGAGCACTTCCGACTGGCGGGCTTCGCCTTCTCGGACGGTGTCTATCCCAATTTCTCCGAGGATGAGCGGTCGGGTGTCCGACAGCATTTGCAGGCGCGCCAAGTAGTTCTCGAACGGTTGGCGATCGTGCAGGTAGACGTTGAAGCAAAGAAAGTCGGCCGACTCAGCTTGCAGAAACTCTGTGGTGGGAAAATTGCCGAAGGTGCACAGCAACTCTGGATCCTCGGCCTTGGCGCACCGGATCAACTCATCGAGGAATGTTGCGACGGCTGCTGCTCCGCTCCAACGGACGATGTCGGCGGGGATTTCGTTTGCGACGCTCAGGGCGAAGACCGCCGGATGTCCGGCACAGCGACGGGCGGCGTCACGAACCAGTTCCACCAGTTCTCGGCGCGCTTCGGCCGAATCCAGGAAGCATTGTTGGCGGTTCCAGGGCACATCCACCAAAAGCTTGAGTCCATGCTCATGGGCCAGGTCGAGGAACCACCGAGGCGGCACATGATACACTCGAAGGAGGTTGCCTCCGAGGGCCTGAATCTGGGCGAAATCTGTGCGGGTGGAATCGGTTGACGCGAAGGTGAGCCCATCGCTCCCCGGAGCCAGCGGGCCGTAGGTGACCCCTTTGCCGTGGAACTTGGCAGGCCCCAGTCGGAAACCCTTTCCGTCAACCGTGACCCGAATTCGAGATGGTGCAGTGGCGACGTTCACCGTGGCCGCACCCGACTGACGCAGGGGTGACGGAACTGACTGAGAGGATTGCCAGGCCTTCTGGGGAACGGAAGCCCCAATCCGAAGGGGTTCCGGGCTACCACCCTCTTTGAGATGGCCTTCGTTTTCCGCGGGGGGCCTGGGCGCGGTGTGAGCGAGTTTGCTGGGTGTCGTAGCGGGCGTCTTGGAAACCCCGAGAACGTCCGCAGATGGGAACTCCCCGACTAGAGCGCTGCCGCACCCGAACAGGCTGCCAGTCTGAGCCTTGAGTTGTTGATCAAGACCCCGAGAACAACTCGCTATCGGAAGCTGAGTCATGTCTCCAATGATGGAGTTGGTTATGCCCACACTGACCCCATTGACCCCATTGATCGAACCAGTGGGGGGCTGGGCGATCTGGAAGCGGGTTCTTTGAACCTCCGGCGGAGCTATGGAACCGGATTTCAAGTCCAGATCGGGAGGTTTCATTGAGTCTTCGGGTCGGGAGCCCATCTGGGATCCACTGAGATCCCGACGCCCCCTTCTGACCGTTCATTCACCCCGACCCGGATTCCTTTCCTCGTCAGAATTGTATTCCCGTCATTCACACACATCGGTTGCGCTGCGTCCTCAAGCCCCACGCATGCTAGTCCAAAGCCCATCGACAGGGATGAGTTCGGTAGGGACCGTACACTTGGGCTGGCCATCTCTGCCGGATCATGGAAGTCCCCGGCACCTCATCCATCTCTGCCGTTGCCTCATGGGGCTGGCACTGCATCTTTGGGCCGTGATGGCGACGATGTTGAGATCCGAGCGGCGGGGCAGGGGCTTTTTTGGGGCTATCCTTGCGATCGGTATCGCTGGGGTCACTCTGGCCCAGCAAATTCCAGTCACCGAGAAGACCCTGTCCAACGGCATGAAATTGCTGCTGGTGGAGCGTTCCGGTGAACCTCGGATCTCCGGCGGATGGGTCGCCCATGTGGGTTCTTCCAATGAAAAGCCCGGCATGACCGGCATCGCCCACCTCTTCGAACACATGATGTTCAAGGGCACCCCGACTCTCGGTACCAAAGACGCCGTCAAAGACCGCGAGATCATGGAGCAGCAGGAGCGCCTGCGTGACGAAATCCGTCAGGAGGAATCCAAGCTCCGTGCCGCGCTGCGCCGAGGGGACGTCACCGACATCACCAGCCCCGAATCCAAGAGCCCCCGCCACCGCGAACTCGAGGCACAGTTCAAGAAGCTCATTGATGCCCAGCGCGAAGTCCTCGTGAAGAACGAGTTCGACCGTATTTACACCACGGCCGGCGCCTCGGGCATGAACGCCTTCACCTCCGAGGACATGACGGCCTACTTCATCACCGTCCCGGCCAACAAGCTCGAGCTGTGGATGTGGATGGAAAGTGAGCGACTGCTCCGGCCCGTGTTCCGAGAGTTCTACGCCGAACGCGACGTCGTCTTCGAAGAGCGGCGGATGCGCACCGAATCGACCCCCATCGGCAAATTTGCTGAGCAGTTCAACGCCTTGTTCTGGGATGCCCACCCCTACCACTGGCCGGTGATCGGATGGCCCAGCGACATCCCGGCCATTTCCAAGAAGCAGGCCGACGAATTCTACGCCCTGTATTACCAACCTCAGAACCTCACGCTCATCCTCGTGGGCGACTTCAAGGCGGGTGAAGCCGTACCCATGGCGGAGCGCTACTTCGGGCGCATCCCGCGAGGCAGCCAGCCTCCGCCCGAGGTGACCACCCTCGAGATCCCGTCGCTGGGCGAGAAGCGGTACAACGCCGAGGCCGAAACCAATCCGCAGGTGGAGATGATGTGGCGGACCGTGGGCTTTGGTCACAAAGACGGTTACCCGCTCGAGGTGGTCCAGCAGCTCCTGCTCGGACGCACCGGCCGCCTCCATAAAGGCCTGGTTTTGGGCTCCCAAGTGTCCACAGACGTCTCAGCCCAACAAGATTCCCGCAAGTGGGCCGGCGCCTTCGAGATTTCCGCCGAGGTGAAAGACGGACACACCACCGACGAGGTCGAGAAAGCCATCGAGAAGGAACTGGAGCGACTCAAAACCGAAGACGTACCCGCTGAAGAATTGCAGAAGGTGAAGAACAACTTCGCCGCCGCCGAGTATCGCAAACTTTCGGCCAACACCCCGATCCTCTTCCAACTCATCTTCAACGAGGGCTTGGGCGACTGGCACGAGGTGAACACGGCGGATGCCAAGATTCAGGCCGTCACCGCCAGCGACGTGAAGCGGGTGATGGGTCAGTACTTCAAGAAAGAGAACCGAGCCGTGGCCGTGTACACCCGCAAGGCCGGCTCCGGCTCCTCGACCGAAGACCCCGACATGAACGGCCTGTCACCGGAGCAAAAGCCCGTGGCCCGACAAATCACCGCGGCCATCCAAGGCGAGAATGACACTGCCGGACTCAAGGCCCAATTGGCCAAGATCGAGGCCGCCCTTGCTTCTGCCGATCCCAAGAAGCAACCGCTCCAGAAGTTCATGATCCGCAAGATCACCGCCCGCATCGCTCAATTGGAGAAACGCTGAAGACGATGGGTTTTGAGGATCTCAGGAGCTCTCACGTCGTTGTGTGATCCAGCCAGAATTCAGTCAATGAGCCTCGCCTCATCGGAATCGGATTTGCTGCAACCGCTGATGGAAATCTACGGCGGATCTGGTGCTGCCTTGCCGCGATTGGAGATTCTGGCTGGCTCAGATGTGCCCGAACCCTACCGCAGCCTCTTGGTCCATGATCGAGACATGACCCGCACGCTGGAGGCGCACCATGGCGATGGAATACGCCTGCGAACCTGGGCCAGCAGCACGCAGGAAGGTATTTACCGGCGCATGGTGGCCTTGGAGTTGGAGCACTCCGGGCATCCGGTCGAGTTCGGGGCCACCCGGGTTCATTTGGAGCGCTTCCCGGAGCCTTGGCGAAGCCTCGTTCTTGAGGGCCAGCGTCCGCTGGGCGGCATCCTCAACGCGTGGGGCATCGCCTACCGCAGCCGTCCCTCGGCGTTTTTCCGAACCGACGCCGACGAGCGCATCCGCGGAGCCCTCGGCCTTTCCGGTCCCGCCACCCTTTACGGCCGCCGCAACACCCTTTCCGACCCGGAAGGTCACCCCCTGGCCGACATTCTGGAAATCCTGCCTCCCTGACACTCCCGAAATCGCCGCCCGGGGTCGCCCCCTCACAGGGACACCAAAGGAACCAGTCGCACCTGTCTTGACTTCGGATTGACGGGCTTCCCGATCCGATGCCGAGCGGGTCCGGAACTGGCAGTCGTCCTGGGCCGCACTGCGGTGAGGCCTCGCGGCGGCGCTTGCGGCCGGATGCCGCGCTCACGTAGCGTGCACGCAGCAAAACCAATGAAGGTCTACATCGACGGTCAGTTGCGCGACGAAGCCGACGCCACCATCAGCGTCTTTGATCACGGTCTGTTGTATGGTGACGGTGTCTTTGAGGGCATCCGCATGTATCACAACCGCATCTTCAAACTGCGGGAGCACATCGAGCGCCTCTATTGGTCGGCCAAGGCCATCCTCTTGGAGATTCCGATGACGCAGGAGCAGATGATGGAAGCCTGCTTGGAGACCTGCCGCGCCAATGGCCTGCGCGAAGGTTACATCCGACTCATCGTCACCCGGGGCAAGGGAACCCTCGGTCTGGATCCGCGCCGCTGCCCGAAACCCTCGGTCATCATCATTGCTGCGACCATTCAGCTCTATCCGGAGACCGTGTATCAGGAAGGCATGACCATCGCCACCGTCCCGACCACCCGGATGCTGGTCAACTCGGTCAACCCGGCCATCAAGTCGCTCAACTACCTCAACAACATTTTGGCCCGCATCGAGGCCAACCTGATCGGTGTCGAGGAGGCCATCATGCTCAACTCCGAGGGCTATGTGGCCGAGTGCACCGGCGACAACATTTTCATCGTCCAGAAGGGCAAGCTTTACACGCCGCCGCTAAGCGCTGGTGCCCTCTACGGCATCACGCGTAACACGGTGATCGATTGCGCCAGGAACATGGGGATCCAGGTCGGAGAGCCCAACCTGACCCGCTACGATATTTACACCGCCGACGAGATGTTCCTGACCGGCACCGCGGCCGAGATGGTGCCTGTGGTGAAGGTCGATGGCCGAGTGATCGGCGACGGAAAACCGGGTCCGATGACGGCCCAACTTCTGGCGGCATTCCGCGGCGTCACCCGCCACGACGGTGAACTGATCTTCAAGGAATAGCCTCGGGGTTCGATCGTCAGGAGGGTTTTCCGCTCTTCCAACCACGCCCGCCATGAGACCTGGGATGACCGCCGAACGGTTTGAATTCATCACCGGTCGATACCCCCGGCTACGGGTGGCGCTGCTCGGAGATTTCTGCCTCGATCGGTATTTCGATATCGATCCGGCTCGATCCGAGATCTCCATCGAGACCGGGTTGCCGGTGCACAATATCACCGGGGTGCGGTGCTTGCCTGGAGCCGCAGGCACTGTGCTCAACAACCTGGTCGCTCTCGGGGTGGGCACGATCCGGTGCCTCGGACTTCGTGGCGACGATGGCGAGGGCTTTGAATTGCACCGTGCGCTCGCCGCCCGGCATGGCGTCGATCTGGCGGGTTTTGTGGCCGTTCCGGCGCGAAACACCTTCACCTACACCAAGCCCTTGCTGCATCGGGCGGGCCAGCCTCCCGAAGAGTTGAGTCGCCTCGACCTCAAGAATTTCACCCCAACGCCGGTCGATGCTCAGGCGGCGGTCGTGGCGGCGATGGATCGCATTGCGGGCGACCCTGCTGGCGCCGATGCCTGGATGGTGATGGACCAGGTGGACATCCCGGAAACTGGCGTTGTGACCGCGCAAGTCCGTGAACGTCTCGGACGACTTTCCGCCGCCAACCCCACGCTGCCCATCGTCGCCGACAGCCGTCGTGGGCTCGAGGGCTGGCCTGCAGCCCACTGGAAGATGAACGCAGCCGAGTTGGGCCGCCTGACCGGGCGCAGCCTGTCGGATCCGTCGGCTGTGGTTTCAGCGGCCCAGTCCATGGCGATGTCCTTGAAGCGCCCCGTGTTCATCACGCTGGCGGAGCGGGGGATGATCGGAGCCTCGGCCGAGGGCGCAGTGGCCCATGTGCCTGCCTACCCGGTGTGCGAGCCGATCGACATCGTGGGGGCTGGTGATTCCGTGAGTGCCAATCTCACGGCCGCACTGGCTGCCGGAGCCGATTTGCCCGAAGCCATGCACCTCGCCATGGCCGCAGCCAACTGTGTGATCCATCAACTCGGTACGACCGGCACGGCCTCGGTCGAACAAATCCGAGAGAAGATTTTCGCCGCCTGAATTCTCCCTCCATTCGCCTCAGCCCATGACTCTTTTCCAACGCCTGCCCCCGTCGCCACGTTGGGTTCGATGGATGTTGCTAGTATCCGTTCTGGGCGCGCTGTCGGCCTGTCAGCGCCTGCCGCGCACCAGCCTGCCGGCACCCATTCCATTGGCTTCCAAATCCTTTCCTGTGGGCATCTACGGGGTTCCGGGTGTTGCCGATTTGCAGGCGGTCCACGCGGCCGGGTTTTCGTTGGTGATGGGTGGCCTCGATCCCGCCTACATGGACGCTGCGGCCCGTCTGGGGCTGGGGGTGATTGCCAGCCCGGGGAGTTCGGCCGGGAGCGCGTTCGACGCGGCCAAGGTGCGTGAAACCGTGCGGCGCTGGGATCGGCATCCGGCCCTGGCGGGTTGGTACCTCATCGATGAGCCCGACCTGAATGAAGTTCCGGTTGAGCAAGTAGAACTGGCCCAGGACACCGTGAAGGCGGCCGGTGCCAAAAAACCCACGGCGCTGGTGGTGTTCCGCGGTTGGAATCTCGCCAAGTTCCATACGGCCGACTTGCTGATGGTCGATTTCTATCCGGTGGGGTGGATTCCCGTCCCTGCGTTTTTCCAGCACATGCGCCACGGGGTCACCGCGGCGCGGGTCGGAGGCAAGCAGTTCTATGCGGTGATCCAGGCCATGGATTGGGCAGCCTACGAAGCGGTCTTTCCGTTCCCTCCGCCCTTTGCCCCGAGACCGCCCACCGAAGCCGAATTGCGCAGTATGACCTGGGGTGCTCGTCTTCTGGGGGCCGACGGCGTCGTTTTTTATCCCTACCGCGACGGCCTCTGGGAGATGCCCCGTCACCCGGACACTTGGAAGGCTCTGACCAACGTGGTTCAGGAGATTCGCCGCTGGGAGCCCATCTTTGCCGCGCCGGCCAGCTCGAGGCGGCCTCCGCCTTCCGAGATGATGAGCGACCGTCGCAACGAGGCATTAGAGCCGTCGGTGTTCTGGTCGGCGAGAACGGTGAAGCAGGGTAATGGATTTGTTCAGGCGGGTGACTATTGGATTCTGGTCAATACCACCGAACGCATTCAGCAACTTCGTCTCATCGACACGACCTGGTTGGAGGTTCGCCTCCCCGAAGTTTGCACCGGGGATGAGATGGAAGTGGACATCGACGGATGGATCCCGGCTCTGGCCCCGTTCGAGGTGCGCATCCTCGGTCCTATTCCCACCCGATAAACTCGATTGGGGGTTCGTGATACTTTTGTTTCGGTTGGAGGTTTTTTCGGCCGTGTTTGAAATCATGCCGCGCTCGCCATAGGGTGTTTCCATGATCTCCCGCAGGTGGTTTGGCGCATGGATGGGGTGTTGGATGGGGTGTTGGATGGGTTTTCTGGCCTCTGCCGAGCCACGCGTTCCGTGGGTCTCGGGTCGCGTCCAGGGTTCTCCGGAGCCGCCACCCATGGCTCAAGTCGATCGGGTGTTTCCCAAGCTGCAGTTCAAGGATCCAGTCGAATTGACCTTTGACCCATCGGGATCCCGACTGTGGGTGTTGGAGGTCGGCGGGCGCTTGGTTTCCTTCGTTCCGCGGGCCGAGGCCGCCGCCGCCGATTTGTCCCTCGATTTGGGCAAGGTTCGCAGTCCCTTTGCTCAAGCCCTCGGATTGGCCTTCCATCCGGGATTCGCCACCAACCGATTCCTGTATCTGGTCTATGTCGTTCAAGATCGGGACCCGGCCGGAACCCGCCTGAGCCGTTTCCGTGTGGAACCCACCGACCCGCCGCGGGTGGATCCGGCGAGCGAACAAATCCTGCTGACTTGGATGGGCGGGGGACACAACGGCAGTTCGCTCCAATTCGGTCCCGACGGGTTTCTGTACATTTCCACGGGCGACGCTGCGCCGCCGGAGCCTCCGGATATGCTGCTCACGGGGCAGAATCTCGACGATCGCCTGAGCTGCATTCTCCGCATCGATGTGGATCGACCCTCGGGCACCAACGCATTTTCCATCCCCCCCGGGAACCCGTTCATCGGTCGCAAAGGAGCGTTGCCCGAGATTTGGGCCTATGGGTTTCGCAACCCGTGGCGCACCTCCTTCGGCCCGGATGGGGCCTTGTGGGTGGGCGATGTGGGATGGGAGCTCTGGGAAACCGTCCACCGGATCAAGACCGGCGGCTACAATGGCGGGTGGAGTCGCATGGAAGGGCCTCAGTTGGTCAATGCAACCCAGCAACCGCCGACCCCCATTCAAGAGCCGTTGCTGGCCTTGCCGCACAGCGAGTTTGCCAGCATCACCGGGGGCTTTTTCCATGACGGAGCCGACGGGTTGCCCGAGCTCAAGGGAGCCTATGTTTTCGGAGATTGGGAAACGGGCAAGATCCGTGGGCTCCGGCTTCAGGGCGACCAGATCGTCTGGAATGAGGAACTGTGTGACACGCCCCTGAAGATCATCGCCTTCGCCCGCGATCCAGCCGGTGGGCTGCTGGTGATGGATTACCGTCCCGATGCCCGGGTTTATCGGCTGACTGCTCGCAAGGGTCAGGGCCTGAGTGGCGCTTTCCCGCGCCGATTGTCCGAGACCGGGCTTTTTGCCGACGTGGCCCAACAGGTCGCAGCACCGGGTGTGGTGGAATACGCCATCAACGCACCCCAGTGGTCGGATCACGCACGGGCGCGGCGATGGGTGGCCATTCCGGGGCAGGGCGTGGTGAAGACCAAGGTCGGGCGCGAGTCGCACGACCGTCGCTGGGAGTTTCCCGACCAGTCGGTCTTGGTGAAAACCTTGAGCTTGGACCGCGAAGCCGGACGGCCGGAATCCGCGCGTCCGATGGAAACCCAGCTGTTGCATCAAAGCGGCGATGGTTGGCAGGCCTACAGCTACCGTTGGAATGAGGCCGGGACGGACGCGGAATTGGTTGCGGCCGGAGGCGCGGTGGGTGAATGGACCGTTCGAGACGCTCGAGAACCCGGTGGCGTGCGTTCTGAATCGTGGCGGTTCGCCTCGCGCGCCGAATGCCTGCGTTGCCACAATAATTGGGCCGGTCCGACGCTGGCGTTCAATTTCGAGCAACTCTTGGGCAAGAGCGACGCGGGTGAGGCGGGGCGGTTGGCTCATTTGGGAGTCCTGGAAATCCACGACGATTTGAAGTCGGTGGCCCGCCTGCACTCACCCTCCGATGAGACTGCCGACTTGGAGTCGCGGGCGCGTTCTTGGCTGCATGCCAATTGTGCCCATTGTCACCGTTGGGGCGCGGGCGGGGCCGTCTCGCTCTTTCTCAACCTGGACCGTCCGCTGTCCGACAGCCGATTGGTGGACGTACTCCCGGCGCGGGGGACTTTCGGTTTGAATGAAGCCCGCATCATCGCACCGGGAGATGCGTGGCGGTCGGTCCTCCTGTATCGCATGAGCACCGAAGGTTCCGGACGGATGCCCATTCAGGGATCCCGTCGGGTGGACGAAGCGGGCGTGGCTTTGGTCCGGCGCTGGATCGATG
This sequence comes from Akkermansia muciniphila, assembly GCA_945883815.1. Lineage (GTDB taxonomy): Bacteria > Verrucomicrobiota > Verrucomicrobiia > Limisphaerales > UBA9464 > SXXZ01. The sequence continues at coordinate 11,301 of CAMCYJ010000056.1, read as the reverse complement.
GCCTGACCTCCACGCAGGCCGTGACTCCGGCAGTGCGCGCGGCTCGGTCGCGTTTTTCGGCCCCATCGGTGGACTCACCGTCTCTGGACGAGACCTCCGCCGCGTTGGCCTATTTGGGTCGAGTGGCCCATCCCGAATCGGCCGTGGTTCAGCGGGCGTTGCAGTCCACCAACGGGCCCACCCGGGATTTGTTCGGGCGTTTCCTTCCGGCCTCCCAACGGCGTCGTGTTTTGGGCGAGGGATGGGATTCAGGCGTTCTCAGCGGGCTGATCGGTGACGCCCAACGCGGTCGGGCCCTGTTCCACGCCGATTCAGGCCCGCAATGTGGCCGCTGTCACAAGGCCGAAGGGAAGGGCGAATCCTTCGGCCCGAACTTGGACGGTATCGCTTCCAAGTACGATCGATCGGCTTTGCTCGATCAAATTCGCTGGCCGTCCCGAACGGTGGCTCCGGAGTTTGCATTGCATCAGATCGAAACCCGCGACGGTCTTCAGTATGCCGGATTCGTGGTCTCCCGGGATTCCCAGAATTTGCGCCTGCAAGGCCAGGGGGGTGGTGTGACGACCGTGCCGCTCGACACAGTAACCACCGACACGGTCTCGCCGTTGTCGGTCATGCCGGAGGGACTGCTGGACGCAGTGACGGCCCAAGAGGTAGCCGATTTGCTGACCTACCTCAGCCGATTGAAATCCAAGCCCTGAACTCAGGGCTTTGTCGGAGACATCCGATCTTGGGCCCTCGGATCGCGAGGCGATCAGCCCATGTCGGCCGTGAAATACAGGATCCGGCTGCAACTGGGGCAGGCGACCAGCTCGGACTGTCCCTTGGCGGAGACCACCGATTGGGTGGGCAGCTTCATGTGGCAGCCACCGCAGACTCCGCCGGCGACCCCCACGATCACGTTGTCGCCCTTGGTTTTGAGCAGGCGGTCGTAGCGGTTGAGCACAGCAGGGTCGTCAACGCCGGTGGCAGCGGTGGCACGTGCCTCCGTGGCCACGGCCAGTTCGCTGGCCAAGTTCTTTTCGCGGGCGGTCAAGTCGGCCAATTGTCGATCGCTTTCGGCCTTGAGGGCTGCATAGGCCGAGGTGGCGATGGCAAATTGTTTGGAGGCGCTTTCGCTCTGCTCCATCAGCTCCAACTGCTGATCTTCGAGCCGGGAAATCTCGCGTTGGCTGGTTTCGATCTGGTGCTCGTAGGCCTTGTACTGGTCATTGCTCCGCGTCTCATTCTGCTGGGCGCGCACCTTGCCGATGCGGTCCTTGAGGGCGTCGGCATCCAGTTCCAATTTCTTGCGATCACTCTCCAGATGCTGGGTCTGTTTCTTGAGCCCCTCGTACTCGGCCGCGCCGGCGGCGGCCCGGGTTTGGATCACCTGTCGTTGATTCGGAACGGTAGCCACCTCGGCCCGAACGCGGAGGAGACGGCGATCGCGATCCTGAAGGACCAGCAGTTTCTCGATGATCGGGAGCATGAGCCGAAAGTCTATCGGTGGACTCCCTGCGGGGCAAGGCCCCGGACTATGCACTCGACCGGAACTGCCGGGCTGAAACCTTCCAAAGCAGGTTACGCGCCCCTGAACCGCCGGATTGGATTGTCCATCGTCATGCAATAGACCCACTGGCGCGCAGCGAAGTAGGCATTATCCTGAAGCCATGGTGCGTTCTAATTCTTTGTTTTCTAGCTGTCGTGGAGCGTTGCTGGCGGCGCTCGTTTCCGTTTCCGTGGTGGCCAAGGAATCCTCCTCCGGAGCGTCCAACTCCGTCTTGGACTTGGCGCGGCAACTCAATCAGGCATTCATCGAAGTGGCCGACTCGGTGTCCAAGTCGGTGGTGGTCATCAAGGTCAAGACCCGTGAAGACCGCGAGGAAGGGGGCTTGGAGGGCAACCCGTTGTTTGAGCAATTGCCCGAGGAGCAACGCCAGCAATTCGAGCGCTTCTTCGAGCGATTCCGCGGACAAACACCTCGCCGCCAACGCCCTCAGCCCGAAGCCAATGGTTCCGAGGGCAATCCGTTCTACAACGGACGCGGGTCCGGAATGGTCATGCGCGAAGACGGTTACATCCTGACCAACAACCATGTTGTCGAAGACGCCGAGGCCATTCTGGTGGTCTTCAAGGATGGGCGCGAGGTGAAGGCCGAGGTCCGCGGCCGGGATCCCGAGTCCGATCTGGCGGTGATTCAATTGAGCGAAAAGGTCCCGGGCCTGATTCCGGTGAAGTTTGCCGATTCCGACAAGGTGCGGGTGGGTGAGTTCGCCATCGCCATTGGCGCTCCCTTCGACCTCGAGTACAGCGTCACCTTCGGCCACGTCAGTGCCAAGGGCCGTCAGGTTGAAGACATGCGGTCTCTGTCCGACCAGGATTTCATCCAGACCGATGCCAACATCAACGTGGGCAATTCCGGCGGCCCTCTGGTCAACATCAACGGCGAGGTCATGGGCGTGAATGCCATGATCCGCACGTCCATGGGCGTCGGGGTCGGCATCGGCTTTGCCATCCCCTCCAATCTGGCTCGTGAAATCGGCGATCGCCTCATCGAAGACGGCAAGTTCGTCCGGTCCTGGTTGGGAATCGGGATTGCCGATCTCCGCGAATACCGGCGGTTCCGCGACATCGACACCAAGGCCAAGGATGGCGTGGTGGTCCGTTCCATCGAACCCAGCGGGCCGGCCTACGGGTCTGAGCTCAAGCCGGCCGACGTCATCATTTCGGTGGATGGAAAGCCCGTGGCCACCACCCAGCAATTGCGAAGCCTCATTTCCCGCAAGAAGGCCGGCTCCGAGGTCGTGTTGGATGTCTTCCGTCGCGACGAAAAAGTCCGCATCAAGGTGAAGCCCGATGAGAAGCCCACCCGCGATATGCTAGCCTCCGGCCGCAAGCCCAAATCCTCCAAAGAGCCCGCCGGCGTGATGGAGTTGGGCATGACCATCAAACCGTTGACCAAGGAGTTGGGCAAACAATTCGAAGTCGAGCTTACCGGAGGTGTCATCGTCACCGAGGTCCAGCCCGGATCCCTGGCCGATCGCTACGAGATCAAGCCCGGTGACATCATCACCGACATCAATCACGAACCGGTCCGCACTCCAAAGGAATTCCAGACCGAGGTGTCCAAGGCCAAAGGGCGTATCCTCGTGAGCTTCATCCGGGACGGCACCCCGCAATTCGAGGTGCTCAAGGAACGCGCGAAATAATTGTTTGGGTCCGGTTCGCCAGGACCTGATTTCCAGCGCCTAAGACAAGGCCCGGATTCTGTGACGAATCCGGGCCTTCGTGTTGAGTCTCTTCAATAAATTCGGGGCCCTGGCACCCTCAGGACTGCCCCCGCACGATGGCCACCACCGAGTGGGCCGGGTCCAGATAGCGCTGGGCCGCGGCGCGGATGTCGGCGGCCGTCACCGACTCGAAGCGCTGGGTCTCCGACTCGAAGTGGGAGTAGCCCAGTCCGTAAAGCTCATCCAAGGCCGTGCTCATGGCGAAACCGCCGAGCTCCTGTCGCGCGATCTTCCGCTGGCCGATGATCTTGGCCTTGGCCCGCGCCAACTCCTCGTCGCTCAAGCCCTCGGTCCGCAAGATTTCCGCCTGAGCCCGCAGTTCCGTTTCCACCAGTTCGATTTTCTCTGGGGCAGTTCCGCAATAGAAGGCGAAGTACCCCGGGGTCTGGCCCGTGAGGACGCTGGCCCCGACATAGTAGGCCAGGCCCAATTCATCGCGGATGCGCATGAACAATCGAGAGCCCATGTCGCTGCAAGCCTCCTGGATGAGTTCCAAGGCGAAGCGATCGGGAGAGCTCAAGCTGGTTCCATGGAAACCCAAGGCCAGCACCGCCTGCTCCTTTTCGCGCGATTCTTCCGAACGGGGAATTGTTTGAACCGGCACCGGCACTGGCAGCTCCGGCCGTGGTTGGTCTTTCCAGCCGGCGAGATGCGTTTCGAGCAATTGCCGGAGTTCCTCCGGATCCACGTCTCCGAAGACGGCCAGCACACCATTGCCGGGCACCGTCCAGCGGGCGTGGAACTCGCGCAAGTCGGCGGAACCGAGGGCGCGGATGACCGATTCATTCCCCAGCGAATCCAACCCGTAGCCCTGTTCGCCGAACAGACCCCGTCGCATCGCCTTGAAGGCGCATTGTAGCAGTTGATCGCGCTGGCCGCGGATCGACGCCAGCTGGGCCTCGCGTTCGCGTTCGAGCGCGGCCTCGGGGAAGCTCGGTCGCAGGAGGATTTCGGTGAAGAGAGCCAGCCCCTGCTTCAGGTCTTCGCGCATCACCTCGCCGCTCAGGCCAAAGGTGTTGTTGCCGCCATAGGCTTCAATGCTACCGCCGAGGCTTTCGATTTCCTGGGCGATGTCTTCGGCCGAGCGGGTGGGAGTGCCCTTGATGAAGAGCCGTGAGAGCATCGAGGTGATGCCGGAGTTGGCCGAGGTTTCCACGCGCAGGCCCCCCTCGAAGACCGCCCGTATCTCCACGAAGGGCAGTCGGTGGTCTTCCTTCACCAGCACCCGCAACCCGTTGGAGAGCGTCAGTTTGACGATGGGATGGGCGACCACCGTCGGTGCCTGGAACTCCCTGGGCACTCCCGATTCCTTCGGCAAAAGCCCGAACACGGTGCGGTTGTCGTCGCGCAGGTAGGTGCGGACAACGCGGATGAGGTCGTCGGGGGTGACGGCGCGCACGGCCGCCAAGTAGCGTTCCGAAAAGTGCAGGTCTTGGGCGGCCATCCAATTGCCTCCCAAGTCTTGAGCCTGTCCTTCCATCGTCTTCCGGGAGGACAAGGTGCCCACGGTGAATTGCTTCACCGCCTTGGCTAATTCTGCGGCCGACACGGGTTCTTTGCCCATGCGCACCACCTCGCGGAGGATGGCCGTTTGCGCTTCAGAAAACTTGTCGCCATCGCACACACCGCTCACGCCAAACAGCCCGCTCAAGCCCGGGGTGTAAATCCACGCGCTGACCGAGTGGGTGAGGGAAGAGCGTTCGCGGACCGCCTGATACAGGCGCGAACTGCGCCCGCCGCCCAATAGCGTCGAGAGCACGTCCAGCACAGGCACATCGGGGTGCGTCAGGTCGGGGATGTGCCAGCTGAGGTGGAAGTGCGCATGCTCGACCGGAGCCAGCTCCAGCTCTTCGCGAGGCGACATTTGTCGGGGTTCCGAGACCCGATAGTTCACCGGAAGGGTTCGAGCCGGAGTCCCGGCATAGGCCTTGCGCACCTGTTCGATGACGGCGTCGGCCTGCACATTGCCCACAACCACCAGGAAGCAATTGTTCGGTGCGTATTGGGCGCGGTAATACGCCAGCAGGTCGTCTCGGGTGATGCGATTGAACAGATCGAGTAGTCCGATGACCGGATAGCGGTAGGGGCTCTTGGTGTAAGCGGCCGAAAAAAGCCCCTTGCTCGAGCGACGTCCCGGATCGTCTTCGCCCATGTCCATTTCGCGCCGGATGACGTCGAGTTCCTTCTCGAGTTCATCGGCCGGCAGCGTCGCGTTCTGGAAGATGTCGCAGAGAATGTCGATGGCCGTGGTGGCCCCCGAGTCGGGAACATTGATCCAATACACGGTGCGGTCGAAGCTCGTGTACGCGTTCATGTAGCCGCCCGCAGACTGGACCTCTTGGTCGATACGACCGGAGCCCCGGGTGCTGGTGCCCTTGAAGAGCATGTGTTCGAGCACGTGGGACAGACCCGCCCCGAGCCACGGACCCTCATCGATGCTGCCCGCCCGGGCCCACGCTTGCACGCTCACGACCGGGGCTGAGGCATCTTCGCGGATGATCAGCTCCAGCCCGTTGTCCAAACGGTGAACCCGCACCCCGGATGGAATCTGGGGCAGGCAGGCGATCTCCGTGTCGTGCGGCTGTGAATGCATGTGCGGCGATTGTCGGCGTGGACGGCCGCGAGGCAAGCCTGCCGGCCTTGAAAAACCCGCGATGCCGGTCTCGGTCGACCCGCCGATCCGGACCGAAGCAGCAGGGGCAGGGAAGTTTGACCGGGGCAGGTGCCAGCAATAACCTCATCTTGATGGATCAGCCGGCCGACTCCCCCTCATTTTCGGTCCGGCGCCAGGTCGGGCGGCCCTCGACTCCCCGTCAGGTGCTGTGGCAACTCGAGGAAATGCGTAAATTTTTCGAAAAACACGCTCACGGAAAACCAATCATCGTCGAGGGCGACGTTTTCCCGGTTCGAAAAATTGTTGGCAGGCCTCGTCCCGGACAGAGTTGATTTTGCCGTCTTCGGAGGAGTTGACGTGATCGTCACGGTCCCGCGTCGGAGAACCTCAAAACGGGGCGGGTAATTCGTTGACGCCTGTTTCATCTGCCCAACAGACTTGCGGATAGATAAAAACGCGCTCCTTTTCCCCCCAAACAACATGAGCACCCCTCCCGCTTCTCCGTCCGTTTCCAAGGGCCTTGAAGGCATTATTGCCGCCCACACCCGGCTCAGTGACGTGCGCGGAGACATCGGGCAGCTCATCTACTGCGGCTACGACATCAACGAGTTGGCGGGGAAGGTGAGCTACGAAGAAGTGGTGCACTTGCTCTACCACAACCACCTGCCCAACACCAAAGAACTGGCCGACCTCAAGGTCGTGCTGTCGGGCTACCGCGAGCTGCCGCAGGGAGTGATCGACCTGCTCACCAGCCTGCCGAAAGACTGCCCTCCGATGCACGCCATCCGCACGGGCGTCAGCGCACTGGGCTGCTACGACACCACTGCCGACGACGACAACATGGATGCCCAGCGCCGCAAGGCCCTGCGCCTCATTGCCCAGATCCCGGTCATTACGGCTTACTTCCACCGCTCCCGTCAGGGCCTGCCGCTCATCGCGCCCGATGCCAAGCTGGGCGAAGCCGCCAACTTCCTGTGGATGATTGACGGTGAAAAGCCCTCCGTCGAAAAGGAGAGCACCATGGACATGTGCTACGTGCTGCATGCCGACCATGGCATGAACGCCTCCACCTTCAGCGCCCGCGTCACCATCGCCACGCTCAGCGACATGTACTCGGCGGTCACCACGGCCATCGGCACCCTCAAGGGCCCCCTCCACGGTGGCGCCAACGAGGGTGTCATCAAGATGCTCAAGGAGATTGGTTCGCTCGATCAGGTCGATGCCTACGTGGCCGACTGCTTGGCCCAGAAGCGCAAGATCATGGGCATCGGTCACCGCGTGTACAAAGTGCTCGACCCGCGCGCCCCGCACCTCAAGCGCATGGCTCAGATCTTGTCCTCCAAGCTGGGTGAGCCGAAGTGGATCCAGATGTCGGAGCGCATTGCCGAGATCATGCTCACGGAGAAGAACCTCCACGCGAACGTCGATTTCTACAGCGCCACGGTGTACTACAGCCTCGGGATTCCCACCGACTTGTTCACCCCCATCTTCGCCATCGCCCGCACCAGCGGTTGGACGGCCCACGTGCTCGAGCAGTTGGCCGACAACCGCCTGATCCGCCCGCAGTCGGTGTACACCGGCCCCGTCGGCCTCACGGTTTCCCCGATCGCCCAGCGGCCCTGAATTCGGGCCTGACCCGTATCCGCCCATCGACCACGTCGCCCCCTCACCTTCGGGAGAGGGGGATTGTCACAGATCCAAATTCCCCTCCTTTTCGAAGTCAATCCATTGGAAGATCCAGCCTGAACTGAATGAACATCCACGAGTACCAAGCCAAACAGTTGCTCAAGCAGCACGGGGTCGCCGTTCCCCCCGGTGAGCCCTGCAAGACCGTCGCCGAGGCCAAAGCAGCGGCCGAAAAGATCTTCGCTGCCGGACACACCCTGGCGGTGATCAAGTCCCAGATCCACGCCGGCGGGCGGGGCAAGGGCACCTTCAAGCACGGCTTCAAGGGCGGCGTCAAGTTGGCCAAATCGGTCGATGAGGCCGTGAACTTCGCCGAGAACATGCTCGGCCAGACCCTCGTCACGGTTCAGACCGGACCCGAAGGCCGCGTCGTCCAGACCATCCTCGTGGCCGCCGCCGAGAAGATCCTCAAGGAGTTTTACCTGGCCGTGCTGCTGGATCGCGCCAACAGCCGTCCGCTCATCATGGCCAGCACCGAGGGCGGCGTGGACATCGAAGAAGTCGCGGCGCACACCCCCGAAAAAATCATCAAGGAGTGGGTGGATCCCGCCGTGGGCATCCAGCCCTTCCAGGCCCGCAAGATTGCCAGTGGCCTCGGCCTCAAGGGCGACGCCTTCAACGGCGCCGTGAAGCTCATCATGGGCGTGTACAAAACCTGGTGGGAAAGCGACGCCTCCATGGTCGAGATCAACCCCCTGGCCGTGGTCGAGACCCCGTCTGGCAAAGAAGCGATCATTTGCGTCGATGCCAAGATTGGTCTCGATGACAACGCGCTCTATCGGCACGCCGACATCCAGGCCATGCGCGACCTCGCCGAGGAATCGCCCCTGGAAATCGAAGCCAGCAAGTTCGCCCTCAACTACATCAAGCTCGACGGCAGCATCGCCTGTCTGGTCAACGGCGCCGGTCTGGCCATGTCCACCATGGACATCATCCAGCACTTCGGTGGCATGCCGGCCAACTTCCTGGACGTGGGAGGTGGGGCTTCGAAGGATCAAGTCTCGGCGGCCTTCAAGATCATCCTGAGTGATCCGAACGTGAAGGCCATCTTCGTCAACATCTTCGGCGGCATCATGGACTGCAACGTGATCGCCACCGGCATTGTTGAAGCCGTGCGTGAAACCGGCCTGAAGCTGCCCCTGGTGGTGAGGCTGGAGGGCAACAACGTGGCAGCCGGCAAGGCCACTTTGGACGCGTCGGGCCTGACCATCATCAGCGGGGACACCATGGCCGATGCCGCCAAGAAAGTGGTCGCCGCAGTGGCCGCCTAATGCCAGCCACGACCACCCGCAACGACACGAACCCCTTACTTTCTCAATAGCATGTCCATTCTCGTCACTCCGCAGACCCGGCTTCTGGTCCAGGGCATCACGGGCGCCTTCGGTGCCCGCCACGCGCAGCTTTCCATCGACTACGGCACGCAGGTCGTCGCCGGTGTCACCCCTGGCAAGGGCGGTCAGATCTTCGAACACCGAGGCGTCAAAGTGCCCATCTTCGACACCGTCGCCGAGGCGGTCCGTGAGACCAAGGCCACTGCCAGCGCCGTGTTCGTGCCGCCCCCGTTCGCGGCCGACGCCATCCTCGAGGGCGTGGATGCCCGGCTCGACCTCGTGGTCGCCATCACCGAAGGCATCCCCGTCATCGACATGATCAAGGTGAAGCGGGCCATGCAGGGCTCGACCACCCGCCTCATCGGGCCCAACTGCCCGGGCATCGTAACCCCGGGTGAGGGCAAGGATTCCCACGGCGGCTGCCGCATCGGCATCGCTCCGGGTTACATCCACAAGCGCGGCAATATCGGCGTGGTCAGCCGCTCCGGCACCTTGACCTACGAGGCCGTGTTCCAGCTCACCAGCCGGGGCGTGGGTCAGTCCACCTGCGTCGGCATCGGAGGCGATCCCGTCAACGGCACCTCCCACCTCGACGTCGTCCAGATGTTCATGGCCGATCCGGATACCCACGGCATCATCATGATTGGTGAGATCGGTGGTTCCGCCGAAGAAGAGGCCGCCGAGTGGATCAAGGCCCACGGCACCAAGCCCGTGGCCGGTTTCATCGCCGGTGCAACGGCGCCTCCGGGACGCCGCATGGGTCACGCCGGCGCCATCGTCAGCGGCGGCAAAGGCACGGCCCAGGCCAAGTTCGACGCCTTCCGCGCGGCCGGCATCGGTGTGGCGGCCACTCCCAGTGAGATGGCCGACACCTTGCTGAAGATGATGTAATGACTTCAGGCCGGCCTCCGCGGGCAACTGCGGAGGCCGGCCCTTTTTCTGCCCGGATGCACTGGCTCGACTGGATGACCGACCTTGTCGGGTTGCTTCTCTGGCTTTCCTGGCGCGGATTCGGCTCATTGCCTGTTTCGCCGCGGCCTGCGCTGACCCTGCTGTCCAACCTCCGCCCCGCCAACCGCACCACCCGCAGGAGTCCCATGTTCCTGCCGGCCCTGATCGTGCTGCTCGTGGCGCGGGCCCTCCTGCATCACACCTTTTCTTCGCAGTTTGCCGAAGCCGTACCGTGGTCCATCGGGGCGGTCACCGTGATGTTTCGCAGCGACTTGTGGAGCCGCATCCTCGCTCATTCCTTCCTCAGTTGGACGCACTTCGTGTTGCAGGCCTACCTGTGCCTGGCTCTGTTGGCCACCTTGCATCGCTCGGATGCCGACCCCGATTCCATCACCCGCTCAGTCCGGGCCGAACTGGGGATGGTGGCCCGCTGGCCCTGGGGGCTTGCCTTGATTCCGTTCTTGGGGGCGATGGCGCTCTTGTGGTTGGCCGTCTCACCCGCGCTCGTTTCAGCCGGGCTGACTCCGGCGCGGATTCCGGGATTCCATTCTGCGCAACAAGCCCTGGTGGTGGCTCTGGGCGGGCTCACGGTATTGAAATGGCCCCTGGTCGGCCTGTGTCTCCTGCGGTTTCTCCTCGACCACGTGTACCTCGGATCCATGCCGTTCTGGGATTACGCCCACGGCACCGGCAGGCGCCTCAGTGCCTGGTTGGGCTGGTTGCCCCTGAAGTGGAGCCGGGTGGATTTCACACCACTGGCTGCAGCCGGCGTGTATTGGAGCCTGGGGTATTTTCTCCAAGGCGGAGTTCCCCGACTTTTTCTCAGACTACCCCTGTGAGTGCATCCGATTCAGGCGCTGCGTTCCTGCGGGAAACGGCCGGCGGAGTCGTTCTGACACTGAAAGTCATCCCGAGGTCGTCGGTCAATGCGGTGGCCGGAGTTCAGGCCGACGCCTTGAAGCTGAAGATCACCGCGCCCCCGGTTGATTCGGCCGCCAACGCCGAAGTCGTGCGGTTTCTGGCGCAGGTGCTCGATGTGCCTCGCGGTGCGGTGCAGCTGCTTCGCGGAGCCACCAGCCGCCACAAGCAGGTGCAGGTGGTGGGCCTGTCCGGATCGCAAGTCCTGCAGCGACTCAAACCGATGCTCGAAAAGGAGTAAGAGCCTGTCTGAAAATGGGGAGGGGTTCTGCGGCTGGGGAATTCTGGGTTGGGCAAGGCGGTGAGCGGCGGGGCAGACCTCCTGCGGTCTGTTCCGCCCGAACCAACGCAGTCCAAGCCGGAAAGACCCGCCGCCAGCGGGCCCTTCCCTCCCAAACAGAACCCCTCCCCATTTTCAGACAGGCTCTTAGGAATCCGTGTTTTGAGTTGGGTTTGAAGGGCCTGAGGGAGGTCTGACTTCTGCAGCCACGCGGAGGCCTCGGCGGGATTGGAACGCCCCCAGCGTTGG
>CAMCYJ010000055.1 GCA_945883815.1 Akkermansia muciniphila | reverse complement strand
CCGACCGATCACCGGCAGGACCGGCGACCAGCGGCTCATCCGGGCGAACAGGTTCACAACTCCATCTCCCGGCCCGTAGATCACCGAGGGCCGAAAAACCGTCCAGTCCAGACCGGAACCCCGCACAGCTTCCTCGGCGGCCCACTTGGTTTGGTGGTACCGAGAAACCGCAGCAGGCCGGGTCCCCAAGGCACTCATGTGAATCATCCGGCGCACGCCGCTGGACAGTGCTGCCTCAACGACTCGGAGCGTCCCCTCCTGATGTACCCGTTCAAAAGTCTGGTCTCCGATTTCACCGATGATGCCGACCAAGTGGATCACGGCATCACACCCTTGCAGGGCCCGGCGGAGATCGTCCGGACTCAACACCGAACCCCTGAACCAATCCATACCGGCATCCGGGGTTTCCAAGGCTTGCGAGCGGCTTCCGCGGGCCATGCCCCGCACTGAATGCCCCTCACGGACCACCGCCTCGCAAACGGCGCGTCCAACAAAACCGGTGGCTCCCGTGATCAAGACCCTCATGTGTCTCCAGACTCACCCGCATCCGCCGTGGCGTCCAATCGGTACTCCCGCTTTGCGGCTTTCAGGCGACATCCACAGTCCTCATCCACTCGAAAAGGCCGTTCCAACGTCGCTGAAATGGCAATCGCCAAAGCGTCGCCCATAGAATCGACCGGACATCCGCTCGCGAGATCTTGACGCGCCGTCGGGCATCCAACACGCCTGGCTCCCGTAGCCTTCGGAGAGTCTGCACACCGATCAAGATCGGCCAGGCACAGGCCAATCGGACGCGAACCTGATTGGAGGGAATGCTTCGGACGTAATTCCACCCTGCTGCCAAATGACCCTCGGCTTGATGCAACCATCGATCATACACCGGACGCAGGCGGTCCTCGACCGCCGGGTCCAGAAGATCTGCCGGCGAAAGACCCACCCGGGCCAACTCATCGCACGGCAGATAACACCTCCCTGCCTGAAGGTCCTTGGGTAAGTCCCGCAGAATATTGATCAACTGGAGGCCCTTGCCGAAACGGATGCCATCGGCCTGGAATGCCGCGTCATCGAGTGAGTCGGCCGGGAACAGTTGGTTGCGGCAAACGCGGGTCCAGAACTCACCCACGCAACCGGCCACCCGATACGTGTAGTCTTCCAGCGCTTCGGCGTTGGGCAGGGCCACGACGCCTTCCCCCGGCCGAATTGCGCCGAAGCGATCGAGGTCCAAGATTTGGCCGCCAACAATGGTTTCCAACACTGTGCGGATGCTCTCCTTCTGCCAGACTTGTGAGTGGTCTAAGATATCCAAGGCCTCCGGGATCCTCTGCAAGAGCACGCGCTCAGCGTCTGTGACCTCCGGGCTGTTGACGTCAAATCCCGCCCAATGCGGCTGCGGTGCCTGACCATCGAGGATCCGATCCCTGAGTGATTCGAGAGCTCGGCGACGGACGTCCACAGGCACCGATGAAGCATCCGCCAGCGTATCCGTGGCACGAGCCAGCAAATAGGCCAAACCGATGGGAGCCCGCACCCGTCGGGGAAGGACCCGCAGCGTCAGGTAGAACGAGCGAGACACATCCCTCAAAAGGGTCGTCAATAAAACTGGTGAACCAACGGCACCGGACATCGTTTGGAAATGCAAACAGAGTGCCGCTGAATTGACCAGTAACGGACTAATGCTGTTTTTCGCTGAGAATACTTCCGTGCCGCCACTGCGACCCATCCCGGGAAGCGGGGTGTCCTCCACCTGAACGGTGACCGACACCTCCTGAGGTGAAACTCCAGTTGGTCCAGCCGTTCCGGGCTTGAAAACAACATCCGGATCATCTCAGCGTCCCGTCATGGCCAGCCTCAATCCTCAACCCGGACGCCCGCCTGGCTCGGATGACGAGGTGATCACTCAAGCCCTGCGCCGATCGCTGGCCGTACTGATCCTGTTGTGTGTCGTCGCGGCTGCCGCTGTTTGGTGGCTACAACGTCGGCCCGTCGCTCCAACGGCAGTGTTGCCGCCCATCCAAAGTCCTGTGGCTCACGATTCCGGTCGCGGACCTCGACCTCCATCCATCCGGTTCACCGATATCACCCGGGAAGCAGGGATCCGCTTCACACACCGCAACGGAGCGCGGGGCAACAAACTCCTGCCCGAGACGATGGGGGGAGGCGTGGCCTGCTTCGATATGGACGGGGATGGCGATGCAGACCTCCTGTTCGTCAATGGAACGGAATGGCCGGATGCAGCAACCCGGCCCACGACCTCCACTACGGCAGCCCTGTATCGGAACGACACCGTGCCGGGCGGACCCATCCGTTTCACCGACATCACCGCTGGCTCAGGTCTGGATGTCCCATTCTATGGCATGGGTGTGGCCTGCGGCGACTTGGACGGCGATTCCCGCACCGATGTGTTGCTGACCGGACTCGGGGGAATGCGCCTGTTCCGGAATCTGGGGGCGGGGCATTTCACCGACATCACAGCCCCGAGCGGCCTGCCCGCCTCGTCTTCCGACTGGTCCACAGCGGCCGCTTGGTTTGACCTTGATCGGGATGGGGACTTGGACCTCTTCGTTGGACACTATGTCGAGTGGTCGCCTCAGATGGATCGGGAGGTAAACAACCAACTCGTGGGTGTCGGCCGCGCCTATGGGCGCCCCTGGCTCTTTCCCGGCACCTTTCCCGCCCTTTACCGCAATGACGGTTCCAAGGCTCCGGGTGCCCTACCCCATTTCACCGAAATCTCCGCCCGCAGCGGGCTTCGCATTCAGAATCCCGCCACGGGGTTGCCCATGGCCAAGACCCTCGCTGTGGCCCCGATCGATTTGAATGACGACGGTTGGATGGACCTCGTGGTGGCCAATGACACCGTCCAGAACTTCGTCTTCACCAACCGGCACGATGGGACCTTCCAAGAGGTGGGAGCCCAGAGCGGGGTGGCCTTCGATGCTTACGGGCAGACCCGTGGCGCCATGGGCATCGATGCGGCGCGTTTTCGTCCCGACCGCGCGCTGGGCATCGCCATCGGCAATTTTGCCAACGAAATGAACGCCCTGTATGTGGCCCAACCGACGAAGGACACCCTGGTGTTCGCCGATGAGGCCATCACCGAAGGACTCGGACCGGCCAGCCGTTTGCTCCTCAAGTTCGGACTCTTCTTCTTCGACTACGACTTGGATGGACGGCTCGATGTCCTCACCACCAATGGCCACATCGAAGAAGAGATCGAGAAGGTGCAGGCCAATGTCCACTACCGGCAACCCGCTCAACTCTTCTGGAACGGCGGAGGCAATCAGACCTTCATCAGCGCCACGGCTGCAGAGGCCGGTGAAGATCTCTTCCAACCGATCGTGGGTCGCGGATCGGCGTACGCCGATTTTGATCGAGATGGAGACTTGGACGTGGTGATGACCCAGATCCAGGGTCCCCCGCTACTGCTGCGCAATGACCAAGCCCTGGGCAACCACTGGGTTCGATTGCAAGTGATCGGGCGGGATGGTAATTCCGACGCCATCGGAGCTTGGGTACACTTGCGGACCGAAGATGGTCGCCGGATCTCACGGCAGGTCATGCCCACCAAGAGCTACCTCTCTCAAAGCGAACTGCCCATCAACATCGGTTTGGGGCGCAGCAAGATCGCCGAAGCACGGATCCGATGGCCTGACGGCCATGAGGCGTCCTTCAGTGCGCCGCTCCAACAAACAACCATCCTGCGCAGGGACTGAACCCTTCAGAACAATTTTCCTCAAAGGCATCGGCGTGGGCCTCGGACCGGAGAACCAGTTTCTGAGATACCCTGAGCAGGAGTTTCTGAATCGGAAAGTGCGCCCTGCCGGGCGCACCCAAGAAAAACGGCGCGGAGAAATCCGCGCCGTTGGTCCGAATTGAAATGGACAAATCAGATCAGGCCGACTTGGCCGTTTCCGAGGCCGACTTCTTGCTGGCAGGATCATCGGCCGACTTGTTGCGATAGTGCGAGGAGTAGTACCGGTTCTGGTAGTAGTGGTAGCTGTAGTAGTACGAGTCCTTGCCCTCGAAATCGATATCATTCAGCACCAAGCCGACCAGATGAATGCCTGAATCTTGGATCCGCTGCACAGACCGCAACGCGTGCTCGCGACGGATCTTGTTGAACTTGGTCACGAACACCATGCCATCGGCCATGGCACCCACAATGAGCGGGTCAGAGACGGCCGACACCGGCGGGCAGTCCAGAATCACCCGATCGTAGCGCCGTGAGGCCTCCTCAAGGAAACGCACCATGCGGTTGGATCCGATCAGCTCAGACGGGTTGGGCGGCACCGCACCGCAGCAAACCACATCGAGGTTGGGAACCTCGGTGCTGTGAACCAATTCGCTGATGTTGTCGGTACGTCCCGCGAGGTACGCGGAAAGACCCACGGGGCTCTGCAATTGGAAAGCCTTGTGGACCGACGGTCGGCGGAGATCGGCGTCGACCAATAGCGTCTTGAGTCCGGTTTGCGAGGTAACGATCGCGAAGTTGGAGGCCACCAAGGATTTGCCCTCGGAGGGAATCGTACTGGTGAAGGCCATGACCCGGAATTTATCAGCATTTTTGGCCAGTGAGATCGCCGCACGCAGGGTTCGGAAACCCTCGGCCGGACTGGAGGTCGGGTGCAGGTGCGACTGGAGGTCGCGCTCCACAATGCTGACCGACTTGATGTTGGGAATATAGCCCAAGAACGGCAGGTGCAGGATGTTCTCCACGTCTTCCTGACTCTTGATGGAATCGTCGAGGAAGTTGAAGAACAGAGCCAGACCCAAGGCCACGGCCAGACCGCCCACAACACTACCCACAAAGATCAGGGGTTTGTTGGGGCTCACCGGCTTGAGCGGCGCGAAGGCCGGATCCTGGACCTTCATGTTTTGAAGGAGATCCTTGGCACCGATATCGAAGTCTTTGGCCTTGGTCAGGATGGTTTGGTAAAAGCCCTCTACCCGCTTGAGCTGCTGCTCCATGATGTCATAGCTAATCTTAGCCTCATCGAGGGCAAAGACGCGCTCCACCGATTCTTTGTACTTTCGCAAGGCTTCGGCCTCCCGGCTCTTCTCCAACTCGGCCACCTGGAAAATGGCTTGAAGGGCTCGCTCGGATTCATCACGCAACTTCTGGGAGTCGGCCTGCAACTGGGTCGCCGGCTGAATTACCCGGGGGTGCCGCTCACGGTATTTGGTCCGGAGACCGGCGAGCTTGGAACTGTTCTCGTTGACCTGCTTGCGCAAGAAGGCCACCTGCTCGTCCTTGGCCAAAGGACCAAAGTCGATGATGTCCTTTCCGGCCGCCACCCATTCCTGGGCCTGCTGGGCGGTCTGCTTGGCTATGTCGGCCGTTGATCGCAAGGTTTCGTAGGCGATCTTCAAATCACGCATCGTGGCCGCGTCGATGTTTTGCTCGTCCTTCAGGGACACCATTCCCTTGTCCTTGCGGTACTTCTGCAATTGGCTCTGAAGGGCCTTCAACTCGGCCTCCTTGCCCGTGGCTTCCTGTTCCAGGATTTTAAGGCCCTGAAGCGCCTTGTCCTTCTTGTCGTCCAAGTTCCGTTGCAAGAAGACCTTGAGGATCGTATCCGCGATCCGTTGGGCTTGATCTCCCTTGGGATGTGTCACCTGCACCTCCACCAACCGGCTCAGACGGATCGGAACAATTTTGATATCCTTGGTCACGGCCGTGACCTTGTCGACCAGCTTGGAATATCGCTCATCCTCCGTTTCGAGCTTGAGCTTGTTCATAACTTCCAGGATCAGACTGCGACTTTCGAGATTCCGGTACTGCGTCGTCAGGTAGTTCTGGTCCTGGTTGCCGAGGGCCAAGCTGTTCAGGTTCAGAACGCCTTGGTTCTCCGGATCGATTTGAAGCCGAGCGATGGCCCGGAACATGGGAGT
This sequence comes from Akkermansia muciniphila, assembly GCA_945883815.1. Taxonomy (GTDB): domain Bacteria; phylum Verrucomicrobiota; class Verrucomicrobiia; order Limisphaerales; family UBA9464; genus SXXZ01. Next base: position 16,817 of record CAMCYJ010000055.1, on the reverse strand, counting down.
CGCTTGAAACGCGTACAAAACGCCAGCGATGATGCACACCGACCAGGTCGCCACGATGAGCCAACGGCGCTCAAGGATGACATGCCAATACTGCCTCAAATTGATGGATGGATCTGCTCCGCCCATCGAATTCCCCTGCTGGGATTGAAATTGCTCCTCCATGGTAAATCAAATAAACGAATTAAAGGATGCTTTCCCGGACCTCCAAGGTGTCATCCGGCTCGATCATCACCCGCTCACCCTTGGCATAGAGTTTGTCCAACTGCTTCTTGGAATAGTTGGTCACCTGCCCTTTGCGCCGCAGGATGATCTTGCTCTGGTCGGCGCGCGGGCTGAACCCACCGCCCAATCCGATCGCGTCCATGATGTCGATCGGGCGCTCAGCGGGGATTTCAACACGACCCTGCTTCAAAAAGCTCCCCGTGATGTTGATGTAATGCTTCACATACTCGGAGACCTCCACCGAAATGGCCGGCTTGATGATGTAGTCTTTGTCGAGCATCGTGTAGAGCTCTTGGCGTACCTCAGCCACAGTCTTGTTGGTCACGATCACCGGATCGAGGAGCCAGTAGGTGATCTTCCCGTCAGTGGGAACCCGGAGATTCTGCTTCATGTCCAATTCTTCAGCGACATTGATCACGAGAACATCTCCAGGAACAATTCGACGGACTGAATCCTGAGCGAGGGCAAATCCCCCGACCAACACACAGGACAGACAAAGATTGAAATACCATTTCATAATCAATAACCGATCTGCACTCCCACCATCACGCGGTGGGCATCGTACGTGGGCAGAAACACATCCTTCAATCCGGCATCTGCGTAATTGATGGAATAGTTTTCGTAAGAGTAATTCAGGCCAAACCTCAGCCAGCGCCTCGGCATGTAGGAGATGCCGCCAGACAGCGATAGCATGGAGTCGTCACGCTTGTAGTCGACGGTCCGCAGACTCAACGACCTGAGGGTGGTGCCGGCAATGGGATCGTAAGCGGCCCCGAATCCCGTCAGGCTGTCGAAGGCCCCTCCTTGGTACGACACTCCCGCCGTGGCCATCCAAGTGCCAGTAGTTCCCAAGATCTGCTGAACATTGAGCGATGTCGTATCGTAGGTGACACCTTGGCGCGCAATCTGGGCGGCGTTGTCGGTGCGCCGCGTGTAGGCCAGGGAGAACTTGGTCGTCTCGCGAAACGCGTAGCTCACCGAAATGTTTGCGGCTGGAATGGAAAAGGAAGCACCAGGGATGTCGGGGAAGTTGCGGATCTCGTAGCCGCCACCAATCGTGCCCTCCAAACGCTCCGTGAACTGTCCACGGACTCCGACGAAGCCGCCGTAAACATGAGAGGTGGGAATGAACTCAAGCGCCGAGGTGCCCCGGATGAAATCTGTGAGCCCGTAGCCGCCCTCGACGAACACGGAGATCCGCTCTGTCGGCTTGTAACTCGCACCCACATTGGCTCGCCAGCCATCGTTGCCGTACAAATTCACTCCATCGTAGTTGATGTAATTCCGCGAGCCGCTGACGTAGAGGTCTGTCTTGTCGGAGCTGTCGTAGGTGACACGGCCCGTGGTGGTGTGAGTCCAGCGATCGACCAAGGTACGTCCTAGGTTCACCCAACCTCCCATGAATGAGGAGACAAACTCCGTGGAATGGGTTCCCTCCATCCGCAGGCGGCTTTGATTGTCGTATGTGCCCGCGACCTGGATGCGGTGCATCGGCGCCGGAGCGACACCCAAATCAAAGTATCGAGTGTTGTCGCTCTGGTACTGCAAGTTGAGGTAATTCTCCTCTTCCGAACCCACTTGAAAACTCACGCCCGGCGATACGGTGCCAATAAAATCGGCCACCCGCGGGTTCAATGTGAATCGATTGGTCTGGAAGCCTGCCAGAATGCCCGTAGCCGTGATGGGAGCTTTAGGGGGAGCAGGCACCGTCAATGGGGGATAGACCGATGACGAGAAGACCGAAGACGCCGCGATCCGCTGATTCAGGGACGCATCATTGTAGATTTGATACTGGAGGGCCCCCGAGTAGGGCTGCGAAAGCTGCCCAAAGTTCGGCCGATAAACGTATCCACCGTTGACATCAAACACATTGTAGGTGGGCGTCCGCGGATCGACGTACTCAACGGTCCCCACGTCGGACGCCGAGAAGATGTTGTTGTTGTACATCATATTGATGTCCAACTGAGGTCGGATGCGCACCCCCTTGACCTCGTAGCTCATCCACTGGTCGATCTGGTAGGCTTCGACTCCCGACTCAGCGGCCCACAAATCTCGGGACGACAGCAGGGCAAGCACCACGGCGGCACGCAACACCGCTTTCGGTTCAGGAATCTTTTGGAAAAACATGCCTCAATTTGTACCTGTTGTCGACGCAGTCCGAAGCCGTGGCCGAAGCCATCGCCAAGGTCCAGGGTGACTACCCGGATGCCCTGACAAACTATCGAGAAGCGACTCAGCGGTAAGAGGTAAAAGTCACCGAATCAAAGCAGGGTGTAAAACCCATAATTCCCCAAGATCCACACTCAACGGTGCACCACTCAACCGAGGCATCTTGGGTTCGACCCCACATCTGCTGATCCGGAAAACCACCACCACTCTCCGTGCCTAGCCACCGGTGGGGCGGTCCAAATGATCCCCGGGGGTCAACTCATCGAACCCTTCGAAATCCCCAGGGCGAAGCTCTCGGCTGATTCGATGTCCCTCTTCGAACCACTGCCCAAGATCCAAGAGACGGCAGCGTTCAGAACAGAACGGACCAATGGGACTTTCCAGCCAAGGTCCGCGCCGGCGACACTGGGGACAGGGAACTTCTGGCAATGGCTTGGAAGGCTTCATCGATTCAACCAGCGGAGCAGCCAATTCAGCACCAGACTGAGCACCAAACAAGTCACCACCGGAAAGTAGAAGGAAAACCCCGGACGTTCGATGACAATGTCACCTGGCAAACCACCTCTGAGAGCCTGTCTGAGCGGTCGCCAACAACAGAGGATGGCTCCCACCGCCAACAAGGTTCCGCCAATGATCATCAACTGCTTCCCGAGCGTGGGGTTCACAACCTAATAATACTGATACAGAGATCGCTTCTCGTCCAATGCCGAGTCGTGACCCCTGGTTGATTCAGTCAGTGATTCCGGGCGATACCCCTTTTTGAATGCTGGTTTTCTTGGAAATTCCGTGTCGCCCGGCCCCGCACTTGCTAGCGTTCGCGACCTAAAATCCATGAGCTACGACACAGATTTGCTGCGCGGAATCCTGAAGGCCGCGGTTGAAGGCGGTGCCTCCGACATTCACATCAAGGTGGGCTCCCCCGTGGTGTTCCGCATCAGCCGGCAACTCATCACCATCGACGCGCCGACTCCGACCGAAGAGTGGATGGGTAAAATCCTGACCACCATGGTCCCCCCCCATGCCCGGCGCCGTATGGACGACGACCGCGAGGTGGACTTCAGCTACTACGAACCGGGTGTGGGCCGTTTCCGTACCAACGTCTTCCAGCAACGAGGCTCCTTCGCCCTGGCCATGCGCTATGTGAAGACACAGGTACCCAGCTTCGAAGAACTGGGACTGATGCCCATCATCAAGTCGATTGCATCAGCCCCGCGAGGCATCGTCCTGGTGGCGGGAACCACTGGGTCTGGCAAGTCCACCACGCTGGCGGCGATGATCGAGCACATCAACGCCAACTTCAAAAAGCACATCGTCACTCTGGAAGACCCCATCGAGTTCGTCTTTGAGGACAACCAATCCGTCGTCGAACAGCGAGAGATCGGTCTCGATACCAACAGCTTCCAGGCTGGCCTCAAGCACGTGCTTCGCCAGGATCCGGACATCATCATGGTGGGCGAAATGCGCGACGCCATCTCCTTTCAGGCGGCCATCAGCGCTGCCGACACAGGCCACCTGGTGCTCTCGACGCTGCACACCCAGAACGCCTCACAGTCCATCGGCCGCATCCTCGACTTCTTCAAACCCGAAGAGCGCGAGCAAATCCGCCGGCAGTTGGCGGCCACTTTACGCGCGGTCGTCTGCCAACGCATGGTCGGCACAACCACCGGTGGTGTCACTCCGTCCCTCGAGATCCTCATCAACACCCCCACGGTCCGGAAGATGCTCGAGGAAAACCGCCTCGAGAAGGTGGGTGCCGCCATCGAGACCGGCCGCGAGGACGGCATGCAGAGCTTCAACCAGGCGCTCTACGACCTAGTCAAAGCCGGCAAGGTTAGCGAGAAGGAAGCCCTCGGCAAGGCCAGCAACCCGCAGGCCCTCGAGATGATGTTCAAGGGCATCTTCCTCGACGAAGGTCGACGGATCCTTTCCTGACAAGCCGTCCACCAGCGCGCCCCGCCCGGCCCGAGACCCCGAGCCCGCGGGGCGTTGCTGTCGATGCCCGCAGCATCGGACACGGCATTGCAACACTCGGCCGGGGTGATATTCTTCCTCCATGCTATCCATCTTCGTCATCGGGCTGGCGTTTTTGGGTTGCGGTATTTTCCTCGCCCACCGGATGTCCAAGAGCGACGACGGTCAGATGTTCGGGATGCGGGACCGCGTGATCATCACGGTGGCGATCTTCGCGCTCATGGGGGCCTCAGCGAAAACTCTGATGGGCGGCGGGGCAGTCGCCGTCGTCATCGGGATGGTCATTGTGATTCCGGCAGGTGTACTCTTGGCTTTCATCTGGCTTCCGTCTCTTGTCGAGACAGGGCTCAGTAGCCTGACCGGAGCCATGACCGGTGGCAATTTGGAGGTCGAGTCCAAGCCCTTCTACTATAGGGCCTTGGCAAAACGACGTCAGGGCAAGTTCTCGGAGGCCTTGGCCGAGATTGACACCGAACTGCTCAAATTCCCCGGCAACCTGGAAGGCCTCTTGCTGAAGGCCGAAATGCAAGCCGATGACCTCAAAAATGTCCCCGCCGCCGTGGAGTTGCTGCAGGAAGCGATCACCACACCAGACCGTCCCCGCTCGGAGCTTCTGGCCGCTCAATTCCGCTTGGCCGAATTGCTGTTGCATCGGATTCAAGACATCCCCGCAGGCCAGTCTGTGTTGGAGCAAATTCTCGAAGAAAACCCGGACTCGGAGGCGGCCCACACCGCCCGACAGCACCTGGCCCATCTCCCCGGAGCGCACGGTCAGAACGGCCCGGAGCGCAAGAAACTCGTGGTCGTCCACCACGAAGCCTTGCTTGGACTTACCGAAGACCTCGGAGCTCACTCGTTGCCTCAAGAGAATTGGACGGAGCGCGCTCAAGAATGGGTGACGCACCTCGAAGCCCATCCGAACGACTGGGAAGCCCGCGAGAAACTCTCGACCATCTATGCGGACCAATTCCAGCGTATCCCGCTGGCCATCGACCAAATTCGACTCCTGATCGACCAACCCGGGCAGCCCACCAAGCGCATCGTCGGATGGCTCAACCGCATCGCCGACCTGGAGCTGCGAGCCGACACAGGCCTGGGCGCTGCCCGCTCTGCGCTCGAGGAAATCCAGTCGCGCTATCCCGACAGCCCCTGGTCCGAGCAGGCCACTCTCCGGATAGCGATCTTGGGAAGGACCGCCAAAGCCAACCTACCGACGCCCACCCTCAAAATCGGGGTGTACGAGCAGAACATCGGACTCAAGCGCGGGTCGGCGGAGATCCCCAACCCGGATCCGGAATCGGTTTGAGCTCTCTTCGTATCCGACCACAAATGGCCCGAAGCTTCGCGTCGCTATTGCATCCCCGGTGCGGTCTCGGCACTGTCCTCTCAGTTCCTACGCTCCGTGCACCGGTAGCTCAATTGGATAGAGCTTCTGACTTCGGATCAGAAGGTTGCAGGTTCAAGTCCTGCCCGGTGCACCACGGCTTTTATTGGGGTTTTTGAGGGTTTTTTGGTTTCGAGGCAATTGCCGCCCGGATCCTTGCTGGCAAATTGCTGGCACTTGTTGCGGCGCTCACCGAGGGGCCGACCCCTCGTCGACCTCGGGTTCTTCGGGTTCCGAAAAGGTTTTTCAAGGCACGCAGAGGGTCTGGCGGATCATTGGATGGGTGATTGGAAAACCGGGCGTGAGTGAATGCGACTTCGATTCTCCTCGGTGGTGGGCTTGGGTCCACGCCTCCGGGTCCGATCCGCCCCACAGGGCCTCCGCCAACCTCAAGCCTCCCTGCCCGGCCGGGTTCCCCACGAGACGGCCTCGTAGGCCAGCCATCCGAGCGGTCCCACCATCAGCACCAGGAGCAGCAGGGGGCTGACCCAGAGGAAGCGCTGGCCGCGGCGGCGGGCCGAGCGCCAGATCATCACGCCGACGAGCAGGTCGAAGCACAAGTAGTGGATCCACCCGGCCGATGCACCGCCCGGGGAACCGAGCAGTCCTTGTACCCCGGCAAGGGTCGGCTGCATGAGCACGGCCAATGCGGCCGGGTCGGCCAACACTGCCGGCACCACGGCCAGGATGTAGAACAGCGCGAAGAGGTGCGGCGGGCCCAGGCGGGGATGGTCGAACACCCGGCCGGTGACGGCCGCGCGGGGAAGGAAGATCAACAGGGCCCAGCAGGGCAGCACCAGCAGATTGGCCCATTCGAAGACGAGTCCCGGCATGTTCATGCGGCCTCCACCTTCCTACGGGGAGCCATCAGGAGCGAGACGACGGTTCCAACCAACCCGCCCATGACCAACAGCAATCCTAACCACCAGGGCCCCGGATCGAGAAGACTCCGGCCCGCCAGCGCCTGGGCGAGGGTCAAGGCCCAGAGCAGTCCCAACCCGACGCCAGTTGCGGTCATGCGCCAGACCGTTCTGGAGTCGTCCATGGCCATCCCCAGTTTCCTCAGCAGCAGCGCCAGCAGCAACAGGGCCTGCATCGCATGCATGCCAACGAAGTGGGGCACGCGCAGATCGCCCGAGTCGCGACTCCATCCAGTAGCAGGCATGGTTCGGGTCAACCCCTCCTCAGAACCAACGAAATGCGAGCCCCGCAGTCCCGGCCCACCGGTTTCCAGCGCCCGGGCCGCCTGAGATGGCGTTGCTCGGACCATGAGGTTCCCAAGGAAGGCAGCCGCCACGAAAATGCCAATGCCCCAGCGGGCAGCATTCCGTTCGACGCGCGACAACCGCGAAGCGCCACCGCTGGCCGTGACGACCGCTACCGCCATGGCCACCACCACGCCCGTGATCACCAGGCCCATGACCGTAAAGAGGCCGGCGTCGATGGGGGTGGACAGGTTGAAGTGGCTGCGGACGCCGCGGGCCGCTTGTCCACAAATGATCAGCATTTCCAAACCAAAGCCCCAGGCGATGATCACACGGCATGCCTCCAGACGCCGAGAACGGAGGCCCGACCGGCGCACGACCCAGTCAATCGTTAGGGCGGCGATGGCCGACGACAGGAAGAACTTGGTGGGCTTGAGCCACAGGGGCTCGCCAGCCAACTCGCGCGGGTCGAGCACCAGCAGCAGTCCGGTGACCAGACTTCCCACAAGGGCCAGTGCGGCATAGAGCCAAAGCGCACGGGAAGGCTCCGTGGCCGCGATGCCCACAGGTTGCGAGACGTTATCGGATCGTTCGTTCATGTAGACACTGTCTAGTTGACGATACCCGGATGTCAAGTCAACGTCGACCGTGTCCAAGAGGGAACCATCACACCGCAGGAAAGCGCCTGCTGCCAATGCGATGGATGGGTTGGCAGCCGCGACCACGACGACGTGCTACCACCATGGCGATCTCAGCGCGGCTTGCATCCGGGCAGGTCTGGAGTTGGTCGCCGGCGGACACCTCGACTTCTCGATGCGCGACTTGGCCCGTCGAATCGGTGTGTCGCATCAAGCGCCCTACCACCACTTCGCTGGGCGGGAAGAACTCCTGGCGGCGATCCGGGAAGAAGGGTTCCAGGAATTCCTGACCGACTTGCGCCGCGCGCGTGCCGCAGGCGGCAACCCTCATGCCGCCCTCCACGGCCTCGGTCGGGCCTACCTCGACTTCGCACGGCGGCGCCCCCATCACTACCGTCTGATGTTCAGCGTCCCGGCACCGAACGATGACGCCGAAGCCATGCATGAACCGGAAGACGCCTCCAAGATGCCGTCGGCCGCTGAAGAATCCTTTGAGGAGTTGCACCAATGCGTCCGGGATCTTCAGGCCACCGGGGAATATCCTGGCCGCGCAAGCCTCGACGTGGCGGTGGCCGTCTGGTCGTGGTCACATGGCCTGTCCCTGCTGCTGTCGCAGGGGCAACTGCGCTGGCTGGGCTACGGCGACGAACTCACCCCAGAACTCTACCAGCGCTGGGCCGCCTTCTTGCCGGAGGCCAAAACGGCATCGGTACCCGCACCGAGCCTTCCGACCCGACCCGTCCGCCGGAAGGTACGCCGGGGTCCCTAAACCGTCCCGGCGCTCAAGGTTTCTTTTCCCGCACCGTCGTCTCTGAGCGGATGACCTGTCCGTCCCGGTTGAGCACCAGTTCCACTGCATGGTCCTGAGCCTTGGCTTGCACCCGGTAGGCAACTTGTCCGTCCTCGAAGACCTCGGCGACCCGCCGGACCGGCGCCTCGCCCACCGCCTGCAACACGGTTCCCTGCATGCCTTCCGGCAAGGCCGCCAACTCGAGTTCTCGACGCATCCGCACCAGGGCTCCGTTCTGGTCGAGCGACAATTCCACGTTCCGCCCCTCGGGCGTCTTGGATTCCATGGAGTAGAAGAGCCGTCCTTCGGATTGCTTGAAGTGGGCACCTTCGAAGGGCACGTCGCCCAAGTGTTGACGGAACCCCTCCAGTACGGCCTCCGGTAGGCCCGACCGGTCCATGAATCCGTTGCGGAGAAAGGTCGGCACGGATCGCATCGACTTACCGGCTTCGATGCCCTGACGCTCAGAACCCACATCTGCAATGGTTCCGCCGCGACCGGAGGACCAGCGTTCCTCGAATTGCTTGCGCAGCGTGGCCACCTCGCCACGCAATGCGGAAAGCTCTGCTGCTACCCGATCCAGACCCGCTTCCCCGACTGACGGCGCCACCACTGTCGGGCTGACGGGTTCCACCGGCGCGCTGGCGGCCGCACGCAAAGCCTCCAGTTCGAGTCCCTGGCGCTGCAGCCTGTGCTGGCTCCAACCGCCCCAGGCGACCAGAGCCGCCAAGGCCCCCCAACCCAGCCATTTTCGATTCACCATACAGTTGTTCGCTGAATCTCCGGCCGAGGCAACCAGCGAATCGATTGGAGGCGACCCCGTCTCAGCGTCTGTGCCCCGGGGTGGCCGGACAAAGTGGGTACAACCCTGGCTCCGGACCACCTCAGGACGCAGCGATTGCCTGCGGTTCTCGCCGACAGGCCATCCAGCCCCAGTGGAGCATGAGGCTCACGAAGAAGATCCACTCCCAGAGCGGCGTCGAATGGAGCCCGTCACCAGGCCAATGGCTCAGACTCCGGTCTTCCCGGCACAGCCTCTCCCACTCCATCAACTGTTGGAATCCGAAGGCCGTAACGCCGGCATACAGATGAAAGGGCCACAGGCTGCGAAGGGCACCGCCAGCTCGGAGATACGCGACCGCATCCAGGACAACTCCCAGTCCCAGGATCGGAATGCCCCAGAGGGCGATCCGGGTATGGAATTGACCGCTAGTCATTCCAAACCAATGCCCCGATCGGCTGTCCGGAATCCACACCGTGGCCAGGATCATCGCCAACCCCAAGGCCAGCGTGAAGCTGGCAGCACCTCCGAGGCTCACCCAATTCCGCACCCCACGCCGGTGGCGATGCATCAGCATGTCGGCCATCCATAGCAGCAGCGCCGTCATGCCCACCTGATAGGTCCGCCAACCTGCAGGGTTCCGATCGTCATCCGGCGATCCTAGGTACGAAATGGTGCACCGCATCGGTGAATACCGGTTCTCGGACGGATAGAGGCTCCATGCCACGCCCATGCCGACGATCCCCAGGAAGAACAAAACCCTGCGGCGCATGGGCCCATTCTTCAGAAATCGTCGGAGCAGCTCGCGCATCGGATGATGACCGAGAGTGCGCCCGCAAAAGCCATTGGCAGCAATCACCTCACGATTGACGGCGTGGCCCGCTGGGTGCAGGCCCAAAAACTGTTGTTCCTCCACAGTTGGAACCCCGGCGGAGCCCGCGATTCCTACATGTTCCAAGACGATATCGGCCCCGAGTTGCAAGCCAAAGTCGTGACCCATAGGGGTCGGTCCTCACTATTGACACTAAATGGGGCAGTCCTCACTTTATTTCAACGCTCGGCGTCCCGCACGGACTTGCTGCTTTCTCCCGGCCCGGCAAAGACATTCCGACGCCAGTTTCCGTCGTTCCCTTCTGCGCGGCCTGCGGAAATGCTCAGACCATGTCGATCCGATGTTTCGTGAAGTCCTTTTCCAGCAGGCTGATGCCGCTGGCCATGGCACTCGGCACCGCCTGCGCCGGAGAACTGCAGGTCCCAGCGTTCACGGCATACACCCTGCCCGACACCGATTCGCCCCGCATCTCCGAGCGCGGTGGAGTCCGCGGGTGGACCGATCCTGCGAACTCAGTGCACTGGTACGGGCGTCTGAACCAACCCGGTGCTCTTCAGGCCAAGCTTCGCCTGCGCCTACCTGAAGGAGCCGAATCCAAATTGCGCCTCACCGTGGCCGGGGGATTTCGGGAGGTAACGGTCAAGGGCGTGTCCGGTTCAGAGCCATTGACCGCCGACTTCGGCACGTTTTCGGTCGAACGCCCCGGCTATCAGGACTTCCGCTTGGAATCGATCAACCCCAAGGGCCAAGACGCCGGTCAACTCGAGGCCCTCATCCTCGACGGTCCCGCCGTCGAAGGCGCCCACTTCAACCTCAAGGAGCGCCGCAATGCCGCCTCGGTGCACCTCAGCTACAAGGCCCCGACCAATGCCATCGCCGCTTTTTACTGCGAGGTGACTGCGGTCGAGGAACCGGTGACCACCTTCTACATGGCCTGCGGCTGGCACCGGGGATACTTCGGCATGCAAGTCAACAGCCCCACCGAGCGGCGCATCATTTTCTCTGTCTGGGATAGCGGCAATGAAGCGGTCGATCGCAACAAGGTCGCCGCCGAACAACGAGTCCAACTCCTAGGCAAGGGCGACGGTGTTTACTCCGGAGATTTCGGGAATGAGGGAACCGGCGGCCACAGCCATCTGAAATACCCGTGGAAGACCGGACAGACCCAGCGCTTCCTGGTCACGGCCCAGCCAACCAACCAGACCTTCACCGTCTATTCCGGCTACTACCACCATCCCGACAGCCACCGATGGATGCTCATCTCTTCGTGGAAGGCCCCGCGCGAGGGAGGATGGCTGCGCAGCCCGCACAGCTTCAGCGAGAACTTCTGGGGCAGCACCGGCCACCTACCCCGCAAGGCGCTTTATGGCCGGCAATGGATCCGCACTCCCGGCGGCGAATGGCTCGAAATCACCGAGGCCAGTTTCAGCCACGACCCGACGGGCAAGAGCGACCGCTTGGATCGTTGCATGGGCGTGGAGAAGGGGCAGTTCTTCCTGAGCCATGGGGGATTTCTCGAGGGCACCTTGCCCTTCGGCCAACGCTTCACCCGCTCCGCCACCGGCGAACCCCCGAAGGATCTGGTCGAGTTCTTCCGTTGAGCAGGGATGCACCTCCGCCAGAGCGACAACCACCGGGATTCTTGGGCATCGTTTTATCTGATGCACCGTACGAAACAATCGATTCACGCAGTGAGGTGATCCGCAGTCAGGGTATGGCGCATGAAAGCGACCGATATCCAAAGCCTCCAAGAGGCGGGTTTCATTCGTCCCGATCAGGCGGAAGCGATCCTCCAGCACTACCAACTGGAATCTCACAGCCATCGATTCATGACACTGGTGGGTGTGATCGGGGCCATCCTCATCGGATCCGGCTGCGTTCTGGTCATCGCCAGTCATTGGGATACGATTCCAGCCGGCCTGAAACTCATCACAGGAATCGCCCTGCTGGCCGGCAGTCATGTGTTGGGAGTTCAACTCGGACGCCAAGGAAAGTACCCGCAAACCGCCGAGGCGGCCCACCTCTTGGGTTCCCTCCTCTTCCTCGGGAACATTGCCTTGGTCGGACAGGTGTACCACCTGAGTTCACGTCCTCCATCAGTGATTTTGTTGTGGGGACTGGGAGTCACACCTCTGGCATGGATTCTCCGATCCCGCGTCCAGCACCTACTGTCATTGATCATACTGCTGGTGTGGCTGGGACTTGAGATGAACCAGGCCGACAGCTGGATCCACTCCAACAACATTCGACAACACTTCTCCAACACCCTGTTTGTTGGCGTTGTCCTGTCCATTTGGGGCCACCGCCTCGATCGATCCACCTATTCGGAGTTCGCTCCGATCACTCAGCGAGTGGGCAGCCTGGTTTGCCTGATGGCTTCGTATCCCATGACTCTGGGTTTCTTCTATCACGGACAATCCGATGCACCAGGAGGCCCCGCCTTCGCCATTGTCCTCTCCTTTTTGGCAGGCCTCTTGTCGTTGACGGAAATGAATCGCAGAAACGATGCACCCAACTCCAGGACCTGGGCATCAGACGGATCTATCGTGCACGGCGGACTCATGGCCTTGGCATGGATGGTCCAAGCCGTGCCCACTACGACACAGGATTGGAGTTTTCCCGCCACCCAACCGGGTCCCCACTGGATCACTCTGCCCGTGCTCTTCGGACTCAGCATCATCCAGATCCGCTTGGGACTTCGCCGCCAACAAACCTGGCGGGTCAATCAATCCATGATGTTCATCGGTCTTTTGACCATGACGGCCTACGTCCAACTCTTCGGCACCCAAGAGAACACCGGCCTGATGTTCCTGACTGCCGGCATTCTGCTGGTGGGATTGGCGGTGCTGCTGGAACGCCAACGGCGGCGACTCATCACCCAGATCCGCGAGTCCACAACCGTCAACCCGGCCTGAACCAAACCGAGGACCCCCAATGAAAACTCGTCTCCTCATTGCGATCGTCACCCTCCAAATCCTTTGGATCCTAGGCACCATCGGAGCCCAGGAATTCAAACACCGGCACGGAACGTTGGTGCATCTTCGGGCCTATCCCGTGGACCCCCGGGATCTCTTGCGCGGCGATTATCTGGTGCTGCGCTATGATGTCAGTCAGTTGAATGAAACGCTCTTCGATCCGCCTTTGACGCAAGCCCTGACTCCCGGAACTCCTGTGTCCGTCGTCTTGGAGCAGAGAGAGGGAATTCACCAAGCCGTCCGAGCCAGCACAGCGCTCCTCAATGGCCAGGATGGGCAGATCATCCTGCGGGGCATCGCGGCTCCCGGCCTGAGTCCGGGCAACACTGCAGTCACCTATGGCTTGGAACGCTTCTATATCCGTGAGGGCACCGGAAACCCCCACGGAACGCTGACGGCCGAAGTGGCCGTTCCTCCGCGCGGTTCGGCAGCCCTCAAAGACCTGCTCCTGAATGGCGTTCCCTATGCTGAGGCGATGAAGCACGTGAAGATCCAACACTGAGGTCAACCGCACCTCCTCCGCTGATGGTCCGTCTAACCCGAGATGTTTTCCAACATGCCGTGGAAACCATCCAACCCTGAAGGGAATCCCTGACGACGCGAAGCACCCTCACCCGCATGGACTTCATCTGACCGGCGCAAAAGACCGGGAACACCCGCGTTGCCACAGCCGCCAATACCCGCCACCTTGCGAATACAACGATCATGATTAACCAAGGCATTGCGCGCGTCATCGGAGTCGGACTCCTGCTCTTCAGCGCCATCATCATGGCGTCGTCCGGAACATTCGTAGTCAAACCCGGGTACCGGGGCATCGAAGTGACCCTGGGCCAGGTTTCTCCGGCGTTCAAACCAGAGGGGTTCGGAGTGAAGGCCCCGTTCGTCACTGAAATCATTCCGATCTCGGTGCGACAACAAACCGCCGAGGAGTTGGCCGAGTGCTACTCGTCCGACCTCCAGCAAATACGGGTGGACCTGCGGCTGCTCTACCGAATTCCAGAAACCTCGGTGGTCAAGATTTTCCAGGATTACGATGGAAACCCCTTTGAAAGCCTGGTGGCGCCAAGGGTTCAGGAGGCCCTGAAAGAAGTGGCCGCGCTCCAAAGTGCGGAGCAAATCGTCAAGAATCGGGAACAAATCAAAACGCGGTCGCTGGAGATCGCCCGACGCAAGATCGGGCCACTGGTCGTTTTGGAGGACATCGTTATTCAGAACATCGCCCTCACGCGCGAGCTGGAGCACGCCATCGAAGCGAAGATGGTGCAGGAGCAAGAGGCTTCGAAATCCAAGTACTTCCAGCAACGGGTGCAAATCGAGGCCGACACTGCGGTGATCAAGGCCAAGGGCGAGGCAGAGTCGATCCTCATTCGGGGTGAGGCCCTCAAAAAGAACCCGGCCTTCGTGGACCTTCAGATTGTCGATCGCTGGGATGGCATCGCACCGCTGGTCATCGGCGGGAAGGATCAGGTCCTCTTGAATTTCCAAGACTTGGAGCGTCTCAAGGGGCCGAAGACTGAAGCTCCGGCTTCCGCGTCACGCACTGCGGCCGCTGCCTCATCCTCCACCCCGACCACTCGTTCCAACAAGCGCTGACTCCATGAGCCCTCAAACCGCCTCTCGTTGGATCACCGCCGGCATCGCTTTCTTCATCGCGCTGCTCGTCCTCAACGCCGCCTCCTATGTCATCGAACCGGGCACCCGTGGGCTCAAGGTGACTCTGGGGAAAACCCAAGACGGATTCTTGCCCGAGGGCTTTGGCTTCAAGACCCCGTTCATCACCAGCATCGTGCGGGTCAATGTCCGTCAGCGAACCCGGGCGGTGACAGCCGACTGTTTCTCCTCCGACCTGCAACAAGTGAAGATCGACCTCCGGGTCCTCTTCCGCATCCCGGAGGCTTCGGTTGTTCCCATCTACCGTGAATTCGCCGGAGACCCCTTCGACAGCCTGATCGCCCCGCGCGTGCAAGAAGCCATCAAGGAGGTCACGGCATTGCTGTCGGCCGAGCAAATCGTCAAGAGCCGTGAGGAAATCAAGAAGAAGGCCCTGAACCTGGCGACCCAGAAAATCGGATCGCTGTTGGTGGTCGAAGATATCGTCCTGCGAGACATCGACCTGTCACCGGAGTTGGAAAAGGCCATCGAAGCCAAGATGGTGGCTGAACAGCAGGCCAATCAGGCCCGCTTCACCCAAGTCCAGACGCAGACTGAGGCCGAGACCGCTGTCATCAGCGCCAGGGGCGAGGCCGAGGCCATCCGAGTCCGGGGTGACGCCCTTCGGCTCAGCCCGTCCTTCCTGCGCTGGAAGATCGTGGAGCGTTGGAATGGCCGTTCACCGATGGTCATCCCCCCACCCTCGGAGCACAACGCGGCTGGTCTCCTGTTGCCTCTGAGCCCTGCCGAAACCCCAGCAACGCCATGACCTCCCGCAGCCGTGCCGCCATCCAAGCCCTGTGTTTGGTTGCCCTGGGGATGTTGCTCATCGGGATCTTCCCGCGCGCCACCCGGTTCGCGGAGATGGCCGCCCGAGAATTGCGCTACCTCTGGTGGCTGACGCTGATGATTGGAGTCGGTATCTGGCTCATTTGGGGCTACGGGCGCAAGCCCAAGGAATAGCCACAAACGCTCGATTCAACCGAGTCCACAAGCCGGGTCACTGCCCCGGCTTCATCGGTCCGTTCGATACCGACTTCGAAACAATCGATTCACGCGATGAGGGATCGCCCCGGCAGCCTGTCCCTCGAGTGAACACCGAATCCAGGAACTCCACCCCGTTCGAAGACCTCGACCGGGTAGCCACTGCCAGGACCACCGGGAAACCCCGTGACCACACGACCCGTCGATGGCCGCGGGTCATCGGACCGTTGATCGGAATCACGGCGTTGGCGGGATGCGTATTGGGTCTCTCCTGCGCGCTGACCGGTCCGCGCCCCTACCGCCCCGCCGCGGCATTGCCGCCCCCTCTGCTCATCGATCTCCATGTCCATACGGCCGGCATCGGGGCCGGAGGCAGCGGGTGCCTGATCTCCAAAGACCTGGAGAATAGTTGGAAATTTGGAATCTACCTCAAAGCCTTCGACGCGACTCGGGAAAGTCTTCAGCAGCACGGGGATGCCTGGTTGGTGGAGCAGATCGCCGCGCAAGTCGAAGGCAGTACTTCGATCGACCAGGCCGTGGTTTTGGCGCTGGATGGGGCGGTCGACGCTCAAGGCCGCCTCGATCCTGCAGCCACCGAAGTCCATGTTCCCAACGAGTTCCTCGCCCGCGAGGTGGCCCGTTATCCCAACCTGCTCTTCGGTGCGTCCATCAACCCTCATCGGTGCGACGCCTTGGAACGCCTCGATGCCTGCGCGGCCCAGGGAGCGGTCCTCGTGAAGTGGATCCCCAGCGTCATGCACATCGATCCGGCCGATGAGCGACTCATCTCCTTCTACGAGCGGCTCAAGCATCACCGCCTGCCATTGCTCACCCACACGGGTCAGGAGCGATCGTTCACCCACGCCCAAGACGATCTCTGCGACCCGGAGCGCCTGCGCCTGCCATTGAAACTCGGAGTCACAGTGATCGCCGCCCACATCGCCTCGACCGGTAGCACGGACGGCGACCGCCATACCGACCGCCTCGCCCGCATGATGTCGGAGTTCCCGAACCTTCATTCCGAGATCTCGTCGCTGACCCAAGCCAACAAGCTCGGCTACCTCGGGGAGGCGCTGACCCGGACCGAGTTCGACGGACGCCTGTGCTACGGCTCGGACTTCCCGCTCATCAACACGGCGCTCGTCTCCCCGTGGCTTTTTGCCCATCGCCTGACGCCCGTGCAAATCCACCGCATCGATGGGCTGACCAATGCTTG
>CAMCYJ010000054.1 GCA_945883815.1 Akkermansia muciniphila | reverse complement strand
ACCCGAATGCGGTGGAGAGTTGGATTCACCGTTCCTATGCGGCTCGTCGACACCCCGGAGGATCCATCGCCAAAGCCTTCGGTCTGTTGGAACC
The DNA here is from genome assembly GCA_945883815.1 of Akkermansia muciniphila. GTDB lineage: Bacteria > Verrucomicrobiota > Verrucomicrobiia > Limisphaerales > UBA9464 > SXXZ01. Next base: position 23,031 of record CAMCYJ010000054.1, on the reverse strand, counting down.
CGCGATCGAACGGTTCCCCACCGAGCCCATCTTGTATTACAATCTGGCCTGCTATCTCGCCCAAATGGGGCGTGAAGAAGACGCCTGGAAGCGCTTCCAACAGGCGTTGGAGGTGGGGGACCCCATCGAGTTCCGCATGATGGCTTTGGCGGACGAAGACCTGAAGCCCATCTGGCACCGGATCGCAGTCATGAGTTGAGTCTGGGGTAGGAACCCAAGGTTTCTCGGTCTCCTGAATTGGCCTTTGCCGCGTTTGGAAGCACCTTCGGCCCAGTGACCATCGAGATCATCAACACCGGCTCCGAGCTCCTGTTGGGCCGTATCCTGAACACTCATCAGCAGTGGCTGTGCTCGCAGTTGACCCAAGCGGGGTACACGGTGGCCCGTCAGGTGTTGGTGTCCGATCGGGGCGAAGACATCCAGCAAGCGGTGCGCGAAGGATTGAGTCGGGCCGACCTGGTGATCACCACCGGTGGACTGGGCCCGACTTGCGATGACATCACCCGCGAGCGCATTGCCGAGTTGTTGGGGCGCACGCTGGTGTTCGACGCGACCGTCAGCGAAGCCATCCAGGGGTTTTTCCAATCGCGTGGTCGGCCGGTTCCGCCGCGCACCCGGGTGGAAGCCATGGTCCCGCAAGGGGCGATCGTGGTGCCCAATCGCCAGGGAACGGCCCCCGGACTGATGATGGAAGCCTCGCCCAACCCGTTCCGAGCCGAGGGGCGGCGGTCGTGGTTGGTGATGTTGCCGGGGCCGCCGCGCGAATTGCGCCCCATGTTCAGCCAGGAAGTATTGCCCTGGATGGCGCGGGAGTTTCCGCTCGAAACGGGCTGCGTCTGTCGCACCCTCAAGACCGCGGGCATTGGTGAATCCAACATGGAGGAACTGATCTCGGCACCGCTCCAGCACCTCACCGAAGCTGGGATGGATCTGGGATTCTGCGCCCGGGTCGGCGAGGTGGACGTGCGGTTCGTGGCGCGCGGAACTGATGCCGCGGCGGTGGTGGCCGAGGCCGAAGCCATCACGCGTCGGTTGGCCGGAGACGCGGTCTTCGGCGAGCAAGATGAAGTGCTCGAAGGTGTGATCGTTCGTGAATTGACCCAGCGGGGGCAGACACTGGCGCTGGCCGAGAGTTGTACCGGTGGTCACATCGCCCATCGCATCACCAATATTCCGGGGGCTTCGGCGGTGTTCTTGGCCGGCTATGTCACCTATGCCAATGCCGCGAAGGTGCGAACCCTGGGAGTGCGTGAAGAATCGTTGCGGGAGTTTGGGGCGGTGAGTGAAGCCGTGGCGCGGGAAATGGCCGAGGGAGCCCGCCGTGTATCGGGTTCCGACTGGGCGCTGTCGGTGACCGGCATCGCCGGACCGTCGGGCGGCACTCCGGACAAACCCGTCGGCACGGTGTGGATGGCGCTGGCCGGACCCGACGGCACGGAAGCGGTGCAGCGCCTCAATCGCTTCGACCGCGAGACCTTCAAATTCACCACGGGCCAACAGGCGCTCCACCTCTTGTTCCGTCAATTGAGGCGCCCGCTCCGGCCCGATCCTTCTGCCGCGGGCCTTGCGTGATGGACTGTGCCGAGCTTGCCGAGCGGCCGGCCGGCTTGTCCAAGACGGGAGGACCCGAACATCGCTTGAATCGCAAATCCAATGGCAAACCTTCATCGCATTCAGGTGGTGGACTCCCATACCGGAGGTGAACCCACCCGCGTGGTAATCTCCGGTGGGCCGGATTTGGGAACGGGTCCGTTGTCGGAGCGTGTTCAACGCCTGAGCAGCCAGTTTGATCCATTCCGGTCGGCGGTGGTCAATGAACCGCGAGGGTCTGACGTACTCGTGGGTGCGCTGCTGGTTGCGCCGCATGCCCCGGACTGCGACTTCGGTGTGATCTTCTTCAACAATGTCGGGGTCTTGGGCATGTGCGGTCATGGCACCGTCGGCCTGATGGTCACTCTCGCTCACCTGGGTCGAGTGCGTCCTGGAACCCATCGGATTGACACACCGGTCGGGCCGGTGTCCGCCACCCTGCATGAGGACGGGCAGGTCTCCGTGGCCAATGTGCCTTCCTACCGCCACAAGTCTTCGGTCGTCGTTCAGGTGCCCGGGATCGGTGCGGTTTCGGGAGACGTCGCCTGGGGTGGCAATTGGTTCTTTCTCGTTCGCTCCCCGGTGTGGGAACTGTCCATCCAGAATGTCGAGACCCTGACCGATGTGAGCTGGCGTATCCGTCAGGCCGTCAATGCACAGGGGTTTCCCGAAGTGGACCATGTCGAACTGTTTGGGCCTCCCGGATGCGGCGGTCACTCGCGCAACTTCGTCTTGTGTCCCGGCAAGGCTTACGACCGATCGCCCTGCGGGACAGGCACCAGTGCCAAACTGGCCTGTTTGGCCGCGGATGAAAAACTCGCGCCAGGACAGGTGTGGATCCAGGAAGGTATTCTGGGCAGTTCCTTTCAAGGCGAGTACCAGTGGGAGGACCGTGTGCGCGGTCGTGTGTTGCCTGTGGTGACCGGCACTGCCCATGTTACCGCCGAGGCGACATTGATCTTGAGTGACGTGGATCCCTTCCAGTGGGGAATCCGCCCGGACTAGCCCGGGTCGCCCCGGTGATCGACGGACCCAACGTCGTGAATCCTTCGAGCGAGGTTTTGGAAAAAAACGTGCGGAAACTGGTTGATGCCAGACCCGGCTGGTCGAACGATTTGAATATCGTATGTCGAAACCAGCGCTGGGGCGCGGATTGGCCAGTTTGCTACAGGAAGAGACCGACCGGGGAGCCGTGAAGGCCCCCGGTTTGACTCCGTTCAAGGCCGCTGAGCCCACACAGTCACCTGCCCAGCCCGAAGAGGTTTCGACGGCCATTCCTGCGGAGGTCACGCCAGTGGTGGTTGTGACCACAGCTGTATCACCGACACCGATTTCTGAAACCCCCGCCCCGGTTCAGCAAGTTGAGCCGTCCGAGCCGGTGATTTTGCCGACGGTACCGGCTGAGATACCCAAAGCAGTTCCCGTAGCTCCGGCGATCGGAGCGGTCCCAGGATCACAGCCACAACCGCTGCCGGTGCCGGTGGCCATTCCGGCTTGGATTGTGCCCGCTTTGATCGCCGGCGACGTGCTGGTGGTCTTGTCCGCCATTCTCTGGGCGTCGTGGGGTCGAGGCTGGGGACGTTGGCCGTGGATTGCGGCCCTCTTTGCTGTGGGATGCACTCAGGCCATTGCGGCGCTGTTTTTGAGCCGATCGGGTTTGAACACGGGGCCTGGCCCGTTTTCCGGTCGCCCACCCAGCGCTCCGGGGGTTGCTCCGGGAATTCGTGTCCGCTTTGTGGAAGAGCAGCCCCAAAGCCGCCGCGGCGATCGACGCTGATCAACGGTTCGGGCATACGGCAGGAGCCTCGCTCACGAGGCCCAAAAGAACACAATCTCCCTTTCGGGTTAGTTCATGGTGTTGGTCCGCCACTGTGGTGTGATGGCCCACAAGTTGATCGGAGAGAGCGACTTGCGGTAGCGTAAGTAGCGCGTGGAGCCATCCGCGAAGGCGAAGTTGGAGCCGCCATTGGGGGAACCGCCACGATCGGAACGCACCGTACTGTTGTGCATCGCGTGATTGAGCACCTCGTTGTCGTTGCCCAGGTTGCCTTCCATCAGGTCCATGAAGTAATGACCAATCGGGTAGAGCTTCTCGCCGAACACGAGGGTCTCGGACGGTTCAACGATGACACTTTCGTTGATGGTTTTGTTGATGATCGTGCCCATGTTGAAGGTTTCACCGGCACTGGTCATTTGGCGTTCCAGAACGTCGTTCCAGCCGTTGATGATGTACGAGCGGGGCGCTGAATCGGCCACCAGGTTGGTGCGGGTCTCGGCGGTGGCGGGTTTGTTTTTTCCGCCCGAACCGAAGTCGCTGGGGCAAACGAGGACTTGCACCGAACGGAAGGTGGGCAACAGCCGCTCGCACCAGCGCGGACCCACATTGCGATCCGGGTACAGCCCTTGGTTTTCGCCTGTGTAGAGCGTGGTCGCGATGCTCAATTGACGCAGGTTGTTCACGCAGGAAATCCGCTTGGCGCTTTCCTTGGCCTTGGAGAGGGCCGGCAGGAGCATTCCGGCCAGAATGGCAATGATGGCGATGACCACCAGCAGTTCAATCAGGGTGAAAGCACTGGATTTCCGGCCGGATCCAACGGTGAAGCGTTCATGGGTCATGGGCTAAAACAAATTCAAACAAGGTTCAGGGTCATCGGTCCACTCGCGTCGGCAGCTTGGGTTTACAGGATTTTTCGAGTCCTGAGATCCCTTCGAATGCGCCAGGGGGTGGAGAACGTCCAGTCCCACCGTGGATCGCAAAACCTTGGGAATCATCCTGCTGCTGGTCGCCGCCGTCGCGGTGCCGATGTATCGCTTGACCGACTGGTTCAGCCACAAAGCTATTCAAGTGAGTGTCTCCTTTCGCCCGCTGCGTCAGGCCGACCCCGGGGCTGCGTTGCCGGTGGTGGTGGGGCTGGATCAGGACTACGAGCTGAGTTCCTTGGTGGTCTCCGAAGTGCCACCGGAAAAGCCGTCGGCCCATGGGCGGGTGGTTTGGCGTCTGGAAAAGCAGGGCAAGGGGGCTCCAACGAGGGGGTTTCTTTACGGTCAGCCGCCTGAGGGGCTGCAACCCGCCGCCAAGTCTTCGGCGGAACCTCTGAAGGCCGGAGCTTCTTACGTGGTCGAGGTCGCTTCCGGAAACGTCCGCGGATCCACTGTTTTTCAGGCTCGAGGTTCCGAGGAGTGATCCGGCGGGTTTCGTTTGAGCCGTTTTGCGGAGCAGGCCCAACCCCTTGGAGCGATGAACGGCGCGCCTCGTTCGGGTGAGGGTTGGAAAATGGGAGGCCAAATTCCGGTTTCGTGTTTGGTCTGCTTCAGGGAAGGTTGGGCAATATCGGTTTTCAAACGGGAAACCGTCGGCCAACACGGAGAACACGCACCATGGGCATCATCGACTACCTCAAGACGCAGTTCCTGGAGATCATCCAGTGGGAAGACGACTCACGGGACACCCTCAGCTGGCGTTTTCCAGACCAAGACAAGGAGATCAAGAACGGAGCCCAGCTCCTGGTCCGCGAGTCGCAGAAGGCTCAGTTCGTGTATTTGGGTCAATACGTCGACACCTTCGGCCCCGGCAAGCACACCCTCAAGACCGAGAACATCCCGGTTCTCAGCACGCTGTTGGGCTGGAAGTACAATTTCGAGTCGCCCTTCAAGTGCGATGTCTACTTCGTCAACACCCGGCTCTTCACCGGCAACAAGTGGGGCACGAGCAATCCCATCATGGTGCGGGATCCGGACTTCGGCATCGTGCGGGTGCGGGCCTTTGGCACCTACGATTTCCGCATCGTCAATGTGCCGGTGTTCCTCAAGGACGTGGCCGGCACCGACCATCACTTCCGCATCGATGAGTTCCAGGACACCATGCGGTCTCGCTTTGTCAGTGCCTTCAGCGATGCGGTCGCCAGCTCCAAGGTGCCGGTGCTCGACTTGGCGGCCCGCTATTCCGAGTTGGGTGACGCGCTCCTGCCGCTCCTGAACCCGATCCTCACCGAGAAGTACGGCATCGAACTGGGCAGCTTCATTGTTGAAAATGTCAGCGTCCCGCCGGAGGTCGAAGGCGCCATCGACAAGCGCTCCAGCATGGCCGCCATCGGCAACTTGAACGACTACGTGAAACTGCAATTGGCCGAGTCGCTCAAGCAGCCGGGTGGTGGTGGGGTTGCCGGTTTGGCCGCACAGTTCGCGCTGGGAACGCAAATCGCCCGAGATCTCGGTACCGGTGCGCCTCCGGTCATCGGTGCCTCGATGGCCGCTGGTTCGGCATCGGGCGCGGCTTCGGCGATTCCGGAACTGCTCTCGCCGGCCGACGTCGCCCAGAGCCTCGGCGTTTCCGAGGCGGACGTGCTGGCCGCCTTGGGCGACGGATCCCTCAAGGGCAAAAAGATCGGGTCTGCCTGGCGCATTACTCGAGTGGCCTTGGACGAATTCCTGAAGCACTGACTCGTTCGTCTGCTGCCTGGCCGCCGGAGTGAGTGGAGGTCCGGGTTTGGAGATCCCAAATCCGGAACGCCGATCCTCGTTCCCCATCGGCTCAAAAAGCCCTAAGATCGGCCCCAGAAATGGACGCTCCGATTCGAGTTCGCTTTGCGCCGTCACCGACGGGTTACCTGCACATTGGCGGGGCCCGCACGGCCCTCTTCAACTGGCTCTTCGCCCGCCATCATGGCGGGAAGTTCATCTTGCGCATCGAAGACACGGACACCCAGCGCAACAGCCAGGAGGCCATTGATGTCATCTTGCGCGGCCTCTGTTGGCTGGGGCTCGACTGGGACGAAGGTCCCACCACTGGCGACACCACCTGTCCCAGTCGCGGCGACTGCGGTCCCTACTTCCAGAGTCGTCGCGGCGAGATTTATGCCCGGCGCATCCAGGAATTGCGCGACAAGGGCTTCGCCTACGACCGCGATGGAGCGGTGTTCTTCCGCATGTCCCGCGAGGCCATCACCATTCCCGATCTCATCATCGGTGATGTGCTGCGCCCATTGACCGATCGCGAAGAGGCCGATCCCGATTGGGTTCTGGTGCGCAGCGACGGCAACCCGGTCTTCCACTTGGTCAACGTGGTGGATGACCTGGAAATGGGCATCACCCACGTAATCCGGGGTGAGGACCATTTGGCCAACACCGCCAAGCACATTGCCCTGTTCAAGGCCTTCGGGGTGGAGCCGCCGAGGTATGCGCACATCCCGCTCATCCTGAACCCGGATGGTTCGAAGATGTCCAAGCGCGACCACGGTGCCCATGTGACCAACTATCAGGACGACGGGTTTACGCCCGAGGCCGTCCTCAACTACTTGGCGCTGCTGGGTTGGGCGCCGGCCGACGGCAAGGAGTTCTTGCCGGTGGCCGAGTTGATCGCCCGTTTCGGGCTCGACCGCGTGAACCGCAGTCCGGCCAAGTTCGACGTCAAAAAGCTCGAGGCCCTGCACTTCGAGCACACGCGCATCATGGAGCCGGCCCGGTTCGTGGAACGGGGCGTCGCCGCCTTGGCCCGCGCCGGCATACCCACGGCCAGCTTCCCGCCCGAGTACGTCGCCGCAGCCCTCGAGACCGCCCGCGAGAAGGGCAAACTCTTCAAGGACTTGCCGGCCTTCGTGGACTTCTACTTCGCCCCCGACGACGCGGTGCCGGTCGAGCCCGAGACGCGGGCCAAGGCCCTGAGCGCCGCCGCTCGGCTGCCCTTGGAAAAGTTGGATGCAGCCTTTGCTACCTTGAGCGAATTCCAAGCGCCAGCCCTCGAGGCGACCCTCAAGGCCTTGGCGGCCGAACTTGGAGTCAAGGTCGGTGCCTTGGTTCAGCCGGTGCGTGCGGCCTGTACCGGAAAACTGGTGGGCCCGAGCTTGTACCACCTCTTGGAGGTTTTGGGGCGCGACCGTGTCCAACGCCGCTTCGCGGTGGCCCTGGCGAGCCTGCCAGCGGCCTGAAGGGCGGGCGCTCAGGGCCCTCCGAGCGCTGGTAATCGAGTCGGGCACTGCTGATGAGTCAGTGTCGCCGGGACCTTATTGCTACCCGCCTCTTGCAAGTCACTTCACCCTTGAGTTTCAAGGGGAAAGATGTCCGTGTCGGGTAGTAATATCCCAACAAAACAACCCTTTGCGAAGCACCATGCTCTCTCGATTCGCCTCCCTGCTTCTGTGGTGCCTCCTCCTCGCGCCGGCGTTCGGACAAGGGCAGATCAATCTGAACAACCGTGGTCTTGCGCAGGTTTTTGACGCTACCGGCAAACCTCTGACGGGAACCAGTTTTGTCGCTCAAATCTGGTATGGCCCTTCGGCGAGCTCGCTAACGAAGTCCTTTGCGCCGGCCCCTTTTCGCGTGTCTACCACGGCACTTCCGGGGACTTGGAATCCAGGTGCTACTGGCGGCCCAGGCGTGATTGCGACCCTCGACGGTTTCAATCCGGGAAGCACTGTCACGTTGCGGGTTGCTACGTGGGATTCTGCGATCTCGGGAGTTGGAGCGGCTCAAGCCTTCAATCGAATGCCTGGAACGGGTTTGTCAGAGCCTTTCACGTACACGATACCCTCGGACCCTCTCGCGATACCTGGTGGCATGGAAAACATGCAATCATTTGCCATCGTGTCCGCAACTCCAAGTCAGGCACTCATTAACCTCAATAACCGTGGGCTGGCACTGGTCCTCGACGCGACAGGCAAGCCATTGACGGGAACCACCTTCATTGCTCAAGTCTGGTACGGCCCTTCAGCGAACTCGCTAACCAAGTCGTTTGCACCGGCTCCGTTTCGCGTGTCTACCACGGTATCTCCGGGGACTTGGAATCCTTCAGCGGCCGGTGGGCCAGGGAATGTCGGTACACTCGACGGATTTGGCCCGGGCAGTACCGTTACACTTCGGATTGCTGTCTGGGATTCCTCGGTGGCGGGCCTCGGAGCGGCTCAAGCGCTTGCTCGATTGCCCGGAACAGGGATCTCAGAGCCATTCACCTACACGATACCAACAGACTTGCTCGCCATACCGGGCGGGATGGAAAACATGCGGCCGTTTTCTCTCGTGCCGACCGGTGGGTTGGTCAACCGCCCTCCAACTGCCAACCCTCAGGCAGTAAGTGTTGTTGAAGACAGCAGTCTTTCGATTGCGCTCTACGGTTCTGACCCAGAAGGTTCTCAATTAACATATAGGATATTAAAGCAACCTCTCAACGGATCGCTCCTCAACAAATCTGGCGTTTGGACTTATTCGCCAAAACCAGGTTTTGAAGGGGTAGATGGATTCATATTTGTTGTAAATGATGGAGTTAATGACTCGCAAGAAGCGTTGGTTACAATAAATGTCACCCCAAAACCGGAAATAGTATCTGCATATTGGTCAACACCAAATGGGGTTTTTACATGCTACTCAGGCACACAAGTAAGCCTTCTTGCAGAGGTAAAAGGTTTTTCGGTCAACGAATTAATTGAGTTTCGAATAATAGAGGACGATCCTTTTGTTGACAATTTTGTTGTTTCACTTCAGGGTCAGGTTGTCGAATATCAATCAAAGACATACGCCTTGGTTTCATGGATTTCACAATGGGAAGCCGACAGTGGCAATGATCCGGAGTTCTATTTTGAGGTGCGCGGGCGTGGAGTTACGGGTCTCGAATCTAGGCTCCTAAACATTATCCCTCCCGACACTGACGATACATTGGCATCCGCAACTGATTTGGGGAGTGTCCTCTATTCAAATGAAAGGACTGGATCGATTGAACTTCCCGACGACGTTGACATATATAAGATCGGTTGTCAGGCCGGCCAAACCATCACGTTGGATGTAGATCGAAATACGGGCTCGTTATATCCGTTGCTCCGATTGTTCAACTCAAAAGGCTTAGAGATCACCAACAACGTTGGAGGGGGGGCTCCTACGGAGCAATCGGCAAATGAGGCGTTCATTCGGTTCCAAGTTACGGAGTCGGGAGCCTACTTTGTTGGAGTTTCTGGTGCTGGGAATTCCAAGTACAATCCTGCCAATGGCAAAGATGACACCGCTGGAAGTTTTGGTCCATATCGACTGACGGTCTCCGCCGGTTTTGCTAATCATATCACACGCTCGGGATCTTCCGAGGAATATCTGGTCGATATTTGCCGGGAAGACAAGGTTGGTGCTCCAATAGACCCGAATAAAAACACGTGGGTTATCATTCACGGTTGGAATAGTTCTAGGACAGAACCTAATATTTCAAATCTCGTAAGATCGGTGATTTCAGCCAGGCCCGAAGACCAGGTGGTTACCTTGGACTGGAGTTCTTTGGCGGACACCGGGCTTTTCAATATTATTGCGGTGCTCTTGCTTGACCCATTTTCCCAAGCTCGCGAAGCAGCGAAAGGTATTTCTCCGTCAGGCAAATGGGCAGCGGAAATCCTTAAGCACTACGGATTGAAGGCCGACAAGATTAATGTAATTGGTCATTCCTTTGGCTGTCATGTAGGAGATCAACTAGCCGCTGGTTTTCAGCCCGAAAAACTTCGGAGCATCATCGCTCTTGATCCTGCAGTTAACGCCGTGCCGTCCGGTTTTGACTCGGATTTGGAGGTGAACTATTTGGCTAAATTTGTTTGGTCATGGGTCTTTGTAACTTCTCCTTACGGAAATGGATTGCTTCCTTGGTTGGCTTCTGAAGCGTTTGTTGTCAACACTGATTTGGGCTCCAGTGACGCCCATTCGGCAGCCGTTGACTTTTTTTCGGATGTTTTGAACAGGCCTGCTCAATTTGTAGCGGCACTATTTAATTTGGATCGGCTTTCATTAGCCTTATTTGGACCCTGGGTGATTGATCAGTTCTTTAGCCCGTTTCATTCAATCAGATTTCCAAGCTATGAAGCAATCATCAGTGCGCCCAGTGGAGTCGTCACATCAATTAATTACCGAACCAATTCACCTGTTGTCCTAGTCGACTATCCGACACCGAATTCTATGGTTCGTGATCGCATCATCTCGGTGGGTGGGCGTGCTTCGGATGCGGGGCGAGGCGACAGCGGGATCTCGTCGGTCCTTGTCAACGGGGCGACCGCAGTTGGGGGTGTGTCCACCGCCGCGCAGACGGCGTTCTGGAGCAACACCGTGGCGTTGAAGCTTGGGACGAATACGATCCAGGTGGTGGTCACCGATGCTTCTGCGATTAATCCGGGCAAGGCCACCAATTCCGTGGTGGTGAAGTATCAGCCAGAATTCATCGACCTGCCCTTGCAGGTGTTCGACGAACTGGCGTTGGCCTCGATGGATTTGGCTGCGGACGACAAGGCGCTTTCGGACCGCGTGTTGAGTCATTCCCTGAAGTCTGGACCCGTCGGGCTCTCGGTGACCGCTTCCGGAAGATTGGCCTGGGTGCCCACGGAAGCCCAGGGCCCCAGCACCAATCTGGTCGAGGTGGCGGTGACCGACGGCGACGTCCGCACCACGAAGCGGATCGTGCTCGTCGTCCGGGAGGTGAACACGCCGCCCTCGCTGGCGGTGCTCCCCGACGTGGTCCTCGCGCCGGGAGTGGAGTGGTTGGTGCCCGCGGTTGGAACCGATGTCGATCTGCCCGCCCAGGCGTTGGGGTATAAGCTGAAATCCGGGCCGATCGGGATGAGCATCCACCCTGCAACCGGCATCATCCGCTGGACACCGTCGAAGGCCGATGGGCCTGGGGTATTCCCGGTGACGATCTTGGTCACGGATTCGTTCGGAGCTGCGGGTGAGCAGTCCTTTCGAGTCACCGTGTCCGGACCTGCCCAGACGCCAATTTTCGCCATTAGCTCCGCCAATCTGGATGGATCGATCACGCTGCAAATCCGGGCGGATCGTGGGGCCACCGTGGATCTTGAAATGTCCGGTGACTTGAACACATGGGTGTTAGTCCGGCCGATCAATGGTCAAGGCATGGAGAGCCCAGTGTCGTTGGTGGTGCCGACCGATCCGACCACCCGAGCGGTATTCTGGCGGTTGCGTCAAAGGTGAGGGTGATCCTTGGTGCCTCCGGTGCCTGACGGTCTGTCGAAGGGGCAGGGGCTTGAATCGCAACAAGTGAAAAACAGGACATCAAAGATGAGTTTGCGAGGTTGGGTCATCGCTCTCTTATCATTGATTGCCAGCTTGTTGTGGTTGAACAGGGAGCTGACCACGGGCACGGGCGACTTCTCCGTGAGTGCTCGCCAGCGTCTGTCGCCCTTGCTCTCCGATCCTGCGATGCTCCGGGGTTGCTCAGCGGGGAGGTGGTGCTGTTGAGGGCGCGTGGGTTCGTGCCGTCGACGGTATGCTGAAGAGCGGATCCAACGCGAATCGCCCAGCCCCCGGAGGCTTTCGCGACGCAGAGAGCGTGTCCAACGCCGCTTCGCCGTTGCCCTCGCTCAACCTCGCCCAACTCCCGCAGGCTTGATCTCTGGCTCGATCGGTGGCTGTAGTCACCACCACCGATTCCCATGAATGCTCCTTCTCTGTCGCGTCGCGAAGCCCTCCGACACCTCGCCGCCGCCGCCGTCCTTCCGGTCGCGGGTGGCTGGCTGGGAGGCTGTGCCACTGCGGGCCGACCGACGACGGCCTCGGTGGTCGGCACCGACTTCGGCCGGATGCCCGATGGTCGTCCTGTCCGCCTGCACACCTTGAAAAACGCTTCGGGTGCGACGGTGGGGGTCTCGGAGTACGGGGCCACGATCACGTCTATCCAGGTGCCGGACCGGAAGGGTCAGTCGGCCAACGTCGTCTTCGGTGGCGACTCGATGGACGCCTACCAGCGGGGGCTGCCCGCCGCCTCGGTCATCGGCCGCTACGCCAATCGGATCCACGGTGCGCGGTTCACGCTGGAAGGCCGGGAGGTGCGCATCACCGCCAACGAGGGAGGCAATCATATCCATGGCGGCCGACAGGGATTTGCCTCGAAGCTCTGGAGTTCCCGCGCGAGGGTCGAGGAGGGCACCGCCATCGCCGAATTCCGCTATCGCAGCGTCGATGGCGAGGAAGGTTACCCCGGTCATTTGGACGTCACCGTGACGTACGCGTGGAATGACCAGAACGAGTTGCTCATCACCTACCGCGCCGAGACGGACCGGGCCACCGTGGTGAACCTGACGAACCACGCCTATTTCAACCTGGCGGGCGCGGGCAACGGGGATGTCTTGGGACACGAGCTCCAAATCCGGGCCAGCCAATACACCCCGTCGGATGCCGCGATGATCCCGACTGGCGAGATCGCCCCCGTGGCCGGCCTTCCGATTGACTTCCGTGCCTTCCACCGCATCGGCGAGCGGATCCGTGATGTCCGCGGGCCGAAGGGCTACGACCACAATTTCGTCATTGATCGACGCGGCAACGGGTTGCAATTGGCGGCGCGGATCTTCGATGCGAATTCCGGCCGCAGGATGACTTGCCATACCACGGAGCCCGGCATCCAACTGTACACCGCCAACCATTTTGACGGCGTGCACCAGCCGCGGTATGGGGCCTTTTGTCTCGAAACACAGCATTTTCCCGACTCCCCCAATCATCCGAATTTCCCGTCGACCGTGGTCCGTCCGGGGAAGGCGTATCAGTCCCAGACTCGCTTTGAGTTTTCGACCGACCGCACCGCCAGTTGGTGACGGCCTGCCGGGAGGCTTGAACATCTCTCCTCGGAGAGGTCACTCTCAATCTTTATGACTTCCCCGCTGGTCGGCATCATCATGGGTTCCCAGTCCGATTGGGAGACGATGGAGTCTGCTGCCCGACAGTTGGCGGCCTTGGGCGTGCCTTATGAGGCTTCGGTCGTGAGTGCGCATCGCACGCCGGACTTGTTGTTCGAATACGCGGCGGCCGCGGCGGGGCGGGGCATTGAAGTGATCATCGCCGGAGCGGGCGGGGCGGCCCACCTGCCGGGCATGTGCGCGAGCAAAACGGCACTGCCGGTCTTGGGCGTGCCGGTCCAGTCCAAGGCGCTCAACGGCATGGACTCCCTGCTGAGCATCGTCCAAATGCCCGGGGGCGTGCCGGTCGGCACCATGGCCATTGGCAAGGCGGGTGCCATCAATGCCGCCCTGTTGGCGACGGCCATCCTGGGCAACAAATACCCGCAGTTCCGGGCGGCTTATGAGCAGTTCCGCACCGAGCAAACCCAGGCCGTGCTGCAAAACCGTGTGCCTGGAAACACGGTGTCGCACTGAGTTCCCGGACGTTTTTTTGTGCGCCGGGGCGCACTCTCCGAGCGCGGTCCCGAGGTAGGCGCTACCCGGAGTGGGCGTGCTTTTGCACAAAAGCCCCAACAGCCCGCTTGCCGCAAAGGTCCTGTCCCCGCTTTCATCGGCCCGGATGAAACGTCGCGATTTCCTGACCCTGTTGCCGATGGCCGCTGGTGCGATTTCCTGGGGCTGCCGTCGCAAGCTCCGGCCGGAGCTCATCAAGATCGAGGATTTCGAAGACCGCAAAGGCGGTTGGCGCGTGATCAAGGTGGCTTGCGTGGGCGATAGCATCACCCATGGCGCGGGCGTGGAGGAACGCGAGAAGAACAACTACCCGAAGCAGTTGGGAGAACTCTTGGGCAACCGCTTCGAGGTGCGCAATTTTGGGCGCAGCGGCGCCACCCTAAGCCGGGTTGGGGACCTCCCGTACGCGAGCACCGACGAGTTCAAGGCAGCCATCGCTTGGCAGCCGGACATGGTGATCATCAAGTTGGGCACCAACGACACGAAGCCCCAGAACTGGAAAGACCAGGCCTTCTTCGAGCAAGAAACCCGCTGGTTGATCGATCAGTTTCGCGACCTCAAGTCCAAGCCCCAGGTGTGGGCCTGCCTCCCGGTGCCGGTGTATTCCGACACCTGGGGCATCACCGGCCATATCTTGGACGACGGCGTGATCCCGGCCTTGATGGCCGTCACCACCGACAAGAAGGTGCCCGTCATCGATCTCAATGATGCCCTGACTGGCTACCCCGAGATGTTCCCCGACAAGATTCACCCGAATGCTGCCGGGGCGACCCTGATGGCTCGGACGATCTTTCAGGCCATTCGTCCGTGATCCCCGATTGACCGAAGGTGGGATTTACCCGCGGGTTGGCTGAAATCCCTTTTGCCACCCGGATCGGTCGGTCCCTAGAGTGAGGGTCATGTCGAGACCGGCCTTGGGACGCGGATTGGGAGCGCTGATGGGTGGGGGAATCAAATCCCCCTTCGCCGCGCCACCGACGCCGTCAGTGCCCACCCCGCCTGTGGTCACCGGCAGTCCGGCTTCGGTTGTTGCTCAGTCTCCCGTTCCGCCTGCACCGGCTCCGGTTCAGCTCCCGCCCGGTTCGCTCGTGCGCAAGATTGCCCGCGACCGGATTCGCCCCTCTGCATTGCAGCCTCGCAAAGAATTCCCGCAGGAATCCCTCGCCGAGTTGGCCGATTCGATTCGCGAGCAGGGCATCATCCAGCCCTTGGTGGTGCGAGTGGTGGGTGAGTTTTTTGAGTTGATCGCCGGTGAGCGCCGCTGGCGCGCCGCGGGTTTGGCTGGATTGACCGAGGTCCCCGTGATCGAGCGGGTGGCCACCGATTTGGAGGTGCTGGAACTCGCGCTCATCGAGAACTTGCAGCGCGAGAACCTCAATCCCATTGATGAGGCCTTGGGCTATCAGCAGTTGATGACCCAGTTCTCCCTCACCCAAGAACAGGTCGGCAAGAAAGTGGGTCGCGGTCGCGTGGTGGTGGCCAATGCCACGCGTTTGTTGAAGCTGCCGGCGACGGTGCAAGAAGCGGTGAGGGATGGTGGGCTTTCAGTGGGCCACGCGAAGGTCATCCTGGGTGTCGAGGATCCTCAGCAGCAGGAGATACTGGCCCGCCTCGCGATGCGCGGAGGATGGACCGTGCGCCAACTCGAAGCTGCCATCGCCAAGAAGGATCCGGCCACGTCATCGCTGGCGGTGGATCTGCGTGCGGCTTCGACACCGGTACCGGTCGATCCGCACCTCACGGATGTGGAAAATCGCATCCGCGACCGCTTGGGTCTTCGCATTGCCCTGCACTACAAGGGCGGGAAGGGTCGGTTGGATGTCCAGTTCAACAGCAATGACGAATTGGACCACCTGCTCGAGGTTTTGGGCGTCACGGTGGATTGAACGTGGAGGCAGGTTCAGGCGCTTTCCGGCTTCACCCTGGCCGGGCAATGGCCATATTCGGCGCGTCTCCGGTTTGCTCCGGTTTCATAGAACATGCAGAACACGCCTGAATTCCGTGCCTCCGTCGCATCCCGCCTTGCCGCCGCTGCGGCTCAAGTTCCGTCGCTGACCGCCTTTGTCGGTTTGGATGGCTTCGTGGATGAAATCCTCCACGTGGTGGACAAGCGCTACGATGCCGTCCGCTTCGACCGCATTCCGACCATTGCCGCCTACGCGCAGCGGTTGGCTGCCGCCGCCGGCCGCAGCACCAATGTCGAATTGGTGAACGTGCTGACCAAGCTGGGTGGCAATGGACCGATCATGGCCAATGCCTTGGCCAGCCTGGGCATCGGCGTGACTTACGTGGGTTCCTTGGGATGGCCGGCCTTGCATCCGGTGTTCGAGCCGTTTGCCGCGCGCGCCGAAGTCCACACCATTTGTGAGCCCGGCTTCACCGACGCCCTGGAGTTCGAGGACGGCAAGCTGATGGTGGGCAAGCACTACACCCTCAAGCAAATCCACTGGGACAACTTGTGCCAGCGCTTCGGCAAGGAGAAGTTCGCCGCCAAGTTCGCGTCCTCCAGCCTCGTGGCCTTCGTCAACTGGACCATGCTCCCGCACATGTCGGCGATCTGGGAGAGCTTGCACGCGGAGCTCATGCCCACGCTGCAGGGGCCCCGCCGGAAAATTTTCTTCGACTTGGCCGATCCGGAAAAGCGCACCGCCGAGGATATCCGCCATGCGCTGGACTTGATCGTGAAGTTCCAGAGCCGCTTCGACGTGATCCTCGGGCTCAACGAAAAGGAAGCCTACGAGATCGCCGGCGTGCTGGGCTTGGATGCCTCGCCGCGCGACTGGAAGGGCTTGGCCGAGCTCAGCGTGGCCATTCAGCAGCGCGTGCCCGTGGATACTCTTGTGGTGCATCCGGTGGCTTATGCGTTGGCGGTCTCGGGTGGCGTGGCTTCGGTGGTCGAGGGGCCGGTTTGCAAGAAGCCCAAGATCACCACGGGTGCGGGCGACCATTTCAACAGCGGTTTCTGCCTGGGCAAGCTGCTGGGCCTCGACAATGCGGCCAGCGTGCTGTGCGGCGTCTGCACCAGTGGACACTATGTCCGCACCGCCGAAAGCCCGAACGTGGATGCGCTCGTGGCCTTGATGCGCCAGTATCCGGTGGAGTGAGTGAGAGACAGAAAATGGTGGTAGGAGAAGGATTCGAACCTTCGTAGGGCGTTAGCCCGACAGATTTACAGTCTGTTCCGATTGACCGCTCCGGCATCCTACCACTGACCGCATTTCGGTGAACCGAAAGCGCGGACGCGAATGAACGCAAACTGCCTCCTCTGGCTCAAGGAGTTTTTCCATCTTCCTGAAACTAATTAGCCGTGGATCGGTGGGTTTTTTCGACAAATTCGGGGCGCATGGATTTGCTGATTCCAACTCTGGGGCACTCGCCGCTTGGCGCGGCAGGCAGTTGCCCCGTACAACCTCGGCCGTAATGGTTGCCGCTCTCCTCATCACTTTGGTTTTGGCCTACTTTTTCGGTTCGCTACCGACGGGCTTTCTGGTGGCTCGGGCGATGCGGGTCGACATCACTCAAGTCGGCAGCGGGAACATCGGGGCGACGAATGTGTTTCGAGTGTTGGGCAAAGGACCTGGAGCTTTGGTGTTGATCGTGGATTTGCTGAAGGGGGCGATGGCAGTTCAGTATGCTCCGGCGTTGGCCGTGGCGATGGCGCCCTCGGATTCCTTGGCGCTGCCAGCGCTGGCCGCCTTGGGGGCCGTATTGGGGCACAACTACACCTGCTGGTTGGGATTCAAGGGGGGCAAGGGAGTAGCCACCTCCGCCGGTGCGATGGCGGCGCTCATTCCTCCTGCTTTTGGTGTGACGGTGATCACCTGGTTGTTGGTGTTTTTTCTGAGCCGGTACGTGTCGATGGCTTCGATCGCCGCCGCGATCATCCTGCCGGTTGCCACGGTCTTCACGGTATCGGGCCCGACTCGGTGGCCGTTGGTTGCTTTCACCTCGGCGTTGGCCGCCTTGGCGGTGTGGCGACATAGGGCCAACATCGAGCGATTGAAGGCGGGGACCGAACACCGCTTCGGCAAATCCAAACTCTCTGCATCATGAAGGTGGCCATTTTGGGGGCAGGCGCCTGGGGGACCGCGCTGGGAGTGGTCTTGTCACAGGGTGGGTATTCGGTGCGGCTCTGGGGACATCGACCGGAGCATGTTTCTGAACTGGCTCGAACCCGGATCAATGCGCGGTTCCTGCCCGGTATTCCCCTGGTGGGAGACTGGACCTTCGAGACGGAGGTCGATGCGGTTCTGGCCGGAGCCGAGGCGGCGGTCGTAGCCGTTCCTTCCAAGGCGTTCCGGGAGGCTGCGGCCCGGTTGGCGGGCTTCCGCGGCCCGGTGGTCAGTGTGACCAAAGGTATCGAATTCTCCTCAGGTCTGACCATGACCGGAATCCTGGACTCGGTGGCTCCGGGTCTCCAGACCGCTGCGCTCTCCGGACCCTCCTTGGCCATGGAGGTCGCTCGTGGCGAGCCCACGGCCGTGGTGGTGGCCAGTCGCGACGAGGCCGTGTCACGTGCGGTCCAAGATCTTTTTCACCAGCCCGCGTTCCGTGTCTATCGCAGTTCAGACCTCATCGGGGTGGAGTTGGGAGGGGCATTGAAGAACGTCATCGCCATCGCCGCAGGGGTTTGTGATGGCCTGGACTACGGCGACAATTCCAAGGCGGCGTTGGTGACCCGGGGCAAGACCGAGATGATGCGGCTGGGTGTGGCCTGTGGGGCGCGCGCTGAAACCTTCGCGGGGTTGAGCGGACTGGGGGATCTGGTCCTGACGTGCTTCTCGCGGTTGAGCCGCAATCGGGGCTTCGGTGAAAGCCTGGGCCGTGGCAGGCCTGTGGCTGCGGTCTTGGCCAGTTCGGCATCGGCGGTCGAAGGGTATCCCACCGCCAAGTCCGCGTGGGCATTGGCACAGCGACTCCAGGTGGATGCTCCCATCATCTCCGAGGTGCATGCCATGCTCTACGAGGGCAAGAATGTGCGGCAGGCGGTCCACGATCTCCTGAGCCGTGACGCCAAGGCTGAGGATTGACCCTCATGGAACCGCAGCGTGCCGATGAGGCTTCCACCAGACTCTTGACGGATGGGGCACGGGCCTTCCGGACGCTGCTGTCCCAACCGGAGCCGCTGCTGGCCCTGGCTCCGATGCAGGATGTCACCGATCTGCCGTTCTGGGGGGTGATGGCGCACTATGGTGGTCCGGACGTTTATTGGACCGAGTATTTCCGGGTGCACAGCACCAGCACGCTCGACGCGCCCATCCTGCGATCCATCGTCGAGAACCCGACCGGACGTCCGGCCATCGCCCAACTCATCGGCAACGACCCGGTGGCGCTGGCCAAGGCTGCGCGCGAGTTGCAGCAGTATCCGGTGGCCGCTGTGGATCTCAATTTGGGGTGTCCCGCGCCCGTGGTGTACCGCAAGTGTGCCGGCGGAGGATTGTTGCGCGAACCCCATCGGATCGATGCCATCCTGGGGGCCCTTCGTCAGGTCGTGACGCAGGTGCCTTTCACGGTCAAGACCCGGGTGGGTTTCAGTGACGATGCCGACTGGGACAAACTGCTGACGCTCTTCGCCCGGCACCAGATCGATCTACTGACCGTGCACGGTCGGACGGTCACCGGCATGTACCGGACGGAGGTCCGCAGTGACTGGATTGCCCGCGCCGTCCAAGCGATGCCGTGCCCGGTGCTGGCCAATGGCAATGTGCATTCCCCGGAGCGGGCCGAACAGGTCTTGCGCGATACCGGGGCGCGCGGGTTGATGATCGGCCGCGGGTGCATTCGCAATCCGTGGATTTTCGAACAAATCCGGGAATACCGACGCAGTGGGGTGTGGCGGAAACCGACGGGCCGCGAGGTCTTGGCTTACGTGACACATCTCTATGAAGTCACGCGACCCACGGCCGGGTTCCGGGAGCGGCTTCAGGTCGAGAAGATGAAGAAATACATGAACTTCATCGGCGAAGGCGTGGCCCCGGAATTCTTGCACCGCATCCGGAGGGCCACCACGCGGGAGGAGTTCTTCGGTTGCTGCCAGGAATTTCTGGAACACGACCAGACCATGCCCCTGCAACCGCCGCCGTTGCCGGCTCACGGCTCCCGGGCCGGTGGGGTCGATCAGTAGGCGAGCAGTTCGAGGAGTTGCTGCCCCTTGGCGGTGAGGGTCCAGAGTTGGCCGCGTTTGAAGACCAGCTTTCCGCAAGGGAATTGCTCGAGGGTCTTGGGGTTGACCCCAAGCAGGCGGTAGGGGCCCATGTTGGCGGGCAGTTCGGAGGTGGCCCTGGGTATGGCCCTCAGCGGGATGCCGTTGAATCCGAGTGAGAGTTCCCAGGCGGCGATGCCTTGGCGTTGGGCCACCGGATTGGCCTCGACGGCACCCGGGTTGCGCCGCACCCAGTCGAGGGTGGGTCGGCGGATGAGGACCCGGGCGAGTTCGGGGCTGCCCCGCAAATGGCGGGCGAGGTTGAAGGGGGCGCCGGGTCGGGCCTGAGTCTGGGAGCGAAAGACGCCCGCCGGATCCAATCCCACCAAATTGCGGCCGTTGAAGTTGCCGTGATCGTTGCGGGTATCACCCATGTTGGCCTTGTGCCAAGCGGCATAGCGTGCGGCCGCCATGAAGGTGATTTCGAAGTGCAGGTGAGCCCGATCCGGAGTGATCCGCTGGCGGGTGTTCGATGTGCGACCCATGCGGCCCAGGGGTTGACCCGTCTGGACTTTGGAACCCACCCGAATCCCCGACCCTACGGAAGCCAGGTGGGCGTAGAGGGTGAAGACTTCCAGGCCATCGACCTCATGCCGGACCACCACGTAATTGCCGTAGTTGGAGAGTCCGGAGCGGGTGTTGACGTAGGCGACGGTTCCCGGGGCCGCGCACAGGGCGTCGTCGGTGGGTTCGTTGCGCCGGTCCCGTTGCATGGGCCGGATGTCGAGTCCTTCATGCAATTGAGACCCGCCGGACCGGACGCAGCCGAACTGGCCGCTGGTCCAGGGCTTGCCGGCGGTGCCCACGAAATACCGCTCAGCGCCGCCGTCCGGTTCGAGGATTGCGCGGTTGGCCGTGGGCAATTGGAAGGGCTGGGCCGCCAGTCCCAGACCCATCCCCAGCCACAGAAGAGAAAGGAGTGTTTGGATCACTGGCCTTGGAAGGGATCAAATTCGTTCTTCAGCTTGGTGTCTGCCTTCGGGTCTTTGGGCTTGGTGGTTTTGGATCCCGGTGCGGCGTTGGTGGATTCCGCGGGCTTGGTCTTCTTCTTCTTCGGCGGCTTGGCTTGGTTCTCCAGCTTCACGGCAACATTGTTGAGTCCGCGGACGAAGACGACCGATTCCTCCCGGCTCATGTCCGGTGTGAAGACGATGACTCCTTGATCGAGGGCTCTGCGCTGGAGGGGGGCGGCGATCCAGCGGTTGAAGACGTTGGTGCCGTCCGACCACCGTGCGGCGATGACGAGTCGCAGTCCTTTGGCGGCCACGGAGTTCATGTGCAGCACCATGGATCCGCGCTGGACGAATTCGACGGCGATCGAGAAGGACGTATCCCCCTGTTCGACCAGGGTGGCCCGCTTGACGTCCCGCTCATCCAGCACGGCCTCGCGCTGTACGGTCATCTCGACGGGGTCGGTGCGGCCGACGGTGGCCTTGTTGACTCCGAGGGTTCCCAGCTCGCTGGCTCTGCCCGAGAAGTCCGTGACCTCGCGATAGACTCGGATCTGGGCCATCTGTTTGGCTTCGAGCTTTTTCTTCTGCTCCAATTCCTTCTCCTGTTTCTTTTCTTCCGGGGTGGCGCCATGGACTCCCCAGCATAGGATCAAGGCAGCCAGACCGAGAAAGAGGTTGAAGCTGCCGCGCCGCTCTTTCATCTTCCCGCCTAAGAGTAGAAACATCCGCGAAAGTAAATCCGAGCCATGGGACAACAATCCAACAAAATTCAGAAGCGCGCCCGCCGCAAGGCCTACATGATCCGCAGGAAAGATGCTGCCAAGGCAGCAGCGAGCGCTCCAAAGAAGAAGAAGTAACACCGAGTTTCGCTCTCTGAGCGCGACCCACAGGCCACCCGCGAGGGTGGCCTTTGTATTTTTCTGGGGCCTTGTCCACGGGGTTGGCCTTGGGGCGGTGTTGGTTGTAGGGTGCCGGGAAATGAGTTTTCCCTCCCTGTATTGTGGTATCGGCGACGAGGCCGGAAACCTGCTGGAATCCCAGATGGCCGCGGCCCGCGAGTTGGGTTGGAGTCACATTGAGGCACGCAACATCACGGTGCCGGGGTTTCCGAAGGCCAATCTCCACGACTTGCCGGACGCGGCTTTCGATCAGGTGGAGCAGGCTCTGGGTGAGGCGGGGATGTCCATTTACTGCTTTGCTTCCACAATCGGAAACTGGGCCAAGAATGTGGAGGATCCCTTCGAGATCACTCTGGCGGAAGTGGGGCGAGCCATTCCGCGCATGCAGCGTCTGGGTTCGAGATATGTCCGCGTGATGAGCTACAAGGTGCGGGATGGGGCGGACTTGATGGAGGAGGAGCGATTTCGTCGGATGCGGGAGGTGACCCAGCGTTTTCTCGATGCGGGCATCCAGCCGCTGCATGAGAACTGCATGAACTACGGGGGGATGAGTTGGCGACATGCGTTGCGATTGTTGGAGGCGGTGCCTGGATTGAAGTGGGTCTTCGATACAGCCAATCCGGTCTTCAATGCCGACCGGACGCAACCGGCGCCTCATTCTCGGCAGGATCCATGGGAGTTCTGGACCCAAGTTCGCGATGTCTCGGAACACATCCACATCAAGGATGCCCGTTGGAGCGATGCCAAGAATGACGCGGACTATCACTGGCCGGGAGAGGGGGATGGCGCCGTGGTTCGGATTTTGGAGGATGCCTGCCGGCGGGGCTATTCCGGGGCCTTGAGCATCGAGCCTCACATGGTGGCTGTGTTCCATGATGCCAGTGGTGCGGCGGTTCCTCCGCCTGACTCGGCGTTGAAGGCCAATTTCGTGGAATATGGGCGGCGTCTGGAGCGACTGGTGGCGGCGATTCAGGGTTCTTAGGGGTTGCTTTGGCGGAGGCTCCGCGGGACCGGGCCTGCGCTCGCAGGTAAGCTCGGGGGGAGGAGGGGCTTTCGCGCTGGCGCGCTGGGGGAAGGTTTGATCGCTTCCAATGCTCGCTGCGGCCCGATCCCGCTGCTGCCTGGTGACAGGGAGCGTCATAGGGCTTCGCGTTGGGTGGGTTTTTCTCTGGGGTGGGGTTGGGCTCCGCGGGACCGGGCCTGCGCTCGCAGGTAAGCTCGGGGGGAGGAGGGGC
>CAMCYJ010000053.1 GCA_945883815.1 Akkermansia muciniphila | reverse complement strand
TGGTCAGTTTCCTCCTCATGCTTTGGTTGGGCATCAAGTACTTGAGGGGTGTTCCGATTCCTGGTGAGACCCAAGGAGTCCGGTTGATGGAACGGCGGTTTCACCCGCACACGGGGTTCTGGACTGGATTTGTTCGAGTATTGGGCAATCCGGGAATTCTACTGCTGTGGATCACTGTGACGGCGATGCTGCTTTCCAGGGAGTGGCTGACCGACACCTGGCTCTGCAAACAGTCTTTCGTCGTCGGCGTCGCTGCCGGGGCTTTGCTGTGGTTTTCGTTGCTGGGATGGGGGGTTTCCCGACACCGCGATTCGATTTCGCCCTTGGCCTTGAGACGGCTTTCCCAGTTCAGCGGCCTGTTGCTGCTGGGGGTTGCGGTGGTGGTTGGTGTGCGATTGATCAGCCTCTTGGCCGCGAGTCGTGCCTGAGAGATTCCAACTTCAGGGCCCGGTGCTTCTTTCTGCGGGGTTCCAGTACGAGTGGGCGCTCCGCGGGATCGGCCCTGCGCTCGCTGAGGAAGCTCTGGGGAGGATGGGGCTTTCGCGCTGTGCGCGAGGGGCTTTGGTGATCGCTTCCAAGGCTCGCTGCGGACCGATCCCGCTCCGCTTGGCGTGTTGGGGGCTCCGCGGGATCGGTCCTGCGCTCGCTGAGGAAGCTCTGGGGAGGATGGAGCTTTCGCGCTGTGCGCGATGGGTTTTTGGTGTTCGCTTCCAAGGCTCGCTGCGGACCGATCCCGCTCCGCTGGGCGTGTTTTGGCGCTCCGCGGGATCGGTCCTGCGCTCGCTGAGGAAGCTCTGGGGGGTAGGGGCTTTCGCGCTGTGCGCGAGGGGTTTTTGGTGTTCGCTTCCAAGGCTCGCATCGGACCGATCCCGCTCCGCTGGGCGCGTGTTGGGGCGGGTCGGTGGGATCGGTCCCTCGCGCCTACTTCTTCTCGGTGGCCTGTGCGTTGAGGGCCTGTTGGAGTTTCTCGGCTTGCTCGAAGAGCTTGTTGTAGCGGGTGTTGAGGTCTTCGCAGTCGGTGGCGAGCTTCTTGTATTTCTCGATGGTGTCTTTGTTGACGGCCACGGCGTTCACGTAGGCTTCATTGAGTTTCTTCATGCTCTCGTTCTGGGCCTTGATGTCGGTCGCCATCTTTTCGTAGGCGGCCTTGTAAGCGTCGCCCTGCTTGGTGGCCCGTTCCCACTTCACCGTCATTTCCGAAAGTTCGCGCTTGGTGCGACTCAGTTCGACCTTGTTGGTCTTGTCCTGCTCGATTAGCCGCTCTTTGAGTTGCTCGACACGCTTGAGCTCTTCTTCGACGCGTTTGCCGGTTACCTCGACTTCATGCTTCTGCTCGTTGAGGCCATTGATCTGCTTGTTGCGCTCGGCAATTTGCATGCGGAGATCGGCGTCCCGATACCACTGGTAAGCCACCAGTCCGCAGAGTCCGCAGGCCAAAGCGATGAGTACGGTGACCCCGGCGGATGCACGGATCCGGTTCCGGGAAGAGACAATTCGGGATTGCATGATGGAAGTCTGGGTTGGCAGGACCTCCTGCCGAAGCAACGCTGCAGACAGAATTTGGGTTTGTCAAAGTCTCGGGGTTTGTTCCGACGACTTCCTGTTGGCAGATTTGAAATGCAATCCAGACGGGCTTATCGCCAGGGGATCAGTCCGGGTGGCATTTGTTTTCAGGCGATGAGTCGCTTCCAGCCAATCCTTCGATGGGAGCGATGGATGGATCGCGTTGCTGAGCCAGATCGGCTGGCCTCCGGACTTTGCAAGTGCTGCTCCGGATCCCACTGTTTGGCCTGTGAAGAATCGAGGCGTGTTTCGGCCGGTCGCTCTGACCGTAGCCGGGTCCGACAGTGGGGGTGGGGCCGGTATCCAGGCTGATCTGAAGGTGTTTGCGGCTTTGGGTGTCCACGGCACCACGGCGATTACTTGTCTGACGGCCCAGACACCAGCCGGAGTCACCGGTGTGCACGCGGTGCCGCAGGCGTTCATGGAGCGCCAGTTGGAGACGCTGATGCGGGAACTGCCTCCGGCTGCGGCCAAGACCGGCATGCTCTTCAATGCCGGCATCATTCGGACCGTTGCCGAGAACTTCGCCCGTCATCGGGAGATTCCGTTGGTGGTGGATCCGGTGATGATCGCCACCAGTGGAGCCCGCCTACTGCGTCCGGATGCCCTGCGGGCGCTGCAGTACCGCCTGTTGCCCTTGGCTGCTCTGGTGACGCCGAATTTGGATGAAGCAGCCGCGCTCTTGGGACGGCCTCTGCGTTCGGTGGATGACCTGAGATGGGCCGCACGCGGCATGCATGGGCGCTGGGGTGTTCCCGTGCTGGTGAAGGGAGGGCATCTCCGGGATGCGCCCCAGGCCACGGACATCTTTTGGGACGGCCAGGAAGAACGAGTCTTGCGGGCGCCGTTTGTGAAGGGGATTTCCACCCACGGCACGGGTTGCACGTATTCGGCAGCGATTGCCGCTTTCCTGGCTTTGGGACACCCGCTGCCTGAGGCTGTGGAGCACGCCAAGCGACGGATCACCCAGGCCATTCGTCGCAGCACCCGTCTCGGCCCCGATGGTCGATACGAAGCGCTGTTGCCGGGTTGATCAGCGATGATCCACGAGGCTGTCGGAGCCGACGGCCCAGAGGAATCCTCGGCTCAGCATTTCCAGAAAGATCGGGTCCTGGAAGGTGGCGTCGGAATGGCCGAAGGTGGTTCCGAAAACCCGGGCCTTGCCGAAGTCATTGACCCAAGCCACCGGGTAAGACTTGCCATCTGCTTCGCTGACCGAGGTGGCAAGTGGTGTTGCACCGGGCCACATCTTCTCGATGACGTAGAGCTCATCCTTGGGGCTCACCCAGTCTTCCGGCATGCCCTTCAAAATGGGATGCGCCGGGGCCACCTTCTTCACCGGGTATCGGCTCTGGTGATCGTGCCTCCGACTGGTGACTCCCAGAAACTTGCGCCACTCGTCGATGCTCGCGGCTCGGTAGGTATGCATCGCGCAATGGATGGCCACCGCGGGAACCCCCGCCTCGTGGGCCCGGGTGATCCGCCGGATGTAGTCCGGGGATTGTGTGTCGGCGAAGCACTCGTTGTGGACCACCACATCGAAGCCCTTGGCCCAATGGGGCTGATCGTAGAGAGCGATCTCGGCTCGAGTCCCGGAGCCGCCTTCGCTGATCACAGTCCACTCGACCCGTGCATGCCGGGCCACGGCATTGGTGAGAGAGAATGTCTGCAACGCATAATTGTGGCAGCAGCCACCGGTGATGAGCAGTGCGCGGATCGGGCGTTTTGTGGACACGGTGGAATGCCCGGCACAACCGGCTAGCAGCAGCAGGAGCAGACCGAAAAATGGAGGTTGGAGACGCATTTCCGGACCCTGCGGAGAAGCGACAGCTGCGGTCAATCATCGGCTCGAAAACTGAGCCACACCAACCCCTTAGGCCGGGTATAAAAAGGACCCTGCCAAAAAATAAATCATCAAAAAGCTCAGGTATTCTCAGTTATTTCCGATGACATAGGTGTCGCAAGACATCGGATACCGGAGGCCGAAAAAATCTCCGGAGGGCTCAGCAATGAACTGATGAACGCCCCCCAAGGATGGGAAAGTTTCATCCGCGACAAGGATGTCGCGAGCAAACAAGTGATCCCCGAAAGGGGGTCGAACTCACGGATAGAGTTATGATCATCAAGACAAACATCTCAGCGCTCACTGCCTCCCGCAACCTCCTCGAGACCCAGGATTCCCTGTCTCGATCCCTCGGCCGGCTCTCCTCCGGCTCCAAGTTGGTCAACCCCTCGGACAACGCCGCCGGGT
The DNA here is from genome assembly GCA_945883815.1 of Akkermansia muciniphila. GTDB lineage: Bacteria > Verrucomicrobiota > Verrucomicrobiia > Limisphaerales > UBA9464 > SXXZ01. The sequence continues at coordinate 19,522 of CAMCYJ010000053.1, read as the reverse complement.
TCGCGGTTGCCATCCGCCTCGATGCCCAGATCAGCCGCATCGGAGCCGCCAGCGACAACATCGGGAACGCTCTATCGTTCTCGCAAACCCAGGACGGCTATCTGAAAAAGGTGGCCAAGGCTTTGGATCGCATGGGCGAGTTGTCCATGCTGGCTCAGGACGGCACCAAGAGCGACATCGACCGGAGTCTGTACAACAACGAGTTCGTCAACTTGCAGAACTTCGTCACGAGCAGCTCCACCCGCGACTTCAATGGAGTGAGCATGTTCGGGGGCAACACCATCCAGGTGACGATCGACAGCGAAGGGGCCGGTTTCACGTATGCGGCGATCAATCTGACGACGACCACTTTCACCACTGCGACAGCAAACACGACCAACATCACCACGACCACCAATGCGGTGACGGCCCTCACTCGGGTGAAGAATGCCATCAACACGCTGGCTTCCGAGCGGGCAACGGTGGGTGCCAATCAGGCGGCCCTGAACATGTATCAGGAGCAATTGGGAACTCTCAAAGACAACTTGTACGCTGCCAACAGCCGCATCAAGGACATCGATGTCGCGGAGGAGAGTACCAACTTCGCCAAGTACAACATCCTGGTCCAAGCCGGCACGGCGATGTTGTCTCAGGCCAACTCCAGCGCACAGAGCGTCCTCCGACTGCTCGGCTAATCCGGCGGGTTGATGCGGTTCGGGGTGGCGGGATGAGCCTGCCCTCGTTCACCACCCCGGCCGCTCCGCTCCGTCTCTCCACTGCGGATTCGTCCGCAAGTTCCAGGTCCAGGTTCAACGCCCCTGATCAGCTTCACTGATAGCTGCGAATCCTGAACGAATGTCGCAAACCCGATGTAGGGCCACGAGTTCTTCCCACAACCCACTTTTCTCCGTCGTGTGACGGATGGCGAAAGCCAAGCGGCCGGTCGCTGAAAGAACCGGAACGGGTTCCAGGAGGTCACCCGATCAATCAAGACCTCCGGCGGCAAGGATGCCGTCTTGCAGTATGAAAGAGCCCCGGAGACGGGGCGACTTCAAGGAAGGAGTCAATACTATGGTCATTAACACCAACTACTCAGCACTCACCTCATCCAGGCAACTGGGCGAATCCCAGGGGCTGCTGAATCGTTCGCTGGCTCGTTTGAGCTCGGGATCCAAGTTGATCAACCCGTCGGATGACGCGGCCGGCTTCGCCGTCGCCACGCGATTCGACGCTCAGATCAATCGGACCCAGGCCGCCAACGACAACATCGGGAACGCCATTTCGTTCTCCCAAACCCAGGACGGTTACCTGAAGAAGGTGGCCAAGGCCCTGGACCGCATGAGTGAGCTTTCGATGCTTGCTCTTGATGGAACCAAGAGCGACGTCGATCGCTCTCTCTACGACACCGAGTTCCAAAATCTTGGAGACTTCGTCAACTCGACAGCGACCCGTGATTTCAACGGTGTCAGCATGTTCGGTGGTGCTGCTCTCAGTGTTACCGTCAACGCCGAGGCTGAATCGAACTTCGCCTACAGCGCGGTCAACCTGACCGGTGCTTCTTACACCTCCGCCACGAACAGTTCGTCGATCACGACGACCGCCAATGCGACCACCGCGTTGGCCAACGTGAAGGGCGCCATCAATAAGTTGGCCTCCGACCGTGCGACGGTGGGCGCCAACCAAGCCGCTCTGAATATGTATTCGGAGCAATTGGGTGTGTCGAAAGACAACCTGTCCGCCGCTGCCAGCCGCATCAAGGACGTGAACGTCGCTGACGAAAGCACGAACTTTGCGCGGTACAACATCCTGGTCCAGGCGGGTACCGCAATGTTGGCCCAGGCCAACGCCAGTCCGCAGTCGGCCCTCCGTCTCTTGGGCTAAGCCCAGCGGATGGTTCGGTCCTGGGCGCGCCGCTTCGGGCGCGCCTAGGCCGGGAGGAGGGGAGAAAATTCCCCTCCTCCTGCCCCGGATCGGAACTTCGCAGAGTCGGAAGGTTCCGGATCAAACCGGGGTTCGCCAAAAATGGAGGGACAAGGACGCAGCAATCAGTCCGCAGGACGGGTCGGGAGAAATCTCTCGGAAGTCACTCGGATCGGCAGGCCCGAAGGTTTTCAGGCAAGTTTCATCACTGATCTTTCTGCGGATTGATTCCTGCGTCCAAAAAATCTCCAACAATTCCCCGGACGGGCTTTGGCCCTCCGGGGTTTTATTTCGAAAAAGACCGACCGGCCTCGCGCAGCGATTGGCCCGGTCGCCGTTCACTCGGACCTCCTCGAATGCCCTGAAAACCCTTGGCCCTGTCGGGGTCGACCGATAGCTTGCCGCCCCAGATCATTTTTTTATGGCCAAACTTTCGATCCGCGACCTGAACGTCACCGGCAAACGCGTCTTGATGCGCGTCGATTACAACGTCCCGATGGAGGAGAAGGACGGAGTGATGGTGATCAATGACACCACCCGCATCAAAGAAACCCTGCCTACCCTGGAACTGCTGATCTCCAAGGGGGCCCGGATCATCCTGGCAGCCCATCTGGGGCGTCCGGACGGCAAGCGGGAACCGTCGATGAGCTTGGCTCCGGTGGCCGTGCAACTCGGCAAGATGATCGGCCGCCCAGTGGCTTTTGTGGACGAGACGGTCGGTGACAAGGCCGAGGCTGCCGTGGCCGCGCTGAAGGACGGGGAAATCCTTGTGCTGGAGAACGTGCGGTTCCAGTCGGAGGAAGAAGCCAACGATCCGGTGTTCGCCGCCCGCCTGGCCCGCCTGGCCGATGTGTACGTGAACGACGCCTTCGGAGCGGCCCACCGGGCTCATGCCTCGACCAGCGGCGTGGCCCGCATCGTCCGTGCTTGGGGTGGTCAGGCTGCGGCCGGCCTTCTGATGGAGCGCGAGTTGAAGTTCCTGGGCGATGAGCTCGAGAACCCGGCCCGCCCGTTCGTGGTAATCCTCGGTGGTGCCAAGGTGAGCGACAAGATCAAGGTCATCGACCGCCTGTTGGACAAGGCCGACACCATCCTCATCGGAGGTGCAATGGCCTACACCTTCAAGCTGGCTCACGGTGGCAAGACCGGAAAATCCCTCGTCGAAAAGGACCACACTGGCACGGCCCTGGCGGCCGAGGCCAAGGCGGTTCAACGGGGCGTTTCATTCCTGCTGCCGACCGACACGGTCATCGCCGACCTCAAGGACACCGGCAAGGTCAACAAGAAGGGCCGAACCGTGTTCGAATTCGTGAATCCCCGGGTCAACACGGGTGACATTCCCGACGATTGCGAAGGCTTCGACATCGGACCGGACACCGTTCGCCGTTATTCCGAAGTGATCGCTTCGGCCAAGACCATCCTCTGGAATGGACCGATGGGCATGTTCGAAGATCCGCGCTTCGCTGCAGGCACTCATGCGGTGGCCGAGGCCGCCGTGGAGGCGACTCAGAAGCACGGGGCCAAGTCGATCATCGGCGGTGGCGACAGCGTCAAGGCCGTCAACAAGGCCGGACTTGGGGATCAGGTGACCTTCGCCAGCACCGGTGGTGGCGCGAGCTTGGAGTTTCTCGAAGGCATCCCGCTGCCCGGCGTGGTCGCTCTCGACGACCGCTGACATCCGTCCTGCCAGTCTCCGGCTTCGGAGCCGTACGCAGGACCGCGATCAATTGTTAGACCCCCCGGAGTGCTTCGGCACCCGCGGGGGTTCTTGCTTTGAACCACTCCGCAGCGGCGAGTCGATCGAGTTGGCGAATCCAGCGAGGAGTGGTGCGGACAGAAGGTCGAGCCGACTTGAAGGGTTGGCGGGAGCAGTGCTGGCCCCGCAGTGTTGGCCCACAACCGCCGGGGTCAGGCCGCGGACATTTGGGCGTACCGGGCACGGGCCAACGCGTCTGCCAGACGGTCGATGAACGGGTGTTGCGCGAGTTTCATCCGTTCCTTGGCAGCCGCTGGGCTGAAGAAACCGGCCCGATCGATCTCCGGCCAGGAAGACCAATGACCCGAACCCGCGGGCCATTCGACATCGATACAATTGCTCTGGATTCCCTGGGTGGAATCCCACTGGCCTTCGAAGGCCCAGGCAAACACGGTCTTGCCACCCCGCTGGCGGATGGATCCCAGTTCGATGAAGGGCGGTGTGCTGGTGATGCCGACTTCTTCGGTGAACTCACGGCGGGCGGCGTCCAAAGCGCTTTCACCGGGTTCAATCTCGCCCTTGGGGATTGTCCAAATTCCGTGGTCCCGGTGCGGGAACCACGGACCGCCCGGGTGCGCAATGAACACTTCCAGAGCGCCGCCGTTGAGGCGGTACATTAGGAGGCCGGCGCTGACGCGGGAGTGACGCATGACTGGGTGAAGACGCTGAACCGACCGACTCCGGAGGCACCGCCGACGGGTGGACGGCAGCAATCAACAACTGCTGGTAGGTTATGCGAACCCCCAGCCTACGGCAACACTCCCGTTGACGGCCGTTGACGCTCCACGAAGCCTCATGGATGGGTGACCCATCCCGAGGCCCTGGATTCAGCGGGTCTTTTTGGAGGTTTTTTTGGAGGTCGGTTTCTTCACCTCTGCCTTGGCCAGGGAAACGGGTCCCAATCCGAGCGCCTTGAACCGGTCGTTCACTTCCTTGAGATGGAAGTCGAGCGAACACAGCGCTTCGAGCTCTCCGGCTTTGAAGTGACTGGCTACCTCCGGATCGGTTTTGAGGATCTCCAGAAAATCCGCGTTGTCGCGGCCGGCATGCTTGACCTCCCAAGTCTTCATCGCATTGCGCTGAACCAGGGAGTAGGCGTCTTCGCGTGTCAGGCCTTTCCGGATGAGGGCTAGCAGGACGGTCTGGCTGTTCCACATGCCCAAGCTGAGTCCTAAATTCTTGCGCATGTTTTCTGGATAGACCAAGAGCCCGTCCATCAGGCGGGTGAGCAGTCCGAACATGTAGTCGAGCAAGGTGCAGGAATCAGGGAAGATGATCCGTTCCACCGAACTGTGGCTGATGTCCCGCTCATGCCAGAGGGCCACGTTCTCCAGGGCTGCCACGGCGTTGCCGCGGATCACACGGGCCAGACCGGTGAGACGTTCCCAGGTGATCGGGTTGCGCTTGTGCGGCATGGCGCTGCTTCCCTTCTGGCCACGGGTGAAGGGTTCCTCGGCTTCCAGAACCTCGGTGCGTTGCAAGTGGCGAAACTCCACGGCCCAGTGCTCGAAGCCCGAGGCCACGAGAGCCAAGCCGTTCATGAACTCGGCATGGATGTCGCGCTGGATGACTTGTGTGGCGATGGGTGCCGGCCGCAAGTTCAGACGCTGGCATACATGGGCTTCCACCGAGGGCGGCAGGTGGGCATGGGTACCGACGGCACCGCTGAGTTTGCCGATGGAAACAACGGTGCGGAGATGTTGGAAGCGAGTGAGGGCCCGTGAGAACTCCTCGTGCATGAGCGCCAGTTTCAGACCGAAGGTAGTGGGCTCGCCATGAATGCCGTGACTGCGGCCGATGCAGGGGGTCCGTTGATGCTCCCGGGCTCGTCGAGCAATGACCGGCAATAGGGTTTCCACATCCCGGATGAGCAGGTCGAGGCTTTGCACCATCTGGACGGCGAAGGCAGTGTCGACGATATCGGAGCTGGTCAGACCGAAGTGCAGCCAGCGGCTGGCCGGGTCGTTGATGCGCTCGGTCACGGCCGTGGTGAAGGCGATGACATCGTGGTTGAGCACCTTTTCCAGCTCGCGTTGCCGCGACGCCAATCCGGCGGTGTCGCACTTCCAGGCCTGACAGCCTTCTCGGATCTTCAGAAAATCTTTCTTCGGTACCACGCCCTGGGTCACCAGCGCTTCACTGGCAAACTCCTCGATGTCGAGCCACAGGCTCAGCTTGTTTTCCTCGGACCAGATCGCCCGCATCTCGGGCCGTGAATAGCGTTGAATCACGGACTCATCATGGGCCGGTCGGCGCCCGAAGGCTAGACCGCTCCTGGGTTGGCGACGCAGGCGGCGATGTCCGCGGCGTAGCCTTCCCGATAGCTCGGAAACCGCGGCTTCCAACCCAACTCTTCGCTCAGGCGTCGGTTGGACACGCGCTTGTGGGTGGTGCCGCGTTTGCGGGTCGACGGGCCCGCCATCGGTTCGGCCACCGGTGGCAACGGAAGCCCCGTTTCTTGGGCGAGGAATTCCAGGAACGCGCCTTGGAGAACGGGTTCGTCATCGACGGCATTGTAGGTTCGGCCCGGATCCCCCCGGAGCATCACCGCCTCCAGGGCCGAGGCCACGTCATCGCGATGGATCATGTTGATCCAGCGGCCTTGATTCTGGCCTTGGCTTTGTTCGCGTCGGGCCTGACCGGCGAGGAACTGCTGGAAGAGGTGCCCGCGCCCCGGACCATAGATGCCCGCCACGCGGACGATTTGTGTGGCAACGAGGCCCGCTCGGTGCGCCTCGGTGAAGACTTGCTCGGTGGCAACGAGCAATCGACCGGTTTCTCCGGCGGGTTCCACCGGGGAGTCTTCGGTCACCCAAGAGCCGTCGGTTTGGCTGTAAACGCTCGTGCTGCTCACCGAAACCATCCGGCCCACCCGTCGGTGACGTGCCCATTCGATCAAATTCCGGGCACCTCCCAAATACACTTCCCGGTAGGCTTCCGCCCCACCGCGACTCGAAGAAACCGCACACACCACCGCATCAAAATCGCCCGGAATGGCCTCCAAATCTGCGGGTTGGGTGAGGTCGCCGCACAGGGGTTGGATGCCGGCGGCGGCCATCGCTCCGTCCGGATCACCTTGTCGGCGCAGGCCCAGAACCTCGGCACCGGAAGACGACAACCGCCGTCCCAGCGCCAGGCCCACATACCCGCAACCGACAATCAGGATCCGCATGGTGGGCCGTACCATTGACCTCAGGTCGACGGGGTCAAGTCTGGTGGCGCAGCCTGCTGGGCCGCGCTCGCCTCGGTGTGTGCCCTGCCTTGCGTCTGGGCCCGGGTGCGACAACGTTGCGGTCCTGCGCATGAGCAACGTGCTATCCCGATTCAATCCGTCCCTCGCCACTCTGCCGGTGTATGTGCCCGGTCGGCCCATCGAAGAGGTCGCCCGCGAACATGGCCTGGATCCCGCCGGCATCATCAAGCTGGCCTCCAACGAAAACCCCTTCGGCCCCTCGCCCAAGGCCCTGTCAGCCATGGAGACCGTGCTGCGCCAACTGCACCTTTATCCCGACGGTTCGGCCTCGGTGCTCAAACGGGCTCTCGCACAATCACTGGGTGTCCGGACGGAGAACCTCATTCTGGGCAATGGCTCCAATGAGATCCTGGAGTTCGTCGGCCACGCGATGATGCGCCCCGGGGTTGAGGTGGTGGTTCCGGATTTCTGCTTTGCGGTGTACCCCATCGTGACGGCCTTGTTTGGCGCCACGTTGGTCACCGTGCCTGCGGTCGATTTCGCAGCCGATGTCCCGGCCATGATCCGTGCGATCACGCCCCGCACCGGCGTGCTCTTCCTGGCCAATCCCAACAACCCCACCGGCACGCGGACTTCCCGCGAAGATATCCTCCGCTTGCTCCGTGAAGTCCCGAAGGATGTGCTCATTGTCATGGATGAGGCTTACATCGAGTTCCTTGAGGATCCGGTGGACTTGATTCCTGAAATCCATTCCGGCACCCAAGAGAACCTCCTGCTCTGCCGAACGTTCTCGAAGATCTTCGGATTGGCCGGCCTGCGCTTGGGCTACGGCATCGCCTGCCCGGCCTTGATCTCGGCCTTCGAGAAAGTTCGCCAGCCCTTCAACATCAACTCCATCGCGCAGGCCGGAGCCTTGGCCGCCCTTCAGGATGGCGATCATCAAGCTCGCACTCGCGAGAACAACCGGGTGGGCGTCGAGTATTTCCAGTCAGCCTTCAAGGCCATGGGGCTGCCTTATGTGCCGTCCCACGCCAATTTCGTGCTGGCGATGACCGGCCGTGGCGCTGCGGTCTTTGCCGCTTTGCAGCAGCGGGGGATCATCACCCGGCCGGTGGGTAGCTACGGATTGACCCACTGGTTGCGCATTTCTGTCGGCACTCCGGCCGAAAACGCCCGCTGCCTCATCGCCCTGCGCGAAGTGCTGGCGACGTTGCCGGCGGTTTGATGGTTCTCCAGATCACACCCATGAGCACTCCGACTTCCCTGCGCGTCGACACCGTTCCGGCCCAGCAAACGCCACCGCGGGCGCTGCTCATTGTCCTCCATGGACTGGGTGACTCGTCGCAAGGTTGGGAATGGTTGCCCGGTGAATTGCGTCTGCCCTGGCTCGAGTACGCCTTGGTCGATGCACCTGATCCCTATTACGGCGGATACTCGTGGTACGACTTGCCCGGCGATGCCGGTCCGGGCGTGCGCCGCAGCCGCGAACTGCTCCAGCGTCTGATCGAAGAACGAATTGCCGCCGGTCACCCTCCGGAGCGCATTGGGATTCTGGGGTTTTCGCAAGGATGCCTGATGACCTTCGACGTGGGCTGGCGGGTCACGCCGCGGTTGGGAGCGTTGGTGGGCATTAGTGGTTACATCCACGATCCGGCCGCCTTGTTGCGCGAGTTGGGACCCGAGGCCCGACAAGTTCCGGCCTTGTTCACTCACGGCACCCAGGATGCGGTGGTGCCCATGGTGCCGGTCCGCGGACAGGCGCAGACTTTGAAGGAGGCCGGCCTGAACCTGGAATGGCGCGAGTTCGCCAAGGCCCACACCGTGGCCGGTGAGCCGGAAATCCAGTTGATCCGCGACTTCCTGACCCGGCATTTGGGAACCTGATCCCAGAACTGTTCCTTCCAGGGTCGTTCCTTTTCGCGAAACCGATCATTCGAGGGAAGCGTCACGGAAGCTCGCAGGTTGAAGGTGTGCCGCGCAGGCGTACCCTCCGGACATGAAGTTGCGCTGGAGATCGACGGTGGCGCTCGGGTCGCTGGGTCTTGCCGGGGTGATCGGTGCGGAATCGCCGTCGCTGGCGCCGGTGACCCGTGGGTTCGACCTCGATCCCAGGCTCGGATCCGAGGTCTGGTGCGCCGAGCCGCAGGTGGTGGATCCGGTGGGCTTGGCCTTCGCCGCCGATGGCGTGGCCTATGTCGCCGAATGCCGGGACTATCCCTACGGCGCGGGTCCCTCCGGGCGACCGGGCAGCACTGTGCGCCGGCTGGCTGATACCGACGGCGACGGCTTGCCGGACCGCTCGACGGTCTTCGCCTCGGATCTCAGCTACGCCACGAGCGTGCTGCCGTGGCGCGACGGCGTCCTCGTGCTGGCTCCGCCGGAGATCGTCTTTCTCCAGGACACCGATGGTGACGGACGCGCCGACCGGCGCACGGTCGTCCTCCGTGGGTTGGGGCTCGGCGTCAGCGATTCGCTGGCCAACAGCCTCCGCTATCACCTCGACGGCCGGGTCCACGTGGCCAACGGCGGTAATGGCGGTCGGCTCACGTCGCCGCTCCGGGAGGGATTGTCCGTCGTGCTGGGTGACCACGATTTTGCCTTTGATCCGGACACCGGCGAGGTCGAATTGACCGCCCGGACCGGCGGCGGATTCGGCCTCGTGTTCGACGCCTGGGGCCGTGGGTTCACGACCTACAACATCGACCACATCCAGCACCGCTTCCTGCCGCTGGCCCACGCGCGGCGCAACCCGGGGTTCCCGGCGGTGTCCATCACCGGGAGCATCTCCGACCATGGAGACATGGCGCAGATCTTCCCCATCTCCGAACCCGAGACTCGCCCCAACCACCCGGAACAGGCGGGGCATTTCTCGGCCGCGGGCGGGATGGGTCTTTGCGAGTCACCGATCTTCCCCCGCGACTTGCAGGGATCGGTCTTCGTCTGCGATGTGGTGGGCCATTTGGTGCACCGCGATGTGATTCGTCCGGATGGACCGGTGTTCCGTGCTTCGCGGGCCTTCGAGGATTCCGACCGCGAGTTCCTCGCCAGCCGCGACCCATCGTTCCGACCTGTGGGCCTGGAGACGGGACCAGACGGCGCTCTCTACTTGCTCGACATGCAGCGCCAGGTCATCGAACACCCGGATTATATCCCTCAGAAAGTCCGGGCCTCCCTGGATTTGCGTGCCGGCCAGGACCGCGGTCGCATCCACCGGATCACCCCGCGTGGCGGTGCGCCCCGGCGGTTTCCCCGTCTCTCGGCGATGACCCCCGCTCAATGGGTCCGTCATTTGGGCGACCCAAATCCTTGGGTTCGAGGGACCGCTCAGCGACTTCTCCACGAACGCCAGGCCCGCGAGACAGCTCCGGCCCTTCGCCGGTTGGCCACCTCGAAGGTCCGACCGGAGGGCCGCTTGCACGCCCTGGCCACTCTCCGCGTCTTGGGCGTGCTGCAACCCTCCGACCTGATGACTGCCCTGGCCGATCCACACCCTGGCGTCCGCGAGAACGCCCTGCGCTGGTCCGAACCGTGGCTGGCCTCGGAGGCCCGGCTCCAAGCCCGGGTGCTGGAGCTTTCCCGCGATGCACTCCCGCGGATCCGGTTCCAGGCGGCCCAATCGTTGGCGGCGGTGGGCACCCCGGAGTCGGTGGACGCGCTGGCAGCGCTATACTGGCGCGATGCGTCCAGTCCGTGGACTCGTCGGGCTGTCCTGGGTTCGCTGCGGCCGGGTGAGGCCGGTCAGGTGTTGCGGCGACTGGCGGGGGCTTTACCGCGAGGGGGAACGGCTTCCGATGCCAGTCTCGCCCCGGCGCTGCAGGACCTCGCCGAGTCGGTGGCTGTCCAGGCCACCTCGGTTCCCGGCGACTTCGGGGTTTCGCTGGAACTGCTGGAGGCCTTGCACGGCGTCCCGGCGCTGCGGGGCCCGCTTTTACAGGGGTTGGAATCCGGCTTGGCCCGTTCCGGAAAGGTTCCGCCCGTTGCACCGAAAGCTCTCCGAGCCGTGACCGCCCTCGCTGCGCGACCCGAGGCGCCCGAGTGGATTCCGGCGCTGAGATTGATGCGACGTCTTAATGCGCCGTCCGATCCCGGGGTGGATCACGCGCTGGCCGAGGCCTTCCAGATGGCCACCAACGCCGCCTTGCCGGTGACGCTGCGCCTGCCGCGTCTCCGGGTCATGGAGCTGGCCGAGGCTCCGGCCGACTGGTTGGAGGGGCTTTCGCGCCTGCTCGGAGCGCCTCACGAAGAACCCGAGGTGCAGACGGCCGCCTTCGATGTGCTGGAACGCCTCCAACCGCCCCGGCTGGGTCGATGGCTCGTGGACCGTTGGTCCGGATTGCCGCCCGCGCTGCGGGGCCGTGCTGGCCATTTGCTGGCCGAACGCCGAGCGCTCCATGGGGATCTCCTCGAGGCGGTCGAATCGGGAACGATCCGCGTGGGCGAGTTGAACCTCGATCTCGAGCAGCGCCGCCGACTGCTGCGGGGTGGGTCCGCCGAAATCCGAGTGCGCGCTGCCCGCTTCTGGAGTGACGAGGAGTATTCCAACCGCAGCAAGGTGGTGGACGAGTGGCTGGCGAAGTTGCCCGCCGGTGGGGACGCATCCCGGGGCCGCAAGGTGTTCGAATTGTCCTGCGCCCATTGTCACCGCATGGGCGAGGTCGGCATGCGCGTGGGACCTGAGTTGGCCGGTTCGGCCCACCGCAGCGTGGAGGACTTGCTGTCCAACATCCTCGACCCAAACATGGCGATGAACCCCGCGTTCGTGGCCTATCAGGCCGAGACCGTGGACGACGAAACGATCACCGGCTTGCTGGAGGCCCAGCGCGGCGATTCGGTGACCCTCCGGCAGGCCGGCGAGCAGAGGGTCGTGTTGCCGAGGACGAGGATCCGCTCCCTGCGCTCGACCGGCCTATCGCTCATGCCCGAGGGCTTGGAGGCCGGGCGTTCTCCCCAGGAACTGCGTGACTTGATCGCCTTCATCCGCGGCGAGTCCGCTGGCCGGCCGGTGCATTCCGCGGCCGGGGCCCGGTGAGGTTCACTCCCCGGATCAATCCTTGACCCCGCAGAAGCCGAGCCGATTCCGGGCCGCTGGATTGCACCGAGGTGCGATCGGCCGCAAGATCTGGCCAGTGAAGCTGACCTCATGGAACGTCAACGGCCTGCGCGCGGCGCTGGGCAAGGGATTGCTCGACTGGATCGCCCAAGAGGATGCCGATGTCATTTGCCTTCAAGAGGTGAAGGCCATGCCCGAGCAGGTGGCGGTCGATTGGCCCAGCGGGTATTCGGTCCACTGGAACTCCGCCGAACGCAAGGGCTACAGCGGCACTCTGACTCTCAGCCGATTGCCGGTTCTCTCCGTCGAGCGAGGGCTGGGTTCCTGGTTGCCGGACAACGAGGGCCGCGTGCTGACGGTCGAACTCCAGGACCGCTTCGTGGTGAACTGCTACACGCCCAACACCAAGCGCGACCTTTCCCGGTTGCCTTACCGGGAGCTGGAATGGGATCCGGCCTTTCGGGCCCATCTGAAAGCATTGGAGGCCCGCAAGCCGGTGGTTTTCTGCGGAGACCTCAATGTGGCCCATGAAGAAATTGATTTGGCCAATCCCAAGGCCAACGTCCGCAACCATGGGTTCACGGTCGAGGAACGGCGTGGTTTCACTCGGCTCATGGAGGCGGGGTTTGTGGATACGTTCCGCGACCGGCACCCGGGGAAAGCAGGCCAATACACTTGGTGGAGTCCGATGGCCGGCGCACGGTCCCGGAATGTCGGCTGGCGCATTGATTACTGCGGCATCTCGGGAACCCTGCGACCGGCCCTGAAGGAGGCGTTTATTCGCCCCTCGGTGCTGGGCTCGGATCATTGTCCCGTCGGGCTGGTGCTGGGCTGAGATTCTTGAAAGAGCCCGCAGAGGCACCAGCGCCTGCGTCTGCGCCTGCGTGGGCGCTGGCGGGAGCTTCGACCTTGCCCCAGACGCATCCGCGCCGACACTACCCACGTGGATGCGATGAAAATCACCGTCGAGACGTTGCGCGGATGGAAGGGCAATCGGCCCTTCGGCGCATTGACGGCCTATGATTATCCGGGGGCCCGTCTGTTGGATGAAGCTGGCGTGCCAGTTCTGCTCGTGGGTGATTCGCTGGGCATGGTGCTTCTGGGCTATCCGGACACCACTTCGGTGACCATGGAAGACATGGTCCATCATCTCCGGGCCGTGGCCCGAGCCCGAGGCCGGGCTTTGATCGGAGCCGATCTACCCTACAAGGCCTACGAAACGCCCGCCCAAGCGGTGCGCAATGCCCGACGTCTCGTTGAGGCCGGCGCGGAATACGTGAAGGCCGAGGGTGGGCGGGAGATACTGCCCCAGGTTCAGGCGATCTTGGCTGAGGGCATTCCCTTCATGGGTCATCTGGGCATGCTGCCCCAGCACGTGGTGGAAGAGGGTGGCAAATACCGCATCAAGGGGCGCGATGAGCCGGGCCGTCAGCGTCTTTTGGAAGACGCGGTCGCCCTCGAAGAGGCCGGAGCCTTCGCCTGTGTCTTGGAGTTGGTGACCCCGCCGGTGGCCGCCGAAATCCGCGGCGTTTGTGCTCGGATGCTCACCATTGGCATCGGCAGCGGACTGGACTGTGACGGTCAGATTTTGGTGACGCACGATCTGGTGGGGGCTTTCCCTTGGTTCACCCCCAAGTTTGTGGTGCCCAAGGTCCGCATCGGAGAATCCATCCGATCTGCCGCCCAAGAGTGGCTGGTCTCGCTGGCGAGCCGATCCTAGTGGGAGCCGTTCAATCGCATCGCTCGTTAGGGTGTTGATGACGTTGGTCTTGCGCGGGGGTGATGGGACGGGTCACTTTTAGCGGACTTGCAACCGTCGATGCTTCAAGAATTGCGATCGCTGTGGGACAGCCTTCCCCACAAGGCGGCCTTTGGGCTGGTCGTTGCGGCGTGGTTCGCGCTCTTCCACTTATTGGGCAATTCCACTCTGGGCTACATCCAGACCGAATCGATGTTTGGTTGGCTGCAGGCGGTTTATGAGGGGGGAGCCAAGCAGGGTCGCGATGATGAATTGGGTCTGATGATCCCCTGGTTGGTGGGAGCCATCGTGGTGATGCGTCGGGCCGAGTTGACCGCCATTCCCAAGGAGCCGTGGGCTCCGGCGCTGGCGCTGGTTCCTGTCGGCCTATTGCTGCACCTCTCGGGCTATGTGGTACAACAGACGCGCCTCGGGGTGGTGGGTTTCCTGTTGGGTCTCTTTGGCATCATGGGGATGTATTGGGGTCGGGCTTGGATGCGCGCCTTTGCCTTTCCCTACTTGCTGTTCTTCTTCTGCGTTCCGATCTCCATCTTCCTCGATACGCTGACCCACGGATTGCGGCTCCTGAGCACGTTGCTCTCGACCACCTTCTGCGAGTGGATTCTGAACATGAAGCTGGAGCGGGCAGGAACCATCGTCTTCCAGAAAGCCTCGGCCACCGTGCAAGGCTTTCGTTTCGATGTGGCTCCGGCTTGCAGCGGTATCCGGAGCGCCACGGTGGTGCTGCTCCTGACCGTCACTTTTGCCTTCCTGAATTTCCGGTCCGCATGGCGTCGGGCGTTCCTCATCCTGCTCAGCCCAGGTTTCGCGGTACTGGCAAATCTCATCCGGCTGATCGTGGTATTCGCAGTGGCTGAGGCAGCAGGTCAAGCCGCAGGTGAGGCCGTCGAGACCAAGTTCGGCTTCGCCACCTTCCTCATCGCTTTGGGCTGTGTGTTCTTGGTGGCCCGATGGCTGCGAGAACCCGAACCGGCATCCGGCTCACCCACCCCTATCCCGGCCGAAGGTACCTCCTCCGGCAACGTCCAGCCATGAACTCGCGCATTGCCGTTGTCACGATTTCGGCCTTGACCCTGATGGCTGCCGCCGCTGGTTCCCTGCGATGGCTCAAGGACCGTGTGCGCATGGGCGAACCCGGAGTGCGGATCGTGGGTCTGCCCCTGCTCAGCGAGTCGGGCCGCTTGGCCACCTCCAATTCGGTATTCCTTCCGGACTCGTTGCCGGGTTTCCGGTCCCAGTTGGAAGCGATTCCTGAACTCGAGTTGAGTTTCCTGCCGCCGGACACGACCTTCGGACGGAGATCCTATGACGGCGGGCAATCCTTGCCGCCGGTTTCGGCAAGCGTGGTGCTGATGGGTGCCGATCGGACCAGCATCCATCGGCCCGAGTACTGCTTGACCGGCATCGGCTGGCAGATCCTCCAGCAGACGGTTCGCCGTATCGAAGTCCCAGGATGGCCCGCGGGAAGTCTCGAGGTGCAGCGCTTTGACATGACCCGGACCGTGGAGCGCGATGACGGCCGCAGGGTGACGATCAATGGAGTCTATGTGTTCTGGTTTGTGGCCGACGGGATTCGCACGGCCAGCCACTCGGCCCGCCAATGGCAAATGGTCCAAGACATCCTCTCCAAGGGGCGGAGTCCTCGCTGGGCCTACATCTCCTTCTTTTCTCTGAGCGAGCCTGGGGCCGAAGAAGTCACCTTCGAGCGGATGTCCCGGCTTATCGCAGCGGCGGTACCGGCCATCGAGCGCGAACCACAGACGGCCAGCCGCTGATCCCAACGACGCACATGGAGGCGCCCCCACCCCCTCTCAAGAATGCCGGTCCTGGCGAGGATTGCGATGGAGGTTTGGGGTTGCTGGGTGTCTTGCTCGGGGAGTGGCGCGGCCTGACCCGTCTGGGTGCCTTCATGCTCATCACGCTGGCTACGGCGGCTCGGCGTCATCGGGACAACTCCCAGGTGATGCGCCCGCAAGTTCTGGGTGAGATCCATCGATGCGGAGTGCGTCTCCTGCCCATCGTCGGCTTTCTCGGAGTGATTCTGGGAGTCGTCTTCGTGGGGCAGACCGTTTCGCTGATGGAGCAGTTCGGTGCCGGTCCATTCACCGGCACACTCATCGTCTCGGTATTCCTTCGGGAGATGGCCCCGATGACCGCCGGCCTCCTAGTGCTGGCTCGGGTGGGCACGGCTTCGGTGGTCGAGCTGGGCACGGCCCGAGCACTGGGCGAGGTGGAGGCCCTCGAGGCCTTGGGAATCGATCCCATCCATTATTTGGTGGTGCCTCGGGTTGTCGGATTCGCTGTCGCGGTGGTGTCCCTCAGTGCGTACCTGATCCTGATCTCGTTGGTGTCGGGCTATGCCTTTGCCTATGCCCGCGGATTGAAAGCCTCTCCCATCGAGTTCTTCACCCAGATCGCTGGTGCCATGAGTCTGCTGGATTTTCCCTTGTGGGTCCTCAAGACCTTGCTGTTCGGAGCCCTGACCGGCTGGGTGATTTGCTATCAGGGGCTGGCTCGCCCGATGACCTTGGAGGAGGTGGGTCCGGCGACGACGCGGACGGTGGCCGTCTGCGTGGTGGGGTGCCTGATGCTCGATGCCTTGTTCATCACCGTGTACTTGCTCTTGTGAAGACACCTCGATCCACCTCCGTTGCGTTGGAGACCCGGTCCTTGGGGATCGTTCGTCCGACCGCCACCGATGAGGTCTCGCTTCAGGCGGTGGACTGGACGGTGGCTACCGGGGAGCTTTGGGTGGTGGCTGGCGCGCAGGGTACCGGGAAGACCGCGCTGTTGGAGACCTTGGCCGGATTGATCCCGGCGGCAGCGGGCGAGGTGCGAGTGTTCGGTCGTCGCGTTGATGCCTCCGGAGACGATGATGCTGGATTGCGGGAGACCCGCCGGCGCTTGGGTTTGGTTTTCGATGGCAGCGGACGACTGTTCTCAGCACTGAGCGTGTCGGAAAACATCCTCCTTCCGTGGTGTTATCACCAGAACCGCTCCCATGCCGAGGCCCTCCGCGAATTGGAGCCGTTGATTCGCCATCTGCAGTTGGAATCGCTCCTTTCCCGGATGCCGGCCTCCTTGAGTCGTTCCTGGTCGCGGCGGGTCGCGCTGGCCCGTTGCTTGGTGTTGAAGCCGGATCTCCTCCTGCTCGACAACCCGTTGGCGGGTCTGGACGCGGTCCACTTGCGGTGGTGGCGCGGGTTCTTGACCGAGGCTCTGGCCGGGCACCCCTTGTTCGGCGGTGAACCGTTGACCATCGTCGCCGCAGCGGATGCGGTGCGCCCGTACGTCGGTCTGGACCCGCGCTTCGCGCTGGTCGCCGGCGGCCATTGGCGCATCCTTTCCGACATCGAAGCCGTTTTCGCCACCACCGGAGAAGACGGTTTCCGCGACTCCACTGAACCCCGTCCCTGACCATGGCCCTGCAGGATCTGACTCCTCAACTTCGGACCCGCCTTCGAAGGGTGGAATGGGTGGTGGTGCTCTTTCTGTTGGGCGCGGTGATCGTGGGACTCATCGGCCTGGGATTCTTCATCAAGACCACCGGCGACAAACGCGGGTGGTGGGTCCGACAAATACCTTACTACACCTACCTGCGGGATGGCAGTTCCGTGAAGGTGGGAACTCCGGTGAAAATGCTGGGTTTCACCATTGGCGAGGTGGTTCAGATCGACACGGCTCCGGATGACTCCTGGCACCGAAGCGAAGGCTTCAATGTGTTTGTCCGGTTCCTGGTGCGGGATCCTTACCACGGATACATCTTCACCGATTCCAAGCTCAAGGTCAGTGGCTTGCCCATCGACATCGCCGGAGGGAACTTTCTGGAGGTGACCCGCAGTCAGGGCCTGGGCATCGCCACCACGGCCCCGTCCACCAATGCTATGGCCAGTGGGGCACTGGGCATCTTGTGGGACAAGTACGCCTACAGTTTGGGTCGCCCGGAGGCCACGAATTTCATCCGCTACGATCCATTTACCCCGAATGACAAGGGCTACTTCATACGCACCGAGGTCACCGGGGATCTCATTGGCGAACTGACGTTGCTCGTTCCGCGGATCCGGGAAGCCTTCACCAAGCCGGGAGGTTTGGGCGATTTGTTGTTTCCGACCAACCTGTCGGCCCGCTTCGACCGACCCGGCGGACTCGGAGAGATCCTGATTCCGAGCAATCTCAGTTCGGCGCTGACGGTGACCCTGACCAACCTGAACTCCCAGATCGGTGGCATTGGTTCTTTGGTCTCGAACTTGGACGTCACGGTCCCTCCGCTCCTGACCAATTTGAACAGCACGCTGCCGCCGCTGCTCACCGAACTGGGCCGCACGGTTCCGCCACTGGTCACACAGGTGAATCAGCAGATCCAAGGGGTTGGGCCTTTGGTCTCCAATCTCAATACGACCTTGCCGGGCACGTTGGTCGAGGTCGAACGGACCCTGGGAACGGTCCGCTCGAACACCCTGCCTGCCGTCGAGGGTGTCCTGACCAATTCCTCAGACTTCTTGGGGGGACTCAAGCGGCATTGGTTCTTCCGTGGCGCCTTCAAGACCAACGCGCCTTCGAAGCGTTGAACGTTTTTTTGGATTATTCCGGGCTGCTTCGGGGATCCGTTGGTGGCCCCGTGTCGGAGCGAGGTAAAATCCGGAGGAGACTTCGACCCGAAAATCGCTTCCGTTGATTCCATAGCTGGTCATGATGTAGGCCGATTACCATGAGCAAGCGAGCTATCCTTCCCTTCCTGTGTGCTTCGGTGTTGCTGTTGGCTTCGGTGCCGATGAGCGCGGCAGAATCTGCGCCCAAGCCCGCTGAGAAGCCGGCGGCCACCAACGCTCCTGTCTCCGTCTTCAAAGACAAGAAGCTCGAGGCGGCCGTGCGCCGGCAGGTTTTCGCCAAGCGGGAATCGCAGGATCCTCTGACGGCTGCCGACGTGTCCACGGTGTCCACAGTCTCGGCACCCTTCTCCGGCATCACCAGCTTGGCGGGTCTGGAACATTGCGTCGCCTTGGCCTCTCTCGAGATTCCCGGCAATAAGATCGCCGACCTCGCACCCCTGTCCGGTCTGAAGCAGCTCCAGTACGTCAACCTGGCGTCCAACTTGGTCTCGGTCATCGCCCCGTTGGCCTCGGTGCCGGCCTTGCAATACATTGAGCTTTCCTACAATCGGGTGAAGGACGTGAAGCCCTTGTCGGGTTTGACCAACCTTGCTTCGATCTACTTGTCGGCCAACCGTCTTGGCTCGGTGGCACCGCTGACCAATTTGCCCCGTGTGGCGACCCTCTACATCGATCACAACAAGATCCGCTCGATCGAGGGGTTTGGAGCTTTCCGCAATCTGACCCTTCTCTCGGCCTCCCACAACGGCATCAGTGATTTGGCACCGTTGTCCGGCATTCGTGCACCGTCCTTCCTGCAGTTGTCCCACAATCGCATCCGGGATTTGGCTCCCCTGAGCCGCTGGATGACCCCCGATCTGGAGAAGACCCGGAATTTTGCTCCGTTCATGCGGGTCTACCTTGAGGGAAACCCGCTGTCCAAGCAGTCCAAGGCCCAGGTCGAAGAACTCAAGGCCAAGGGAGCGCGCATCAATCCGCCCGCCCGTTGAGCTGGGGTTGACTTACTTGCCGCTTTTCCTGGGGTCGGTCGGTTCCGAGCGATCATCCGAACGGATTTTTCCCGGATCTCCTGGAACCCGACTGAGCATTGTCCACGTGGAAGGGATTGGGTGGCGACGCGATGCGGCTTTTCTTGGGGCGACTGACCAGTCCCCAGCTGAGGAACAGCGCGCTGACCAGTAGGTGGATCACGACCACGGCGGCCAGAGCAGGCCAAGGCAACCACCGCATCAAATAGCCCCCGATTCCCAGATTG